>CAZIFW010000026.1:0-33827 GCA_964538275.1 uncultured Bacteriovoracaceae bacterium
TTACTGATCAAATCCAGGGTCGCACCAAGGACGTCTACGGCTTTGAGTTCTAAGCGAGCCACTCCTTCTGAAAGTGCAACTCGCACTTCAGGAGCAACTACAGTGTAAATAAGTGGGGCATCGCGAAGCTTTGCTTCTTCCAAAATAGCTTTGGCTTGAGCCTCTGTACGAACCATTTTGTAACGAAATATTTCTATTTTAAGATTTCCGTATTGAATGAGGATCGCTTGAACCAAGTTTTCTACAGTTTCTCCCGTACCGTCGCTCAGTACAAAGAGGGGGAGGGATGTATTCGTGGGTTCAAAGTCCCTAAAAAACTGCGATGCGTTCATTCTTATTCTTATAGTCGAATAGAAGGGCGAAAGAAATTTATAAGTCGCTAGCGTTTCAGAATCTGAAGACGCTCAGACGAAGTTGCTTGTGATTGCTTATTTAGTAAGTAGGAGCACTTGTTTTCAGTACAACTTCAGCTAACCTTTTTGTATGGAAATAACTGTAATTATTGTGGTTCTGGTATCATTATTGGCTTCAGCCAAGTTAGTACATTGGGTTTTGTCGCTTCGACGAGTTGTAGCAACAAATGAAGTGCATATTGTTCAATCTAGCAAAGAAACGAAATCATATGGAAAAGATACCCAGTACGGCAACAGTTACTATGAATGGCCGTCTTGGATTCCGATTTTTGGTATTTCTAAGATCACTCTGCCTGTTTCAGTTTTCGATTTAGATCTGAACGAGTATGAAGCTTACGATCAAGGACGTCTTCCTTTCGTGGTAGATATAAAATCCTTTTTCAGGATAACTGATTCTAATGTAGCAGCGCAGAGAGTGGCTTCATTTGATGAGCTTCAGGAGCAATTAAAGGCCATCGTACAGGGCGCTGTAAGAACCATTTTGGCATCCTCCGATATTGAGTCTATTATGCAAGGGCGCTCAGTTTACGGCGAGCAGTTTACCAAAGAAGTTTCTGAACAACTTTCGAACTGGGGTGTGAATACCGTAAAAAATATCGAATTGATGGATATTCGTGACTCAAGAGAATCGCACGTCATTCAGAATATTATGGCTAAGAAAAAATCTGCCATCGAAATGGAGTCAAGGATTGTTGTTGCCGAGAATATTCGGAAAGCAAAGACGGCAGAAATCGAAGCTCAGCGCGAAGTGGATATGCAAAGTCAGCAGGCTTTGGAAGTTGTAGGGCGTCGCACAGCGGAGAAAGATAAAGCCGTTGGTATTGCAAATGAATTGTCCCAGCAAGAAATTACGGAGCAACAGCGAACAACTAAAGAAAAACAAATGGCGGTGATAAAAGTTGCTGAAGTAAAACAGGCTGAGATTACAAAAGAAGTGACACTTGTTCAGGCGCAGCAACAAAAAGAAACGGCCGTTATTCGCGCCGAAGGGGAAAAGCAGCAAACCGTTCTCATTGCAGACGGGAAACTCGAAGAGCAAAAACGATTGGCGGAAGGAATAACGGTTACCGGTGCTGCGCAAGCAGAGGCAAAAAAACTTATGGAATTAGCGCCTGTTCAAGCGCAGATCGCGCTGGCTGAAGAGATTGGGGATAATAAGGGATATCAGGAATATCTGATCACTATTCGACAGGTCGAAGCCAACGAGAAAATTGGCATTGAACAAGCGGGCGCTCTGAAGGCGGCTGATATAAAGATTATTACAAATGCGGGACAACCAGTTGCGGGGATGAATTCGGTTATGGAGTTATTCAGTTCGAGTGGTGGAACTCAGTTGAGCGGTATGCTCGAGGCTTTAGCACAATCCAAAAACGGAAAAGCACTTCTGGAGAAAGTTGGCGTTGCGCCCTCCGGAGGGGACTCCTCTTCGAAGAAATAGTTACCACATTAGCTAAGTCTGCTCGGGCGAGGAAAATGTCCCGGGCAGAGGGAAAAATAGCCTCAGCTTTTTTGCCTCGTATTCTAAAAATGCCAATACACTGGGCCTGTTTATTGCAGCGCTAAGAACTATGGAATCCATGCATCTCAGAAAACTCAAACACAAATATCGTTATGGCTTAATTCATCACGAAGAGAGTGAACTCAGAGAGAAAGGCGGGGTGTTGCCACCGCTTTTGATGTATCTCGTGGGAGTTCCCGCTGGTATTTGCCTTTTGCTCTGGTTGATCTTCTTCTAACGCGGCACGTTGTATAACGAGCTGGGCTTCCTGCAATTTAGTCGCAGCTTTTTGACGCTCCTTACGTTCAGCCTCTAGGCACCGTATACTGTTTTCATGGGTCAGGGGCTATCAAGGAAGATTTGTTTAGTTGGATGCTTTTCATTGTTTGGAACTTTTGCCTATGCGCAAGATGAAATGCTAAAGCCTGTAGAGGCTTATCAGATTCAATCGCAATACGGCCCCGAAGTTGCAGTGCTAAATCCTATCTTCGATAAAAATAATGCATTTGAATTTATGTTGGGGCTAAACTATGCGCCCACTTCTAGTTTGTATGATTATGCGGGAGTTTCAGGAGGCTTGGCGTATCATCTGAACCGTCGCCATAGCTTAGAAGCTTCTGTGCAATATAATTTCTTTTCTGAAATGTCTGCTTTTGCTGAAGAAGAAATACGCGATAAGTGCGCACAGGCTGGATGTGCGGCAGGAAGCCTTGGAATCGACCTTCCTATCATGATGGTCGCAGCACTCTACACATTCACTCCGTATTACACAAAAATGCACATTACCGATATGTCAGTCGTGCACATGGATATCACTGCGAGTTTAGGTCCTGCCGGTGTTATGACCGAAGAAGCACGTTTTTCCGGAGATACAGGCGATGTGAACTGGCAGTTTGGTGGAATGCTAGCAGCAGGGATTCGAATTTTAAAACGTAATCGTTGGGGTTTTCGTATTGAGTTGAAAGACTTTATACACCAGTCCACTAACGTGGGATCTAAAGAACTCGTTAACGATCTGCAGTTGAGTGCGGGTGTAAGTTTCTTCTTGGATTCTTTCCCCAGTTATGTGGATTAGTTTTTATTGAGTATTTCATATTGCTTAGATTTTTTAAGGTATTAGATCTTGATTAGAGAACCATAATTGACGTAGCACTGCGTCATGGTTGTTTCTTTGAAAGGAGATACTTTATGAAAAATACATTCCTTGCGATTTCTTTATTTGCCCTTTGTCCTATGTTGAAATCAGATGATGCTCAGACTCTTACACGTGAAGAGCGAGACTTAGGTGCGGCATCTGTTGTTCAACTGTTTAAAGTTGAACATAAAATCGAATCTCAGTCTGGAGATCCTAGTGGACCTAAAGAGGATTTGGTTAATACTCTTAATGTTGCAGTGATTGCAAATGGAAGTGCGTCTAATCCCTTGAGTGACCTGATTATATCCTCTGAGAATGATGAAGGAGATGAAAATCCTCTACCGGTTCATAAAGTGGATACTAAGGGATTAAACAATGTTGAAAGTGTAGAAGGCAAGTGGGTGAATGCCAATAACTTAAGTGCGGGATATTACATTTTTGTAAAAGGGTCGCAAAATGACTTAAGCCCTGAGGGTGATCTTAGTCCCAAAAATAAGCTTATAACTATCAAAATTACTGATTCCACAAATGTATATTTAGAGAATTTAGAAGTTACTGTGAGTGAAGTAGAAAAAGCTCCAAAATAATTTATTTTAATTTTTTGTTAAGAAGAGGCAGGCTTGAGACGATGTCTTGAGTCTGCCTTTTTTGCGAGAGTGTAGGGCCTGAAAGAGTACGACTCATGTACTATCTCCCAGAACGGGGTGAAAGATTTTTAGACAGCTGCTAGTCTAGGTTTATGTTTGATTCTATTCAGAAGAGCTTTGGCAGTGCCTTAAAAAAACTCAGAGGCAAATCTCGTCTGACCGAGGGTGAAGTTGACGAAGTCCTTGCAGAAATTCGCGTAGGGTTACTTGAGGCCGATGTTCACTTCCGTGTTGTTCGCGATTTCTTAGCTCGAATTAAAGAACGATGTTTGCGCGAAGATGTGATGAAGTCACTCTCTCCAGAACAACAAGTTTTAAAAGTGTTATCTGAAGAACTCACTTCAATTTTGGGTGGGCAATCTCGTGATCTTGATTTGAGTGTAAAGCCGCCTGCCGTTATTTTGTTGTGCGGTTTACAGGGATCAGGAAAAACAACTTCACTTATTAAACTTGCGTTGCATCTAAAAAATAAAGGCAAACGCGTAAAAGTTGTCAGCACAGACGTGCGCCGTCCCGCAGCACTTGAGCAATTAAAACAATTAGCTGAGCGCAATCAAATTGAAGGAATTTATTTTGATGAACAAAGCGCCATGAATCCGCGCAAAATTGCAGAAGCAGCCTTGAGTGACGCTGAAAAAACCAACATTGAAGTTCTCTTGGTAGATACTGCAGGTCGTGTGCAATTGGACGACGAATTAATGAGCGAGCTTTCTGATTTGGTTAAGATTTTAAATCCGGCAGAACGTTTACTCGTTATCGACGCTATGATGGGACAAGGCGCAGTCGATGTTGCAGAAGGCTTTCAGCAAAAAGTAAACTTGAGCGGAGCTATACTTACAAAAATGGATGGTGACTCTCGTGGGGGGGCTGCACTTTCTTTGGTTTCAGTAACAGGTAAGCCTATCAAGTTTATTGGTCACGGTGAGCGCGCTGTAGACTTTGAAGTTTTTCATCCTGATCGTATTTCTTCGCGCCTTTTGGATATGGGCGATGTCATGAGTCTTATTGAACGTGCTGAAGAAGCGCTTAAAGACGAAGACGTTGCAAAAGACGAAATGGCTGAAGGTCTTGCAAAGGGATCTTTTACTCTTGAAGATTTTCGCAATCAGTTGCGTTTGGTTTCTAAGATGGGAAGCATGGGAAGTTTGATGAAAATGCTTCCCGGTATGGGCGCCATTCAAGAGCAATTTAATGAAAAAGAAGCTGATCAAGAATTTAAAAAGATCAATGCAATTTTAAATTCCATGACTCCGCGTGAGCGCAAAGAACCTCAAGTGATCAACGGCTCGCGCAGATCACGAATCTCCAAGGGGTCGGGAATTGCTGTTCAAGACATCAATAGTTTTCTCAAGCGATTTGAAGAAGCTCGCCGCGCTATGAAGAAATTAGGAAAGTGGGCCAAGATGTTTGGGGGCAGTGGCGGACCTCCTGCGGGTATGGATCCGTTTCAAGGAAAACGCAGCAAGGGTTTTGGTCGTAAGTATTAACTATAAGCAATTGTAAATATTGAGTTATTTCTTCAAGTTGGCTGGATTGTAAGATTTATTAATTCATTAAAGTGTAGCAAAGATTAAATATTTTAGTTATTTGTTACACACGGTGCATCAAGAAACGAGTCGAGACTTTTACTATAGGAAAAAACTTCATGAAAGTTTTGATCTAAGAAAGAAAAAACGCGCTGGCTATTCTTTGCGCGGCTTTGCTCGAGACCTCAATATCCTAGCACCCACTTTATCAAGTGTGATGAAGGGACATCGCACACTTCCTTTTGTGATGGCACTAAAAGTGAGTGATCGCTTAGAACTTGATAAGACTTCGCGAGAGCAATTCCTTGAAAGTGTCATTGAAGAAAAAAAGCTTAGGCCACAGCGCAGACTTAAAAAAAGAGTTCTTCAAAAAGCATTGAGTCTTAAAGATGATCTACAAGAAGAGATTTTATCTACTCCGCTCTATTTTTCAGTGCTCAGTTTTTTACGTCTTGATATTCCTTCTAAAACACCAAAGGACATTGCGCGATTTTTTGGAATCACAGAAGTACGTGCAAGTTTTGTTGTTGAAAGGCTCTATCGAGTAGGAATGATTAAGTTTGAAAGAGGGCAATTAGCCCTGTCGGCAGAAGCTTTTAGGACTTCGGACGAAAAACCTTCATTGGCGATTCGTAATGCCCATAAAGAAACTTTAAAGCAGGCCGCTGACTCATTAGATAATGTGCCACTCGAGATGCGAGATTTTTGTTCGCTTCGTGTACCACTTAATAAACGATCCATCGCAAAAGTTAAAAAAGAAGTGCGCTTAATGCTTGAGCGTGTTTATCAAATGTGTGCGTCAGATACAGACAAGGACGAGGTTTATGAATTTTCTGTACAATTTTTTCCACGAACGATTTTATCTACACAAAGAGGTAACTGTGAGAAGTAGCATTATTTTTACTTTTCTTTTTATAGCTTTATTTATGGCTGAAGCTCAGTCAGTAACAGGCAATGGAGGGAATGGGGATAGTCTCTATCGATATTATTCCGTTAAATACCTTAAAAAGTTAAAGCCTTTGTCTCCAGTTTTAAGCAACACTGTGGATTTTAACCTTGTTGTTTTTACTCCTGAACAATTACTGGAGGTTGAATGGTTTCCAAGCTCCAAATTTTCCAATTTGAAAATTTGCGAGAACTTTTTTTCTGAGGCTTACAAAGGATGGCGTGAGTTTGTAGAGATAAATCAAGTTTCTGGAGCCTTTGATCTTTCAAAGTTAAATGATTCAATGACTTTGGATCAATTAGTTTATTGGGATAATTTTTTAAAACAGGATTTTAGTTTTTTATGTTCAAATCAGAGGTTTTCAAGAGGCTTTGTAAGTAGTGTTTCCCAAGTGCCGTTTCTAGCAGCAAACTTTCAAAAAAAACTTAAAATTGTTTTAAATGATCTTTTTGTTCCTGTTGATAGTACTTTCTTCTGTGCAAGGTTTGCAGGGCAGGGTGATTTTTACAATGAATGCGATAACTTTTTCTTTAAGTCAATTGCTCTGCACGAAGTCTTAAGTTTGGTGCTTCCCAAATATGAAGGAAGCTATCGCTATGAGATAACATCTTATTATTTGAGTTATCGGGTTCATGAGGTAAACACTCCAAAGTTAGCCACTCTCAAATAAGTGACTAACTTTGAGTGACTCTTAGAATTATTTAATAGTTTTAAATTCGAAGCCTAAAAGTTTTGTAACTGAATTCACAACTTTTATAGGAGCATTGATGCCAGTTTTTGCAATACCTTTAGTGGCGTTGTACGCACCTTTGGGAGAAAAGTTTGCTACTGATCGAATGAGAGCGTGAGAATCTTTCACAAGACTTTTGCTGATTTCTACAACCATGTTCGCGTCATCACTTACATAATCAATGGCAAAGTTCACAGCACGAGCTGAGTAATCACCTAGGGGCACAAGAGTGTAGTTCCCCAAGGTGCTACCTTGACCAAGGTTTTGAAGAGTTCCAAGGCTCATCTCTACAGCGTATTTTGCCGCACCACCTGTAATAGCAACACCTTGTTCAGTGAAGTCAAATGCGAGTTTGCTCACATCTTCTCCAGCTCCAGCGCTCGCTTCAACACCCGCTGCATGAAGGTCGCTCACTTTTTCTGTTACAGCCGACCAAAGCGTTGCAGATTTTTTACCCGTAAAAATTACTTGTAAAAGATTACCTTGCTTATCAAGCACAGCAACGGCTGTATCTGTTGTGTTTTCTACAGATTGGCCAAGAGCATTCCTTAGGTTTACCGCAGCAGCACGTGTTTTGCTGTAGCCAGTGTTTGCAGCATTCTTTACTCCAGAATAGGCCATTCCAGAAGCTACAAGAGTTAATGTTAAAATAGTTTTATTGAGTTTCATAAGCACCTCCATTTGAAAGCAAGCATTATTGCTTGTTCTTTATGGCTTTAAGAATGTTTCGCTTTAGGAACAATCTGATTCGGATTCTGTAAAGTGTCGTTTGTATCTATTTGCTACAGTTGTTTATACATTCAAATTAAGAACAAGCTTGTTTACTCTCTAAGTCGCCGGCGATAAAGATCTCTGAGTGGATCGGTGCATCGCTAGAAATCTTTTTTGCTTTCTAATTTATGTCTTGTTTTTTTCAAGCCCATTAGATGCACAAAGTAAGTTATTTAATTCTAAAACTTTAAAAGAGCTGAATGCAAAATTAGAAAAAGAATCTTTTTTAGGTGTTGCTGGAGCTCGCTATGAATCATCAATTTGGTCCGGGGTGGCGGCTGTAGAAACGAGAGCCTACCCTTGGTCTAAAAGTTGGTGGCGAAAAATTGATTTAAAGTGGCCAAAGGATCGAGCAGAAAATCCTTATTACCCAGGCACGGTTCCAGCGTATTACTATGAAGGCTCTGGAGACGAGTTACTTCTTATCTTTGGAACAAGTTTTGGAACCGTAGGAAGAGGAACATGGTACCGAAAGTTTTTAAAAATTATTCGAGAAAGCCATCCCAATTCTTCAGTCCTAATTTTTCCGGGTTATCTTTCAAAAGAAAATTTATTAGATGCTAAACCCTATTTTGCAGATTCAGGCGTTCGTTTTGTTTCCCGGGATATTTTAATACGAATTGAAAATTTTCTTTCTCAGAAAGCACTCTTAGGAAAACAGTATCGAAAAGTGGGGAGTGTAGGACTTTCAGGTGGCGCATCTTTGGTGCTTAGAATGTTACACTTCAATCGATTCTTAAGTCGTGAGTCTGGTTGGTATCCCTATCTT
Organism: uncultured Bacteriovoracaceae bacterium; assembly: GCA_964538275.1. Lineage (GTDB taxonomy): Bacteria > Bdellovibrionota > UBA2428 > UBA2428 > UBA2428 > CANIGN01. The sequence goes on from CAZIFW010000026.1 coordinate 8,436, forward strand.
TTAAATTGGGGCAATCTGGCTTTGAGTCCTGTTATGAGTGCATCAGCAGCGGCGGATGTATTGGATGCGCAGGCGGATTATTTAGAAGCGCAAAAAAGAGTGAATTCTCACTTTGATATTGAAGATTGGTTTGTGCGCAAAGTCTTGGGGGGCTTGTTACCTTGGAATAAAAAGCTCACCACAGAGTATATGTTGGAACTTACGCGAGAGCCCGAGCGACCTGTATATCAAGAGTTACAAGGCTTAGTGGCGTATTCTGTGATTCATGAGTTGGCGCAGTTTACTCGTCTGCAAAGTCCAGAATACAAAGGTCGTTTAAGATATAAGGATTATTACGAAGATTTTGCTCATCCCCGCCTGAAGCAAATTTTAGGCAATTCTTTCAATATGAGCTTTGAAGAGTATTCTTCTTTTTATGATTCTGCTCGATCGACTCGTGGGCCTTTGCGTTTAGTTTTTGCCGAGGACGATCCCATTCTTTCAGTGCGAGGGGTGCTTGCCCCCGAAGAAAGAGGACATCCTAAGGTTCTCAGGGTTTTACAAGCCTATAAGGAGAATCCTGCGGCTAGGGTGGATTTACTGCGATTTGGGGGTCATTTGGCCTACTTGGTAGATAATGATTATGTGGGTAGCTTGTTCCGAGAGACCTTCCGCTAAAAGTATCCTCCAGTTTTGTTCTCAGCCGCTCATGGAGCTCGCCTGGCCACATATATTATTTTACTTCATCTCTAGGCTTGAGATATTTCAAAACATGGAGCATAGTAGCTCCCCTATATGGTCGTAATTCGTTTAGCACCCGGAGGCAAAAAACATAACCCTGTATATCGCATTCACGTTGCGGATAAAGGCGCGAAACTCTGTGGTCGTTTCTTAGAGAAACTTGGAACTTATAAGCCTGGAAAATCAGGTTTTTTCACAATCAATGAAGAGCGTTATACGCATTGGGTATCTAAGGGCGCTCAGCCTTCTGAAACTCTTGCGAAGCTCTTAAAAGACAGCAAAAAAGCCGCAGCAAAAACTGCGTAATTTTTTGCGAAGCTCTTAAGCTCATTGGAAAATAGAGATCCTAGTCTTCAAAATTCAAAGCTGATTGCACTTGCGCGTCTCATAAAGCGACATACATTCAAGGGTAATAAATGGAAAGCAGTCGCTCACTCTGGCTTGGCTGCTCCTTGGTTTAAAAACATCAAAAGTATTTATCTAGAAAACAAAGCGGTAGATGTAAGAGTGGAGGTTCCACTCAGTCATACGTCTGAGTTTTTTGTGAATTTTCCAGAAGGCTTTGAGCCGCCCGCAAAAGCTGATTTTTACATTGAACGCGCCTTATTTCCTAAATTGGATGGAGCAGATTTTTATATTTGCGATTTGATGGGAGCCGAAGTGAAAACTTCAGTGGGTCCTTTTAGGGTTGTGGCCTATTTTGAAAATGGCGATCCTTCGAAGGGTGCGACAGCTATCAATTTATTGCTTGAATCTGTAGAAGGTGATGATTCTAAAAAACTAGCTGTTGAAGTTCCTCTTCCACTCTTAAAAAGAGAGATGGATACTTGGATCGTTGAAGATATAGAACTTTGGTTGGATCATGAATAAAATCGAAATTCTCACTCTATTTCCCGAGCCCGTTCAGAGTGTTTTGGATTCTTCCATACTTCGTCGAGCTCAAGCCAAGGGTATTGTAGAATTGCATGCAAAAGATTTGCGCGCATTTGGTGTTACTAAACATCGCAACGTAGACGACACTCCATTTGGGGGTGGGCCAGGTATGTTGATTCGCGCCGATGTACTCGAAGCTGCTATTCTTGATAGTTGTGAAAAAGCTGGCGGCCGCGAAAATGTGAAAGTTATTTATGCTTCCCCTCGAGGAGTGGAAATTGCCCAAGGTCTTTGCCAAAGCTTTGCAGATTGGTTGGTACAGGGGACCCCCTCTTTAGGTCATCTTGACCTAAAAGAAGGTCCTCCCCAACCGGAGCTAACTGTAAGACCTCCGGTCTTAACAAACCCCAAAGAGGGGGGTCCCTCTTTGGGGACCCGACACTTGGTTTTTGTGTGCGGACGTTACGAAGGAATTGATGAGCGCTTTCTGGAGAAGTGGGTGGATTTTGAGTTTAGTCTTGGAGATTTCATTCTTACTGGCGGCGAACTGCCTTCCTTGGCCTTTGTAGATGGGATTGTGCGCCTTTTACCTGGGGTGCTGGGTGATGAGCGCTCCTCGCGCCAGGAGAGCTTTACCCATGGTTTATTGGAGCATCCTCAATACACAAAGCCTCGTGAGCTCAATGGGGTTTCAGCCCCTGAGCTTTTACTTGAGGGGCATCATCTCAAAATGGAAGAATGGAAGTTAAGGGCTAGCTTAGCGCTTACTTTTGCATTTAGGCCGGATTTGATTCGGGCTCATAAGGGTGAGGGTTTTCCCAAATGGGCTTTAGCTCTTTTGGCTGAGCTTCAAAAGCGCCTCCAGAACCGCGGCGTTTAGCGAAAGCTTAAATCCCGATATCTTAAAGATTTTTTAGGTTTAGAGGACTTGCGATACTTGACCCGCTCTGAAACTAAGGATTAAATGCCAGAGCTATGCAAAGTCTTGATAACGTTAACGCCGCATTCAATAAAAACAAAGAACTTCCGCCTTTCAAGGCTGGAGATAAAGTTGTCGTAAAGTCTAAAATCAAAGAGGGCGACAAAGAGCGTGTTCAAGCTTTTGAAGGCGTTGTGATTTCTCGTCAGGGTCGTGGCGTAAGCGCTACCTTCACTGTAAGAAAAGTTTCTGCAGGCGTAGGCGTAGAAAGAATTTATCCTTTAAACTCTCCCAACATTGTGTCTGTAGAGCGCAAAGTTGAAGGTTTCGTTCGCCGCGCTAAACTTTACTACATCCGTGATCTCGATGGTAAAGCAGCTCGTATTCAAGATAAGAACATTCGCTTGATGGAAAACAAAGGCGCAACAGCTGCAAGTGCTGAAGCTAAAGCGGCAAAAAAAGCTAAAAAAGAAGAAACTGCTGCTGAGTAGTTCTTCAAGTCTAAATTGAGTTAAAGAAAAGGGTGCTAGCCATTTAAGGCTGGTACCCTTTTTTGTTTTTAAGACATTCTGAGGAATTCTTTTCCCGCTGCTCTGCGCTGATGAATATTGCTTTGCAGATTGTTGCGCACTCTTTGCCTAGATAGTTTTTCTTTTGTGGCTCTCGCTAAAAAAAGTCCTTTAACTGCTCTTTCAGATGCGCAGTTTTTAAAAAAAACTTCGGGCTGGATCGTAGGTTTGGATGAAGTGGGTGCTGGTTGTCTCTCGGGGCCTTTATGTGTGGCGGCTTTTGCGTTTCCAGTGGCGCATGCGGCCAATATAAATTTTCCAGTTCGTATAACGGATTCAAAAAAGCTCACTCCTGAAAAAAGAGTGGAAGCCGCAGAACTTTTAAAAGTCGTACCTGAGTGTTTTTACAAACTTTTGTGGCTCGATGTTGCTGAGATTGAAACTATAAACATTTACTGGGCGCGAATGAAAGCTTTTTGGACTCTCATCCTAGAACTCGATGAGAAGTTTTCGAGTGAGGCTTTCTATTTTGTGGACGGGCCGAAATTGGGAATAAAACACGGAGTTACTCCTGCTGTTGATGCTCTTGAAATGATGGAAATTGAAAAAAGAATTTTAGCTCAATCCAAAGCAGATTCTAGTTTTTTTGCTGTGGCTGCTGCCTCTATTCTTGCCAAGGTAGCGCGCGATCAGCTGATTTCAGAAATGGCCTCAGAGTTTCCGCACTACAACTGGGAAAAAAATAAAGGTTATGCAACACCAGATCACATTGAAGCCATTCGCTTGCACGGAATTTGCGAGCATCACCGTAAAACATTTTGTGGCAATTTTATTGGAGCTCAAGCTGAATTATGAGACTTTCTCCCGTTGACCATGTCTTTACGGGAGCTGGAGCTTACCCGATTAACTTTTTATTTTTTTTTGAATCTTTAATTGATGAGCACAAACTAAAAGCTTCTTTAGAGAAAACTTTGCAGTTTTTTTCTCCCGTCGGATCGCATTTAAAAAAGATGTCGGATGAAACTCTGGAATTCGATCAAAATTTTAAATTTGGTTGGAACGTTCAAGAAACTTTAACAGCTCCAGATATGTCTAATCTTAAAGATCTGCAGCGATATTTTAAAAGTGCCAAAAGTACAGTGGGTGAAAATCTATTAGAGGTGACGTTGAGTCACTTTCAAGGTCGTTCTGCTTTAGGGGTCAGTCTTTCTCATTGTGTAGTAGATGGTTATAGCTACTTTATGTTTTTAACCTCGTGGTCAAAAGCGATGAGGAATTTAGACTTTCATAAGCCTGATTTAGATCGCTTAAAATTAGTTCCTTTGGAAAAAGCTCCCTTCAATGAAGCTTCGGTATTTGAGGCAACGGGTTTTGCGTATTCGCAGCAAGCGCGTCCCGATGATTTAAATGATATTCGCTGGGAGCTTATTGATTACAGCGAAGAAGACCTTAAAAAGTTGTATTCAAATACGACGGCTCAAAGTGCACTTAGGCTTTCGATGAATGATGTTTTGTGTGCAGATCTTTGGAAGAAACTTGCGCGCAAATATCAAAAGTCCGGTGAAGAACTTACTTTGGCCTGTGCTTTTGATTACAGGCGGGTTTATCCAAAAATTGGACCTCTCTATTTTGGCAATGCAGTCAGGGGTGCTTCTTTTAAACTTAGTTATGATGAATTGATGAGCTCTACTAATGCACTTATTGCCGAAAAAATTGGAGGCGCAGTGCGATCTATCAATGAGGAAAAAGCTCTGGCTTCACTCCAGTACCTTGAATCTCTGCGTAATAAAAAAGGACTGGAATCCATGACTCATTTTCATGTAGCAGATCCTCAAACGGGTTTTTTAATGACAAATCTTTCACGCTTACCTTTGTTGGAACTTGATTTTGGCGCAGGCGCGCCAGTAGATTTTAGAATATTAACTCCTGCGAGAAGAACGGCTGTTATTCTGCCCCTCGCAAACGGTTTAAGAATTCAAATTGCTCATTAGAGTCCGCAAAAAAATATTGTCTTTTAGAATTTCAAATGACTTGGCCTCAATATTGCTAGTCCAAGTGTATGAGGCATCAAAGAATATACAAAGGTCTTGCTGGAGAGGAGCGGGCTGCCCAATACCTCGTAGACAATGGCTACGAGGTATTGGCGCATGATTGGAAGCATCCGGAATTTAGGATTCAAATTGATTTAGTCGTTCGTCGTTCGGGACGAGCCTATATTGTAGAGGTTAAAAATCATAAATGGTCGGGCAGTGGTTTTGAGCGATTGATGAGCTGGAAACAACGCGAGCGTTTGGTGCAATTAGCTCGTAAATTAAACGATAAAAAGTTTGCTTCAACCCGTTGGGGTTTTCTTTGGGTTTGGGTCAGTGGACGTAGTTGTCAGGTTCTTGAATCGCACGAATTTTAACGTTTCATCATTATTAAGAAATGTAAAACTTTTAATCAGTGCTAAAAGTTTTGATAAGTAAATCACTCAAATAAAAGCTTTCAATGCCCAGTAAATTTCAAGGCAATCTTTAGAATTTAGTTATGAGAAAAAAATTATTAAACGGAAGTCTATTAACATTCGCTTTAGTCGCTTCTCCGAGCTTGCGCGCTGAAGAGTCAATGGTTGATAAAGGTCAAAGAAAATTTAATAGCGCAGTGGATTCGGCTCAGAATGCAGTTGAATCGGGCGTAAACAACGTAAAAACTTTGTATAATAAAGTTCACAATCTTAAAATGCCTGAAGTAGAAATGAGCTCTGAGGGAGAGCGTCTACTTATGGGTGGAGCACCTGTAGGTGAAGGCAGTGGATCACTCAAGGCATGGGAAGCAGAAACAAAGGCAGTTGTTAAAGCAGGATTTTCACTCAAGCTTGCTTTGCTTCTTTACGGTAGAGACAATGCTGACGCTAAGTCACTTTTAAAAATGAATGAACAACTTATGGCTCTTGAAGCAGATCGATTGAAGCTTGCGGGAACTGTAGATCAGCTTGGTGATCTTGAAACTAAAGTCATGTTCGATTCTGAGTTAAAGCAATATGTTCCTAAAGTTGAAGGTCTAGATAAAGCAGAACTTGCTAAGTTGAAGCAAATAAACGAAGTAGGTGAAAAATTTAGAAGTATTGAAGCAAGAAAAGTAGATTTAATTGCATCGATTTCTCAGAAAACGGAAACACTTCAAGTGAAGCTGCAAAATAATCGTATCTGGGCGCTTAAGGGAAGCATAGGCCCTGATGGTAACCTTACTCCAGCTGGTCTTGAAATTATTAAGTCTAACGGTGCACGCTGGTCGAAAGCCTTTGGTGGCTTAGGCGTTGCGATGACTACTTTAGAATTAGGCGTTGATACCTTCAACGTATTTCAAAACAAAGAAAGTCCTGGCTTAATTCCTATGCAGTCGACTGTAGAATTAGTGAAAGCACAAGTTAAGTAAAGGTTTTCGAAAAGAAAGTTAGGGGGTCGCTTGAGAAAAAATCTTAAAAGATTTTCTCTTGAGCGGCCTCTTCTGTTTTTTGTCTGTATATTTCTTTTTGTTGGCTCTATTGAAGCAAAAAGTTGTCTTAGTAAATTGAATTGCAGTTCTGCGTTTAACGATGCATGTATTTATACCTATGTGAAAGCAAATCAGTTGTTGAATACGCGCCTTGCTATAGAGCTCACTACATTAACAAGAGAAAGTGCGCCAGCGTCGGGTGGGTGGGGTTCCAAGCCACACGTCTCGGGATTGGGAACAAGTTATCAACCCGGCACGGGTGCCCTTGCGCAAAGTATCCCTATTTTTCGACGTTTTGTAGAAAGAAACAATGGACGATGGACTCCGTTTACTTGGAAAAGCAAAGACGGCACTCGTTTTGACTTCGATCCCATTCAGGGAATCTATCAAAAAATCCAGCATCGAATGAATCCAGAAAAGCCTCGTGAATTTACAATGCTTGCTTCCATACTGAATCCCATAGATGGAACGCGTTTGAGTCTTTATACTCTTACGGCCGCAGTTTTAGGTGGTTCTAGAATGTTAATCGAACACCAAGACGAAGAATCACTTGAGGAGGCTCTTGATTGGTATCCTTTCTTAGAGGGAATGAAGCAAGAGCGTGAAAAGCTAGAAAAAGTTTTTGGCGATACAAAAAAATTCAAAAGCTTGGAAGCTGAAATTATAAAAGACGTTGCGCTTTCGCCTTCGCAATATGATGAAATGATGAGGCCGTATGAAGGCGTTGAGCCAGATTATTCTGCTCTTGCGATAAAATTAGAAAAAGAACTTTCCCTGTTAGATTTAAAGGATTTGACCATTTACGAAAAACAATTTGCGCAAATGGCCTATCTCTTAAAAGTAGATAGCGTGTCTCTGGGACTCAACCTGAGAGAAAAGAAGGCCTTGGAGCTTCTTCGCTTTGGAATGAGTCGACCTTCGTTTTTCAAACTTAAAAGTATACTTTTTAGCGATGTCTTAACTTACAAAAAGGCAGGATTTGCGCTCGATAGCAGCGCCGCTTTAGGAGCTGCATCGGCGAATTGGTCGAAGGGTGAGTCCTATCTCCCTAGTTTCGCAGATGCAGCGGTTTTATCTTTGCTGGGTGAAACTACAAAGGACTTGGTTGAAAAAAATAGAGCTATTCTTCAAGTAAACTCTGAATCAGGACAACAAAGAACGCGAGCAGCTTGGATTGCTCTTAAAAAAATAGAACTAGATTTTGAGCGACGAAGTTTCGAAAAAATGGGACTTGTTCCTATCATACGAGATAAAGCCAGCGGTGAACTTAGGCCCCTTAGTGATGAAGAACACGACGAGATAGAAGCACAAGCTTTGCTCAAAGCACCCCACTAAGTAATTCTCTAATATAGACTACGGCATGAATTTGTCGCTTTATTAAGAGCGTCTAGTTTTTAGACGTAACTTTTAATGAAATTGAGCTTTGTCGCTTCTTATTAACACAATCTTAATCATAGCTTTTCAAAAACCCGTCGATAATTAAGGCATGGGTAATTTCTCGAGATCCTTTATATATTCTTGTGCATTTTTTGCATTAACTTTAAATGTTGCGTGTACAAAGAAAATAAAAAAAGCCGCAACGGGACTTACAAATTTAGGACCCACCTCAAACCTAACGTGTATATTTGTTCCAAATTTTAATACCTTTGATGGGGAATCTTTCATTCAAGGTTTTCCCAATGGCGACCCTTCTTACGAAGTAAACTATTCATGTTCAAAAAACGGTCAGCCCGTTGCAGAAGCTGAATGTCGTAACCCAGCGACAACAAGCACTGCAGCCTCGCAGCCCTATACCACTTGTCCTGGCGAAGGAACTTTTATTGTTGCTCAGAATAGTCCATCAGGGATTTATAATATTGCTGTAAAAGGTAAAGATCCCGAAAATGGTCTATTGAGTGATGCTTATGTTTATAATTTCGCAATTGATCGTGATGCTCCCTATGTAACGGATAACGTTATTGTCCTTTCAAAGAGTACAAATTCTTTTTCTATAAGTTTTGTAGCTATAGATCCGGAGAGTCCCTCTGCTCCAAATAGTGGAGTTAAAACCACAGAATGTTTGGTTCATACTTCTGCTAGTTTGCCCTCAAATCCTGTGTGGCAAAGCTGTAATCCTTCCCAATATGCGGCAACAAATTTAGCTGCTGATACTCAATACTGGGTGCATTTTAAGGTTGAAGATAAAGCGGGTAATTTGAGTTTTGATTCGCCAGCGGGAGTTCAGTCTTTTGCTGTTAAAACAAATGTAGATCCAGGAACAACAAACGGCGGAGGAACGGGACCAGGTTCTCCAGGCGTATGTACTATTCTTTCAAGCTTTCCCAATGGATTCACGCATGATTCAGCTATCAACATCTCTTACGAATGTCCTAACAACCAGTTAGTTAATAAATGTGTACTTTATAGCCCAGGTCAAACGGTAGCTTCTAATTCAGGCGACCCAGAAAGTGGTTTTCAGAATTGTGATGAAACTGCATTTCAGCGCACTATCAGTGTAGATGGTGGCTATCAGTTCTGTGTAGCAGACGGTGCAGCCGGTCCTGTGCGTTGCCAAAGTTTTAGACGTGATACAGCAGCGCCTACTGTTGCGATTAATACTCATAATATTACTGCAACGAGTGCAGTTGTTGAGTTTAGTGGCACAGATAGTGGAAGCGGCATCTCTCGCTTTACCTGTGCGCTTTTAAGGCGTGATGCAAATCCTGCAAATGAAATTGTGTATGATGCTGTTGGAAACATAGCTCCAAGTATAGGGGCTGCATTGGATAACGTGTCTGTACCCTGTGGTGCTATTAGTGTGAGCCAAACTTCGGTTACTTTTGGTAGCAGTGTTATTGCCCCAGGAGTTGAGTACGCATTTTATGTAAGATCTTATGACAACACAGGTTTGAATTCTCCTACGGTCAATCAAACTCTTGTTCAAAGAGGAGCAGATATCTCGTGTGTGATTCTCAATAAAAAGAATGGTGCATGGAAAAATTCAAGTGCTCAAAGTTATGAATATGAGTGTTCGCAAAACAGTGTGGGTAACGTAAACTTTAAGTGTCAGCTTGAAAATGCTGCAGGAGGAACGACTCTTGATCTAGCTTGTAACAATCAAGCTCCGCAGTGTTATGCCACTACGAATGAACCTTCGACGGGAACTCTATGTGTTTACCGTGGTAGTTTTGAAACAGGCGCACGCACAAGCCCATTTGTAGCTTCAGGAGACACCCTTCGCGTAAGAGTGATTGCTGAAGATCGTGCAACATCTGGATTGGTTGTGAGTTCGGACACTGAAGAAGATACTTTTAAAGTAGATACTCAAAATCCGTTGCTTCCAAATATCAATGTTACTTCTAGCTCTGAAGAAGTGCAGTTAAGTTTCTCTGCAAATGACCCTCATGCTCCAGCCAGAGGAAGTGGTTTGCGTCCAAATTTAGGAATCAAACTCTATGAAGTGAGTGGAAACACGATTGTACAAGAGCTTACAGACTACGATGTACAGCTTTTGTGTTCAGGTACTGTTGTAGATCCAAATAACTTCGATATTCGAAATAATTGTAACGATCTTCGTTTTGGTCCTAGAAACTTTAACGTCGCAAAAATGTACAGAGTTGACTTAACAGTTTTTGACCAAGTCGATAATACTTCAACGGCTTCTTCTTTGTCTTTCCCTGGGCCTAACCCAAGTGAGGGGCCTACTTGTTCCATTGGTTTGATCAGTGGATTCTCTGTTGATCCCAACAATCCTACAAATGCTGCAACAACTCTTTCGCGCATTGCTTGTAACAATCCGCATGAAGAAGCAGGAGTTGAGGATGAGCATACGACAATCGTGAGATGTCGAAAAACAAATCGCGATATAAACGGCAACCCGGTAATTGGAACTTGGTTTAATTGTGCAGGTTCAAATTTAACTCTTGCAAATGGTGCAACAACTGATTGGAACGTTGTTAACACTGGATTGCCAAACGGAGAAGTTAAACTCGAAGTTCAAGGTTGTGATTCAACCTACACGTATCGTTGTGGTCCCATTTCAAGCATGAGCTATTACTATGGTAATGCGCGTGATGGTGGTTGGAGTACTGCACAAACAGTTTATCTAAATGGTGATTCACAAACTCAGTATTCTAGAAAAGTTTGTAACAACCCTTCGCCTCTCGCAGGAGGAACCCCTTGTGAACGTGAGAGAGAACCGTGTCCATCTGTGGTGGGCGCGATTTGCTATGACTGGTTCATGGGACCAGATGTAGATACTTACAAAGCTCAGTATCTAAAACTTAAGTCGTGTAAGGATCCTGCTGACTTTATTTTTGATAATACCCAAGCGAAGTGTGTTCCAGTCAATCCGCCTGTAGATGGGGTGTGGAGTGATTGGAGTGATTGGGTAAGTCAGGGTTCATGTTCAGTAACGTGTGGAGGTGGAACACTTTCACAAACACGCACTCGTCAGTGTAATAACCCTGCACCTTCAAATGGCGGAAATCAGTGTTCGGGTGCAAGTACTGAAACTCAAAATATTGCTTGCAACACTCAAAGTTGCACAGGAACTCCCGGTTCTTGGGTTTGGGGTCCTGTATACGCAGCACCAGCAGATTCTATTTATAATGAACGCAGACGTTGCTCGAATGGAACTCTCTGTGACAATATTTCAGGATGGCATCATTTTAATTCCGGTGGAATTAAATACGCTCATCGTTGCGTAAGAGGCGGTATACCTATGGGCTCTGGCAGTGCATACACGTGTCGTCCTCCAGTGGGTCGCATTCCAAGTGGTGAATTGTGTAGTTCAGATGCGGCTATTATTTCTAGAGGCGCACGCGGTTCAATAGCTGGAAAAACTCGTTACACTCAAATTCGCAATGCGGGCGCACCCATTCCAGAATGGAGAAACCCATTCTACTCAAATGGAACGGGTATAAATTTGGCAAGTGATGCTCCCACAAGAAAAGTAGCTTGTTTGATGAATGGATATAACGACATTGTCAGCTATGTGGGCAAACGTTGGGATTCTCCTCAAAACAATGCCGTTCTACTTTGGAAGAATGCAGATAAGAATTTTGATAGAATCAGAGGTTCTGAATTTAACAACTGGTTAAGCTCAGGCACGTGTGGTGGAAGACTTCACAAAAACTGTGTGGATTATCCATTATGGATTTTCAGAGACACGCCTCCTAATCCCGATCCCGTACCTAGAATTGACGGTGGTTGGTCTGCGTGGAGTGATTGGACTTCAGCAAGCGCATGCACGGGCGCATGTGGCGCAGCAACTCGAACTGAACAAAGAACTCGAACATGTACAGCTCCCGCACCTTCGGGTGGTGGCAGTCCATGTTCAGGACCTGCTGTAGAATCTAGAGCGGCTTCGTGTACTCCAAGCGGATGTGTTGCTTGTAGTGGAGTGTCTGAATTTACTTTACAAAGAGGATCTTCAAATCCTGTGTATGCAGTGACGGCTGAAATTCCTGCAACAGCTCCACTTGCTCAGGCGCAACAAGTGACTGTGTCATTAGCAACTTATGAAGGTGCAGATGACATTCGTTTATCAGCTTATGTGAGTGGGGCATGGGCCGATATCTTCGCTCCAGGAAAAATTAGCACCTGGACGAACGGAGATCCTACAAATGGAACGACTCCTCCGCCTGCTAGTACAATAAGAACATTTACAGCCATGATTCCTCAAGGAGCAGAAAAAGTTAAATTAGATGCGTCTCGTGCAAGAACACAGTTCTACTTAAAAGTAAGTGGGCTTTGTGGATTCAATGTGGCATCTGCTGTTGTGGCCAACTCTGCCGTCAATGGTGAATGGTCTGATTGGACAAGCTGGGCAAATATAACGGCTTGTAGCAAATCTTGTGGGGGCGGAACAGTTACTCAAAGTCGCTCTCGAGTTTGTAACAATCCCATACCTTCTAACGGGGGTGCAAATTGTACAGGATCAGCGACAGAAACTCAGGTTGTAGCTTGTAATACGCAAGCCTGTTGTAAGCCTAACGGAACGATTGTGGGTCGTGGAGATGTACCAGGCAATCTAAGTCGTGATGAAGTTACCTGTGGCAGGAGTCCTTCTAGTAGAAAAGTAAATGGTGGCTCTGCAGGAGCTAATTCTCAGTGTTGCAGTGGCAGAGCGGTTTACAAAAACGGAAGTCGAGCAAGTCGTTGTGGCAATAGTTGTAGTTGGTGTGGAAGCAACGGTGGATACGATTACGACAACTGGGAAATTGTTTGCTCAAATTAGCATTGATAAAAGCTACTTTGGAATAGAATTTATTCTGAGGTAGCTTTAGAAATTTGATCCAGTCTTTTTATTTCTTCTTTTAAGTTTTCAAATTCCGTGAAAGGCAATGCACCACGATCAAGAAAACGAATTTTTTTATTTTTGTCGATCACATAGGTGCCGTGAAGGGGCAGTTCTTCGAAGTCGTCGAAAGATCTATATTTTTTAAATACATTCATTTGACTATCACTTAAGAGATCAAATTTTAGCCGAGTTTCTTCAGTAGAAAATTCAAGAGCTGTTGCAAGATCGCTTTCAGAATCTGTAGTGATTCCAACTATTTTATATCCAAGCTTTTGAAAACGTTCGCTTTGAGCATTTAATTCCTGAAGTTGTTCATTACAACGTGGACAGGAACCACCTAATACAAAAACTAAAAGCACACCTTTATTAGATTCTTTTAAAATTGAGTCGAGTGAGAGTGTTTTAGCAGCGGCATTCTTGAGGATAAAGTCGGGCGCTAAAGGTTGTGGAAATTTTTCTCCAGTAAAAGAAGTGGGTACTTTGAGTAAGAGTTCTCTTGGAGTGTGAACGGCTCTCCAGTCGTTTGGTATACTCTCGCCCAAGAGTTTCAATACTTCTTCTCCAAGTTTATAATATTCGGAGTTTTTGTCTAAATATGCACCCATAGTGCGACATTTTTTAAAGGTTTCAAAGGCAGCTTCTTGCTTGAGTTGCGAAGCTTGTGCGTGCGCAAGCTCTAAATATTTTGAAATATCAGCATAGGGATCAGAACTTAAGTCTCCTAAAACTTCTTCTGCTTTTTCTGGAAGATTAAGTGTTCGGTAAAATTTTGCAAAGGTTGAACGAGATAATATGTAATCAGCGTCTTGGTTAAGTTTACGCAATTCTTCGACATTCTCGGGTGATTCTTCGCCATTTTCCCAGCGTTTTATAAGATCTAGGATTTTTTCGAGTTTAGCAGCTTGAGGTGCAAGCGAAGGGTTTTGAGATGCAAGATCATGCAACAGGACTCGATACTTAAAGCGCTCTACATCTTCGCCCACAACAGTATAGCTATAAGCAAGTTGGTAAAAAAGTTTAAGGATGCGGATTTTATCTTTAAACTTACGAGCATCCGTAGGGAGATATCCTTGTTTTTCTGCTTCAACTAAAATTTCATGATTTCCATACGTGTTTGCAGTGGTAAACAGCAGATCAAGGCCAGCGATGTAATTTGAGTGATAAGTGCCCTCTTGCTCTAAAGGGTTGTTGTATTTGGAGTGAAGGGGGATTTCTAAGAGACCTTTTGCGACTTGTGCAGATTTTTTATATTTCCCAAGTCCAAGAAGATTGAGGCCCCAAAAATGTTGATTGTGTCCATAATTATGAACCACGTAGGGAAATTCCATTTGTTTGTTTTGTTGTGTTTGATCAATGTATGCTGCACGCAAATATTGTTCATCACTTTCGAAAAACTTCCCTATTTGTGAGTAAATGTGTGATCCCATGTGCCACATGTGAGCCGAGTTTATAAAAGAAGGTCCAATGTGTTGTGCTGAATCCAATGCACGTTTTTCATTTTTACTATCGTTCCACAAGTGGATACGAGCATGGTGGGCGGGATGCATGGGTTCTTTTTCAAAAATTTCTTGAAAAAGTTTTTCTATTTTTTCTTGTGTATATCCTAGATTTTCTATGTGACCTAGATCCCAGATAAAGAGCGCGCCCAGTGCTTTGAGATCAAGCTCATTCGGATTTTCTTCTACAAGTTGAAGCCACGCTTTAACAAAAAACTTTTGATTCTCGGAATCTTCGGGATTTTTTAAAAAACTCAGTAAAATATTCTGTAAACGTATTTCGAGCTTACTAAGTTTTAAATTGAGGTGACGAGTGAGTTCGATGGAGAGTTTTGTGAACTTGTATCCACGTTCATAGTTTCCAACGCCAAAAATAATCTGCGAAAGACCCGCACCCCAAAGGGCCATAGTGCAATTGGAATCTTGGTGAAAAGCGAGGCGAAAATATCTTTCGGCCTCAACAGTTTCAAATGCGTGCATGTAGGCAAAAGCAAAATTTATGGATTTTAAAGCATCAGCGTTGCAAGATTGAATGGGGCTTTTGAGGGAGACGGTTAACGGAGGGAGATTGAGTGGGAATTGGCGAGGTCCGTAATCAAAAACTTGCCCGCGTTTTGAGGCTCCGGGGTGGGAGGCTTCATTTTTCAAGTAGGCGGCAAGTACATCTTCTCTTGCGTCTCCGCTTTCTTTGCTCATGGCGCTCATGCCGCCATTGCTTCCACCCATAGAGGGCATATTTGCGGCTTCGTGACCCTCGTGAGAGGGGCCACAAGAAACTAAAAAGAGAACAAGAATTGTTGTAAGTAATTTAGGAAATGCACCGGAATTGAACACATCGCGAGGTTAACAATCTCACGCGGCGAGTCAAGTTGGCGGTAGCTTAAGCTATTTGCGCTAAGTCATCTTAATTACAGAGTCTACAAGCTTGCGGATACCTTCAAAAATATCGCATAACGGAGCGTCGTCGTACATGTAGGCGGGGCTTGTGATGATCTTGTATTTCGTATCGATACAACAATCACTCGCGCTTTTTACAACGTGACGATGTCCAAGTTTTTCTATTTCAGAAGAGGCTTCTGAAGGAGCACCTACCGTGAGTTCTAGACCTTTGTTTCTAAATGTGAGTGCTAAAATAGCGGGTGCTATGCAAACGGCACCAATGGGTTTTGAGGCGTTGTGGAAATTTTGTAACTTTTCTTGAATCAAAGGGTGAGCTGTTCCACTTGCACCCTTAAGTGCAAAGTCGCATAAATTCTTAGCAGCTCCAAAGCCACCTGGAATAATTACGGCATCATATTCGTTGGGTTGAAGGGCATCGAGTTTTTGAACTTTTCCACGTGCTATACGAGCGGCTTCTACGAGCTGGTTTCGACTTTCATGTGTGTTTTCGCCCGTTAGGCAGTTTACAACATCATATTGAGGAGCATCGAGTGCAAAGCAGTCTACACTCACATCGTGCCGACTGAGGGCCCATAAAACTCCTACGGATTCACGTATTTCCGATCCATCTTTAAAGCCACTTCCGCACAGTATGACTGCAATCTTTTTACCCATAGATGTAAAATAGGCGTCAGAGACCTTTTCGACAACCCTTCGCAACCTTTTCGACAAGCTAAGCCCTGCTTAAGAACGCGAATTAGCTTTATTCACAACGCAGGGTGGCCTATATCAAAGCGCTGTGAATCAAGGAAAACTTACTCTTCGGGAAGTGGGCTCTAAGTCCATTGACGTGTCCTTTAGTGAAGCTGATGAATGGGTCCAGTCTGCTCTAAAAGTAGCAGCCCCACATGTAGATATCTGCGGAAAAAGCCCGGATGGGTGGGCCGCGGGCTCCAAGATTAGTGGATCTATTCGTGTAGAGCGTCTTGATCCTGAATATTCGCTTTCGGGTAATTTCGAAGGGCGTATGCCTCTGTTATGTCCCCGCTGCGGAGCTGAGGGGACGACTCAAAGGGCTGGAGATTTTAGGGTTTTCCTAAAGCCCATGGGGCCTTATGAGGCGGCTGAAGAGGGAGATGACCCTGATTATGTGTTTTTGGAAACTCCCTATATCGATTTAGCTCACATTTTAACGGAGCAGATTGTGGCCGTAGAACCCGTAGTGGAACACCCCGATTTGGAGCTTTCAGGCGAAGAACACGTGTGCACTTCTGTGGATATGACGGATGAAGAATTGGCCGTAGATAATGAATTTCATTTGTCTTCTGGACAAAATGCCGGAAAAGCGGAAAACTCCCCTTTTGCAGTTCTAAGCAAGTTGAAGGATTTATCAAAAGATTCTACAACAGTGGCCAAGAGCTCAAAAAAGAACAAGGAATAGTAGGAAATTAAAAATGGTTGTACCTAAGAAGAAATCATCTAAATCAAGAACTGCACAACGTAGTGCTAACAAATTTTTAGTTCCCAAAGGCTTTAGCATTTGCAAAGAAACTGGCGAAGTTGTTCCTCCACACAGAGTAAGTGCTATGGGCTGGTACAAAGGTAAGAAAGTTCTTAAAACTAAAGCTGAGTTGAAAAACTCTTAAGCTAAAATTTAAAATTTTATGAATTACGGCGCACGCATTGTGAGCACAGGGCTTGGTGTGCCCTCAAGAAAAGTCTCTAACGACGACATGTCAAAAATTGTCGAAACAAGTGACGAATGGATCGTATCTCGCACCGGAATTAAAGAGCGAAAATTTGTAGATAGCGACAACGGTGAATACATCACTCAGTTGTGCGCGCGCGCTGGTGAGCAGGCACTTAAAAATGCAGGCCTTAAAGCGAGCGATATCGATATGGTTATTTCCTGCACAATCTCAGCAGAGACTGTGATGCCCAACAACTCAGCACGAGTTATGGGTGCGCTGGGAATGAAACACACTCCGGGCTTTGACTTAAGTGCGGCTTGTGGCGGTTTTGTTTTTGGAATTCATACAGCAAATGCTTTGATTCAAAATGGTTCTCAAAAGCGCATTATGCTTTTTGGAGCTGATGTGTTGTCAGCTGCTCTCAATATGAAAGACCGTACGACTTGCGTACTTTTTGGAGACGGTGCGGGCTGTGTCATCATCGAACGTGTTGAGAACGCAGATCCCCAAAAAGATTCTATGATTTTGGGATCTAGAATTTATACAGATTTTGATGCAACAGGGGCTTTGACAATCAATGCAGGCGGTAGCCGTGCCCCTTCTTGGAAGACCGAAGCTCATATAGAAAATTCCCCTTACGTTCAAATGAATGGACAGGATGTTTTTAAACATGCGGTTAAAGGTATGGTTCATGCTGCGACTGAAGTTTTAAAAGAGCAGAAAGTTCCAACGTCTGCCATCAAGTGGTTTGTTCCGCATCAAGCAAATTTACGAATTATTGAGATGACTGCGAAGTATCTTGATTTTCCAATGGATCGCGTTTTTGTGAACATCGATAGATGGGCGAATACATCTGCAGCTACTGTTGCAATTGCATTAGCTGAGATGGAGCAACAAGGAAAACTACAACGAGGAGATTTAATTCTTTTGGATGTTTTCGGTGGAGGCTTTAACTACGGCGCTGCTCTTCTAAGATGGTAATTATTTAAAATACTCATGGCACATCAAAAGGCACTTATTGTTTTTGCAGGTCAAGGAAGTCAATTCCCTGGAATGGGCAAAAATTATTACGAAAACTTTCCTCTCTACAAACAAACACTTGAGGAAGCTTCTGATGCTTCTGGTTTACATCTTAAAAAATTAAGTTTTGATGCCTCTGAATCTGAAATACGTGAAAGTTCTGTAGCGCAACCTCTCATACTCACTGCAAGCATTGGTATGTGGAGAGTTTTAACAACTCAATTTGCATTCACTCAAAACTTAGATCCCATTTTTGCAGGGCACTCTTTAGGTGAATACACAGCCCTTGTGGCAGCGGGAACTTTTAAGTTTTCGGAGACTGTAAAAGCCGTGCAAAAACGCGGTCAGTTTATGAGCGAAGCGGTGAGCCCTGGAGTGGGTGGAATGCGCGCACTCATTTTGAGAGAGCCTGCTAATGAAGAAAAAATTAAAACGTTTTGCGAATATGCGAGCGCTCAAAGTGGAAAGCTAGTTGCAATGGCCAACTGGAATACAGACACTCAAATTGTACTTTCAGGCTACGAAGAAGCCCTTAAAAAAGTAGACCAGCTAGCTGGCAAAGAAGAGGGTGGTCATGATTGGAAATGGATTCGTCGGAGTATTCCATTGGATGTGAGTGGACCTTTTCATTCTCCTTTAATGAAGAATGCTGAAGAGAACTTTATTCCGGTATTAGATGCTTTAACTTTTGAAGCTCAGCAAAAACTTTACATTCGCAATATAGATGCAAGTTTAAACTCTTTGAGTTCAGAAAAAGAAATTAAAAACGCATTACGAGAACAAGTTTGTGGAAGTGTGCGTTGGTATCCAACACTTTTAAAAGCTAAAGATTCAGTTTCTGTGCACGCAGAAATATCGCCCTCTAAGGTTTTAACCAATATGGCTTCTCGCATGGAGGCTTTTAAAGAGTGGAAATTCATGAACTTTGAAGACATTTCAAAGATCGAGGAGATTTTAAAATGACTTTGTTAGCAGGAAAAAGATTAGTCGTAACGGGCGGTAGCCGCGGTATTGGAAAAGCCTGTGTAGAATTTTTTGCCGAGCAAGGTGCAAGTGTTGCGTTCACGTACACCACGGAAACTCCCGAGCTCACAACATGGCTCAACGAAATGCAAAGCAAAGGTCACAAAGTGAAAGGTTTTGTTTTGAATTTGGGTCACCGAGACCAATTTAAAGCAGTTGTAGCTCAAATGACTGAATACTTGGGCGGTATTGATGGTTTGTTAAACAATGCCGGAATTGCCCGTGATCAATTGATGTTGCGCATGAAAGAAGAAGATTTTGAAGAGACCATGAATATCAACCTCAAGGGTTGTTATTTCTTTACCAAGGAGTGTTTGCGCTCTTTGATGAAGTCTGAGTCTGCTTCAGTTGTTTTTGTGAGTTCTGTAGTTGGTTTGATGGGGAACAGTGGGCAAAGTGCTTACTGTGCCTCTAAAGCGGGCCTAGTAGGCTTAGCTAAGTCTTTGGCTCGTGAGCTCGCTTCTAGGCAGTTGCGAGTGAATGTATTGGCTCCAGGCTTTATTGAAACCGACATGACCTCAAATTTGAGCGAAGAAGCCAAGGCCTATTTTATGTCGAATATACCTCTAGCGCGTTTAGGTAAGCCGGTTGAGATTGCCCAAGGGGCGACTTATTTGCTATCGGATATGTCACGTTACGTCACAGGGCATGTTCTGAACGTAAATGGTGGCTTGTATATTTAGGGGCGATCTGATGTATTTGGGCTCGATAAGGAAGTTATTTAGATTGTGTTATTAACTGTTTAGTTAAAATCACAGTTTGTTTAAGTGTGTAGAGAAAGTTATTAACTTAAGGAGTTGGTTATGAACGTAGAAGACAAAGTAAAGAATATTATCGTTGAGCAGCTCAATGTAGACGGCGATGCCGTTAAACCTGAAGCAACATTTATCGAAGATCTCGGTGCAGATAGCCTTGATATCGTAGAACTTGTTATGACTATGGAAGAAGAGTTTGATCTCGAAATTCCTGACGAAGATGCAGAAAAAATTAAAACTGTTGGCGACGTTGTGGCTTATGTAAAAAACCACAGCAAAGAAAGCCACTGAGTTTTTCACTCGGAAGTGTAAAAGATGACATCCAAACGTGTCGTTGTTACCGGCTTGGGCTGTGTAACATCGCTCGGTCTTAACTTTGAAGATTTTTGGAAAAATCTGCTTGCTGGCAAAAGTGGAATCTCTAAGCTGAGTAATTTTGATACCACAGGTCTCACCGTTACTTTTGGGGGTGAGATTAAAGATTTTGATGCAGAAAAGTGGATCAACAAAAAAGACATTCGAAGAATGGATCGTTTTATTCAGCTGGGATTAGCTGCAAGTTTTCAAGCATGTGATCAAGCAAAACTTGATAGCTTTGAAGATAAAAAAAGAATTGGCACCATACTTTCGAGTGGTATTGGCGGACTTCAACTCATTGAAGAAACCGTGATTGAAATGACTCAAGGGAAACGGGTCTCTCCGTTTTTTATACCTTCAATTATTTCCAACTTACTTCCTGGACAATTGAGTATCATCAAAGGTTTTAAAGGTGTGAATTATTGCATCACATCTGCTTGTTCTAGTTCAGCACATGCCGTTGGCGAAGGTTTTCGCATGATTGAACGCGGAGATGCGGATGTGATGGTAGTAGGTGGAGCAGAAGCTCCTCTTACAAAACTTTCTATTGCCGGATTTTCATCAATGAAAGCTCTTTCAACTCGTAACGATGCTCCTGAAAAAGCTTCGCGTCCTTTTGATATGGATCGCGATGGTTTTGTTATGAGTGAAGGCGCAGCTGTTTTGGTTTTAGAGAGTTTAGAATCAGCTCAAAAAAGAGGCGTGCCTATACTTGCTGAAATTATAGGTTACGGAACAAACTCGGATGCCTATCACATGACTTCGCCCAGTGAAGGTGGAGAAGGAGCGCGAGACTGCATGGTTTTAGCTTTGGAAGATGGCAAAACATCTTACAAAGAAGTGGATTATGTAAACATGCATGGGACTTCAACCGATGCTGGAGATGTCTCAGAATCCTCTGCGATAGAAACACTTTTTACAGATTGGAAAGAGCATCTCTTAGTGAGCTCTACAAAGTCTATGACGGGTCATATGCTGGGAGCAGCGGGCGCACTTGAAGCTTTGGTTTGTATTGGTGCTATTCGGGATGGAAAAATTCCTCCCACCATTAACTTAGAGAAGCAAGACCCCGCTTGTCGTTTGGATTATGTTCCTCATGAAGCGCGATCGCACAAAGTTAAAAAAGCCCTTTCCAATAGCTTTGGATTTGGCGGTACAAACGTTTCTTTGTTATTTAGCGAATATCGTTAAAGTCTTAAAGTGAAGGCTCATCTGCGGAACAATATGTTTCTGGAGATTCCAGGCTTTCTAATTTGCCCTGATTTCAGACATTTTTATTGCTAATAACCGAGAGCAAGGCTAACTCTCTACTAGGTGCGTCAAAAGATGTTTAAGGTTTATTTTCAAAAAATTATATTCACATGTGCTTTTTTATTTTCAGTTGCGGCCCATGCCCTTAGCCCGAGTGCTCTGGAACTTTTAAAGAAATCTTCAGAGAATTCTACAGATTTTTTTAAAATGCATGGAATTTTTAAAGAGGTGTTGGCTTCTGACAGAGGACTTCATTATCAAAACATGAAAGAGCTAGTTGCAAAGCTCCAAGAACTTGATCCCGATTATGCAACTCGTATTTTAGAAATAGAAGATTTTTGGAAGTTAAGTTTTCTTTTAGAAAACGGATGGGATGTCACTCAAGAAAACTCTAAAGGGCGCGATCTCCTAACGGAAGCTATTTATGTTTATCATATGCCCAATATTGAATTGGTCTTAAAATCCGGTGGGACTCGCATACTCTTAGCAAAATCTAATAAAGAAATTTTAAAAACTGCTGAAGCTGAGAATGATAATGCTTTGGAAAATTTGTTATCTCAATGGGAGCAGTGGGCCCTTAACCCTAGTAAGTTCCCAAACTTTTTAGAGGGGCAACCTGAAACTTACAGAGTCGAAGGTATTTATGCCAACGATGGCTTGAGTGCAATGGCTCCCTCTGCAGCATCGCCTCCACCTCCTGCGCCCGTTCCCGCGCCAGCGCCCGTATTGCCCCCGCTAGCGGTGAATCCTTCAGATCCGCCCGTGAGCAGTGCACCTCCGCCACCGCCACCCCTTCGTTCACGTTCCGTGCCTAAAGGAATTGCTCCCAATCCAAATGCCTTTGAAGTTGAGGTTCCTTATGGAACCAATCGTGCCATGGATAGCTCTAAGAAAAACGAAATTCACACTACGAGTGGCGCTGAAGCTTTTTATTCCTATACAGATTCCGGAAAAATTTCTTATGGAATTGCAAAAGTTTCTATTCCAAAAATTCATAAAAAAGGTCAATTAGAAGAACGTGGCTTTTTTGAATTCAAGTGGGATCCTAAAAAACATGTTTTATTAAAAGACTTAACGCTCATCAGTTCTGAAACTGATTTTTTTAAAAAAGTAGGCGCTATGATTCAGGCTCGCGAAGCAGCGTTTCCGGATGAAGCCACATCTAAAGAGCTCTTTGTATATATCCATGGTTTTAACGTAGATTTTAGTTATGCCATGAGAAAGACGGCGCAACTCATGTTTGACATGGACTACCCGGGTCTTTCATTGGCGTATTCTTGGCCTGCGAGAGCGGTGAAGTTGCCTCTACCACAGGACTTTAGAGATGATGTTTTGCGTGCGGAAGCTTCCATTGCAATGCTAGAGGAGTTTCTCAACAAGCTTCGCGCAGAATACCCTGATCGAAAGATAAACGTAATAGCCCACAGTCTAGGGACACGTGTTTTGAGTCGGGTACTTTTAAATATTGCTAAGAATTTAGATGCTAAGCAAATAGCGGAGGGCGCAAAAGTTTTTGGCCAAGTTATACTCGCGGCACCTGCAATAGATGCTCAAGATTTTATTCAAGATTGGGCACCTATAATCACACCCTTATGCGACCGAGTGAGTATTATGGCGTCTGATGACGATTACGCTCTTAAAGTGCAATCACTTGCAGAAGAGCTTAAGAGTTTTCCGTTGGGTTTATGGACAGACACTCAAGCGGCATTGGCTTTAGATATTTTTAATTTTGATATTTCAAAACTAAGTTCTGGAACCTTCAGTTTGGATCACTCTGTTTATTCACAAGTACCTCATGCAATTGATCATATGGGAATGATGTTAAAGAAAAAGCCAAGTGAAGAAGCGCTTTCTCAACTTCCATACGCAAAGTACTTGGAGTCTCAAGAACGTACGGATTTCTTTAGTCTTTTAAAACGTAAAGTATGGGATTTTATTGAGCAAGATTAAAGCCTGCTTAAAAAAAGGTGACCGTACTTGTGCCAAAGACGCAAGTACGGTCTTGTTTGTTTATACTCAGGGGAAAAAAGCTTTCCCTTTGTCCACGATCTGAGAGTCGTAGGCGCGACTGCAGGATCGCTTAAAAATAGGCTTTCACTTCCGAGGGAGGTGACCCTTTTCTAAACAACACCAGTTTACATGATATCTATCGGTAATCGCAAAGTAAATATTAAACAAATTTGATTTAAGTCCAAAATCTTTACACCCTCTTAATTTTAGAAAATCTTAAAAATGGGTTGGTCTCTGGATCGGCGTGTTATAAAGTGAAATGACTGTTTTAGGCAAAAGAATAAGGAAATTTTTATGACAAGTTCAAGAAGAAATAACCAGAATTTAAAGAAGCAAGCCCGTCTTCGCTTTGCAGAGTTTCTTCGCAACAAACGTCTTGAGGCCGGTCTTACTCAAGGAGATGTTGCCAAAAAATTGAAGCTCAAAAATGCTCAATTTGTTTCGAATATTGAACGGGGTTTAGCGCCTGTTCCATTTTCAACATTGAAGCTTTTGATGAAGTGCTATGACATGAGTTACGACGAGTTATCTGAAAAATATTTAGAACTTCAAGAGTCTATTTTAAAAGGTGAACTCGGAGCCAGAGAACTTCGAAGCGCTTAATAAACTAAACGCATTCAAATAAAAATTTCTAAGACGCCTACTCTTAAGAAAAACTCATATAAAAGGTTCGTGAAACCCTGCGACAGCTTCCTATTAGCTGATGCAAGCGGCCTCCGCTTGTGTCAGACTTGGCAGCATGAAGTTACGTATTGCCTCTGATCACGCTGGTTTTGAACTCAAAGAAATGCTCAAAAAAGAATTCAAAGACGTTGAGTGGTTGGATCTTGGGCCAGAATCAACAGAATCGACCCATTACCCCAAATATGCCCAAAAACTTTGCGAAGACCTCTTGGATAATACGCCCCTTGAAGAATTGCATAAAAACAACCCTATGGGAGTCCTTATCTGTGGCTCTGGGGTGGGGATGTCCATTCAGGCCAATCGTTACATGGGAATTCGCGCTGCGCTCTGTTGGACCCCAGAAGTTGCTGAATTAAGCCGCTTACACAATGGCTCAAACGTTTTGTGTTTAAGCGCTCGTTTGGTGGACCGTGAGATCAATAAAGAAATACTCAAGAAATGGATGAAAACTGCCTTTGAAGGTGGGCGTCACGCCGAGCGTATTCGTATGTTGGATATGGATGAAGGCTGCGAGTGCTGCTAATGTTTTTGCAAAATGAGTGATACGCACTTTAGCAGAAACCTAACTGAATACGATCCCGAGCTTTGGCAGAGCTTTCAAAGAGAATTTGGCCGTCAACGCGATCACCTAGAACTTATTGCCAGCGAAAACTACACATCACGAGCGGTGATTGAAGCTATGGGGAGTGTGCTCACAAATAAATATGCAGAAGGTTACCCTGGAAAAAGATATTACGGCGGCTGCGAATACGTAGACGAAGTAGAAAATCTCGCTCGCACACGTGGCGCAGAGCTTTTTAAAGTGGGAGACTTTGTGCCTCACTTAAACGTGCAGCCTCACTCGGGGGCAAGTGCCAACCAAGCTGTATTTCTTGCGCTTCTTCAACCTGGAGATAAATTCCTTGCTTGTAGCTTAAGTCACGGAGGCCACCTCACTCATGGATCGCCCGTGAACTTATCGGGAAAATGGTTTCAGCCTGTTCACTATACAGTGAATCGTGAAACTGAGCGCATTGATATGGATCAAGTGCGCGATCTTGCTCTTAAAGAAAAACCTAAGTTGATTATTGCAGGTTACAGCAGTTACACACGCGTGCTCGACTTCAAAGCTTTCCGCGATATTGCAGATGAAGTGGGAGCAAAGCTCATGGTAGATATGGCGCATTTTGCGGGAATAGTAGCGGCTAAAAAACATCCCAGTCCTTTTCCTCATGCTCACGTCGTAACAACAACTTCGCATAAAACATTGCGTGGTCCTCGCTCAGGAATGATTTTGTGTCATCCTGAACTAGCCAAAGCTATTGATAGCGCAATTTTTCCCGGTCTCCAGGGCGGGCCTTTGATGCATGTGATTGCGGGTAAAGCTGTGATGTTTAAAGAAGCTCTTGAACCCGCTTTTGTGAGTTATATCGAACAAGTTTTAAAAAATTCAAAAACACTTTGTG
>CAZIFW010000027.1:0-33421 GCA_964538275.1 uncultured Bacteriovoracaceae bacterium
GAATATATTTTAAAAGTTCCTGGCGTGCCCTAATGCGTTCACTATTAAGAAGTGGTCGCGATAAAATTTCACGCAATTCTCTTGAGCCACCCGCGGAGCCACATTCATCTAATAAATTCTCAAGGTGCGGATGTATATCCCACTGCTCACGCACTTGCATGGAAAGCGCAACCTCTTCTGCGTTTGAATGAAACTCACTGAGTGATTGCGTGACAGGTAAATAAGCATCTACTTGGGCTTGTTCCCAGCGTTGGGTGTAAGAAAGATAATCTTTTAAGATGGAAAGTGCTGTGCCCCTCCCCCAACTCAAAATCTTTTTTTCATGACGAGCAAGTGCTGGCAAATTCTCAGCGGCTATTTCGCTCGATAAAAGTATCTCTCGAGGCTCAGTGCGATTTAAAATTTCAGCAAGTTCTTCGTCGCTTTTAAATTCACCTTGATAAAGCCTGCGAGCTAAAAAATCAAAAAGCACAATTTCATAGGTTTCACTTTGCGAGACGACTGCAAGGTAATGATAATTTTTAGAATTTAATTTGCTAGGATCTATTGGGAGGCCCGGAGTTAATATACGCACTACTCCACGCTCTACGAGCTTTTTGCCAGCTCCTGCTTCTTCTAATTGATCAGCGATTGCAATGCTGAGGCCGCTTGAGAGTAAACGATCGGCATAGTTTTCCCACGCATGAAAGGGCACGCCGCACATGGGAATCCCTTCTTCGCTTTTGTCACGCGAGGTAAGTTGCACCTGCATAAGAGGCGCGGCCAAAATGGCATCGTCGCCAAAGAGTTCGTAAAAATCCCCAAGTCTAAAAAATAAAACAGTATTGGGAACGCCGTCTTTTATCTTCCAATATTGCTGGTAAAGCGGCGTTTGCCATGAAGGCGAGCTTCGATCGGGGCTTTTCACACCCGTTTTTCTAGCAGCTCTTAAGCTTTGTTCAAAGGCGACTTAGCGCTCATAATTTCTTTTTAGCGTGCGTTCACAGTTCCCGGACGAACTTGCACACCCGACCACTGTAGATTCAAACCAAAAAATCCATGAGTACCGCGATTAGGATAACCATTTTGTACCCCACCTAAACCACTGTTTCCGTAAACATAGGGGGGGGGCATAATAGGCACTTTGTTGGCCGGGGTAACACATGATCGTAGTACAAGCACAATTTGCACCGCCACCACCACCTGCACCCATACAACCTGGCATGTTAGGTTGACCTGGCCCCTGATACATTCCAGGGTGACCATAGGCAGGAGCAGGACCAAACTGGTTTGCGAGCAATCCATTGTAACCCATCTGAACCGTATTGAACTTGTTATTAATTGCGTCTCTTTGGCGAGCTAAATCCGCCAATTGCTGATTCATTTGTTGAGCGCGTTTTGCATCTTCAATTTGTTTATTGAGCGCATTTTGCATATCTTGAATGCGCTGTCTTTCAGCATCTAGACTATATGGATTGTAACCGTACATTCCGCCAGGACGCGCCATATTTGCAGGGTTGTTCATGTAATTGCCGGGATAATTCGGATTACAATTTCCATTCTGACAGCCGCCAGGAAATTGCCCAGGCATTCCAGCGCCGCAATTCATAACTCCTGGAGGACACATTACCTGGCCACCTGTGTTGCCACCAAAACAGGGCATACCCGGTGAACAACCACCTGCTACCATTCCGCCGCAATTTCCATTAGGACATCCACCATTTACGATAGGCATACCCGGCATACCACCCGTGCAACCTGTGTGCGCCGTATTGAACGGAGGACGCCCACACATTCCTCCACCTTGGCCAGGGAAGCTTCCTGCTCCACCGGGGTAAGGCATGATCGTTCCAGGTCCCCAAACTCCACCGGGTCCCGCTGAAAACTGAGTCGCAGCTCCAAGACGTTCGTTGATTCTCATGTTTTGGCTCGCAAGTTGAGCAGTGAGGTTGTCTACGTTCTTTTGCCCCTTGTAACTTAAGAAAGCGCCAAAGCCAGCGAGTAATCCAGTAGAAATTGTGTGTGCCAAGGAGGGCTGAAAGTTAATGATGTTGAGACCACGATTGTTTTGGCAACCACCCCACTGCCCCACGGGAGCTTGTTGGATATAGCGAGGAATCACAATAGGAGTATTGATTGAGCCCCCGCCACCACCATGTCCGCCACCTCCCGTGAGGTAAGGTTCACGGCTAATTCGGCCATCATCGCGCGCTAAATCACGGCGAGGCTCATCTTCGTCATTTCCAATATAGCCACCACAACGTTTTTTGAGTTCTGCGAGAGATTTTTTATAAGCAGAGCTATTTTGATTATACGCGCTCCGCTTAGCTTTACGATATTCACAGGCAACCTTCATAAGATCGCCTTTTGCTCGGCCATTACACCATTTACGCTCGGCACTTGTAACACCACCAAAATCCGTACGGCCTTCTATGTAGCTGTTTCCTTTTCCTTGCATCTCAGGAAGAAAGAATTCGTGATTTTCAGCTAAAGCTTTGCAACGACCTCTCAAAAAGGTAGTGCCTCCGCCCATATCCATTATTATTCTATGGAGAGACTCTTCACAAAAAGCACTCTTATATTCAAAGTTATCGGGATCTGAATTGATATTTTCTAATTTTGATTTGAGTTCACTGCTTGGAAAGCGGAGCCAAGCTTTATTTAAAGCTTCTTCTTCGTTGTTAACTTCTTTGTCGTCTTTTAAAGCATCAGGTCTTTTGAGGTAACAGGCAGCAATAGTGCCCTCATCGGTGAGAGAGAGTTGTTCATCGTAGTCACTCCGAGCCCATACAAGTGTGCTCAGCATCGGAATAAGTAAAATAACCTTCTTCACCAGTACCCCCACTTCTCTATTTCAGCAGAAATGAAGCTCCCGTGGCGTCAATTAGTTGTAGCGGGCTAAATTGGAAGTCATTTTTCCCCTGATTTTAGATTGACACTATGCGCAAAAACATGTATTTAAAGCTCATTCTCGGATGAAAACTTTAGCTCTTAGCATAGGAATGCTCTTTTCTTTGGCTCAGCTTCACGCCAACCCAACCCCTCAAAACAAAATATCGGGCCTTTTCTTCGATCGCTATTATGTGACTGAAGAAAATAAACAAGAAGATATTTTAGAACGACGTATAGTTCTAGAGTGTGACGTAGAAACCCTAGATGCCTTTAGAAATTTCGAAGCCATCGAAGTACAAGTAATCCTACCAAATGGCGAAACAATCAAAAGTGCGCTCTATTTAAAAGACTTTGAACTTAAAATCAAAGTGAAAGACGAGCTTCTAAGCATTGGTGTTGTGATTGAAAAAAGAGTCGCTCTATTGGCTAGTGTTCAAGCCAATACCCAAATCGAAGATGGCCGTCACTTACTTCAACTCTCTCTTGCAACTCTTAAACCCTAAGAATTAAGGCTACTGATTAGGATCTAGACCTCTGTTTGTATCTCTAGCTTTTTTAATTTGTTCTTCTCTTAAAATATCAGCGGCCTCTAAATCCCTCTGATATTTTTCATTTGCACGGATACGAGACTCCTCAATCAACTCCCGAGTTGATTGTAAAAACTTAACTTCTTTGTCGCGTTGAGATGTACGAGCAGCCTCTTCTTGCTTCTGGGTCGCATCATATATATCTCGTTGTTTTTGGTAAGCTTTGCCCAACTCTAAGCTAGCAGCAGCAGATAAATCATCGTACGCAGATGTTTCTAATCCTTTGGGTATTGCCAATGCTTCAACTTTTGAAGCCAAGTCTTTCAATGGGCCCGAACAAAGAGTTTTCTCTCCCGAATCTGAGCATGTGCGTTTTGTTTCTTTGGCCATAAGAGTTTCGTAATAGGTTCCACCTCTAAAATCCTTCATGGTCATTTGGTGTAATTGAATACTAAATGGCAAGCAGAGTCCGTGTAATACTCCATATGCTGCAATAGATTCTGCGCGTACATCGCCTCTGTCTTTGTAGAATTTCACATCTCGAACAGAAGCCAATTCAAATAAATCTTCTGGTGAGGATTTAACAAGAGTATTGAAAACTTCTTCATTTACACCGCTCACTTCCTCTGGAGCAAAAGTGCGTTGAGTCTGGCAAAACTTGTTGATGAGTGGAAGAGATTTTTCTTTGTTAGGAACAAGGGTTTCTTTGCCATTCACCATAACTTTATCTTTAACTATTAGCCCACCCAAAATTTGTTGTTCAATAAAGCCGCCTGCATTATCACCAATATAGAATCTATCAATCGATGATTGAAAAGGTCCGTGATTGGCCTGTACGTGTATGACTGAATCCGCAGCCTTTCCTTCGCTGGCACGTGCCTGCAATTTAGCTTTATATTTAAGTGCTCCTTCAAGCGAATATTCTAATTCACGCTCAAAAGAGTATTTCCCTTCGCTATTGCGAGTAAAAGCCATTGAATAAAGAGGGTTAAAATCGGACTCAGCACAAGCAACATAAAAGAGCATTCTAAACTCTCTAAGCATAGCCTCTCTCTTGGGTTTTAAGAGTTTGTCCGTATAAGCTTTTAATTTTGCTTCACGTTTTACAGGGTCAACTTCGCTTTTCTCCAAGCGCGCTCTTTCTTTAGCGATATTGGGAGCACGCGCGCGCACTTCATCTGAATAACTATCAGCAAAACGCCGATACATTGCAGAAAGCACTTTGTTATTCGACCATGTTTTATTCCCCACTGTAGAACAAGCGCCGGCAAAAGCATCGGAACGATAGCGCTCAACATAATCAAAACTGTTCATTTGAATAAGATCAAAAAGTTGCTCTTTATGAGTTGCTATCTTTCCTGCTTTTTCTTGAGCTAGATCCGCAAGGAATTTTGAGTGTTGCGCGGTTTTAAGAGCCGTAAACTTGTTAGCAATAGCCGCCATGTCTCGAGCATGGTTTTCTTCAGCAACTTTTTCTGCAGCTTGTGATTCTTGCACCGAAGCAGAGAGCTTTTCATTCGTATCTTTGTTTTCATCTCCCAAGCGCTTTTTACGAAGAGTTCCATTCATCGCATAAGCATCAATTATAGATTCTTCCCAATTCGTATAAGCATGTGCCATATACACACGCAACTCTTGCCCAACTTGGCTGCTGGGTTTTTCTCGGCAAGACTTTAATTTACCGTTTTTACGTAAAAGATTTTCTTTTTGCCACTGAGTGAGTTTTACTTCTGGGCCTAGAAATTGATTTTTATCTTTCGAAAAATGCATCCATCTTTCGAGTGGATTTCCAGAACTCTTATTAAAGTACTTAAGAGGCTCAACTATATCTGTGAGGGCTGTTCGAGAAGCTAACTTATAATCTTCCAAATGCTCTAAGCGCATGTGAGCCGTACCCAATTCTTGCTGAAATTCCTCAAAAGTAA
Organism: uncultured Bacteriovoracaceae bacterium; assembly: GCA_964538275.1. Classification (GTDB taxonomy): domain Bacteria; phylum Bdellovibrionota; class UBA2428; order UBA2428; family UBA2428; genus CANIGN01. The sequence continues at coordinate 5,324 of CAZIFW010000027.1, forward strand.
ATTGTCCGTGTGAAATGCGATAAGCTGTTTCCCAATACAAATCTACTATGTTGTCGCACCACAATCCTTCGATCCATCTTCGAGCGGCTTCTTTAGCAGAAATTGATGAGAAATTTTGAGGGGGATTGTAGGTCACATTGATTTTCATATCAGGATTACGAACAGCAAAATCATGGGTTGCAGCTGGAAAGCGCTCACTTTTTTTCTCTGCCAGTAGTCTTGCCTTATATGCATTACCTCTAAGCGGATTTTTTGCATACGAACTTGCACATTGAGCCAAACTTAGTTTGTGATCTTGGATACCCTTTTGCCTTGCCCACATATCTACCAATGTAATGGCATAAGAAATATCCTGAGCATGTCTGGCAGGATCTTTTGCTAGCTCTAATATGTATTCCATTGCAGGTATCAATGGATTTTTTCCATCTACTAACGCATAGAGTTCGTCACGAGTGCGAACTTTCTTTGAAGTCTCATAAAGCTTAGGCAAATAGCTTGGCTTCGACGAATATTCAGAATTGTAGTGATATTTAAGTCGATCTAAAAACTCATCGGGATTGAGTTTTTTATTTTGAATTTCTTCAATCATCTCCCAAATAGCGGAGTGAGCGCTTACTTCATTCTTGTAGCCCATAATACGAGTACAACTGATAGTTCTTAAAAAGCGCTGCGCTTGGCCAGCTGCATAGCCCGATCCAATTGCCGCATATTCGCGTTCTTCCATTTTTCCATGAGGAGCCAAAGAAGCATGAATACTTGGATCTGCTCCTGTTCGAGTCAAAGAAGTGGGTCTGCCTGTTTTTTTTGCTTTTACTGCACCCGCTAAATAATTTCGAAATTCTTGCCCGGCAATTCTTGAGGGACTGGCTACACACTCTCTTTTATAAAACTTATCTTTAGAATCGAGCTCCAACATATGATTGCGTTGCCAAAGCTGAAGTCTGTTTTCTAATTTTTTAATTAAATCCGAGTTGTCGACTGAGCGATAAAATCTTTCTTTAGGATCGATATTCACACTAGGCGTGTAACGATAGACTTTTTCAAGCGGATCCAGAATATCAAAAAGCCCTGCATCATCTTCATTAAAGTCTTTGCGCGTCTCTCGATACACTATGGTATCTGAGGCATACATATCACCATAAGTGCGACGGACCGTGTATGTTCCCACCTTGTCGCTTTTACGCAAATTATAATTATCGGGAGTTTTGGACTTTCGCTCAACTGACTCTAAAAACTCTTCAAGCGTAAAATTACGTTCTTGCAATCGATACAAAAGCTCATGATAGACGTCTGAAATGTTTTCACACCAAAGTGACTTTAAAAACACTTCAGCCATTTGATCGGCACTCAGAGGCAAGATCAAATCAGATTGCACATAAGGTCTTGTATGCAAAGCTTCAGGGTTTCGTTGAACGTAATCTGGAGACGGCACTGGAACTTGCACGCTTTTCTTAAGATCCTTTATGTAATTTAGATAGGACTCACCCTGCCAAGGACGTTTTTTTAAATTGTCACAAAAACTCTGATTTAAAATATCATTCGAAGGACTGATTCCTCTTGCAACTAACCAATCCTGCATATTGTCAGCAACTTTATCGATACGATCAGCCCATAATGTTAAATTATATAAACTGCGATCATCGCTTCCATATTTTTTGTCCATCAAACGCAAGATATAATCCCAAGATTCTAAAATGGGATTATTGAGCTTTTTGATTTCAACGGGATCCGTGTAGTCTTCTTCGTTATCCACCAACTCGGGCAAATACCCAGAAGGAGGTAAGAGCATTGGATTCTTATAAACATCTTGGGTGTAAAGTTTCACAAGAGTCTCTCTAAACTCTCGCGGATCAATTTCGTTTTCTTGAATTTTCTTTAAAATATCCCACACCGCAAAGCGCATGCTGAGATCGCGTGGATAACCTAAACGCTTTCCACAACCAAGCGTGAGCAAGAAAGGAACGACTACAGAAGAAGCCTTTGCGGTTCCTAATTTTGGCTGTGTAGAAGACTCCATGTGCCCCTTTGGCACTTCAGCTGTGGCTAAAAGGGTAAAGGAGGCCATAGCGAAACACTTGATTTTAAAAGAAAAAAACAACCCCCAACGAGTTCTGACGTGCTTCAACATGGACAGACTCTCTATCGGCTAAAATAATAACTCTTTGAGTTGATAGCGCCGTTCTTTGTGTCTACTCTAGTAATTGCTCGTGAAACGGCACAATTACATAAACCCTAGTAATCTCGAATATTTGGACCAGCTCAGAGAATCTTATGACAAAGATCCTGAGGGGCTGGAACCCACTTGGAAACATTTTTTCGACGGCGTCGAGTTCGGAAAAACTTTTCAGGAGGGCATTCCAAGCGAGGTTTTGTCAAAAACCTATCTCGAATCCAAAGTAGGACTTTTAATATCGGCCTATCGAAATGCGGGTAACCTCATTGCAGATACCAATCCGCTCTACAAAGCTGCACCTGAGCACCCACTGCTTTCTTTGAGTCGTTTTGGCCTAGAAGAAAAACATCTCAACGAAACTTTTGATGCCGGCCAAGCGATTGGATTGCAACACGCAACTCTTGCCGAAATTATTCAGCGCCTAAGACAAATCTACTGTCGCAGTATTGGTGTTGAATTTACTCATATTGAAAACCAAGAAGCGCGCGATTGGTTATCTCAAAAACTTGAGCAAGAACAACTTAAAGTCAAAATCAGTCCTGAGGAAAAAAAACAAATTCTCAAAAGACTTTCACAAGCTGAAGGCTTTGAAAGCTTTTTGCACACCCGTTATGTAGCCCAGAAAAGGTTTTCTCTTGAGGGTGGCGAAGGACTTATTCCACTGCTCGACACCATCATAGATGACAGTGCTGTTTGGGGAACTGAGCAAATGGTTTTAGGCATGGCCCATCGCGGTCGCTTGAACGTGCTCACGAATATTTTTCAAAAAAAAGCTCGCTATATTTTTTCTGAATTTGACGACAACTATGTCAAAACAGAAGACATGGGAAGCGGAGATGTGAAGTATCATAAAGGATATTCGGCAGACATCGTGACCGATCACGGCACGACCATGCATATCTCACTAGCCTATAACCCCAGTCATTTAGAGTTCGTAGCGCCAGTTGTCGAAGGTGCCGCTTATGGAAAACAACAAAATTATCCGGGAATGGACCGTAAGAAAAAAGTTCTTCCTATCAGTATCCACGGTGATGCCGCAGTCGCTGGTCAAGGAGTTGTATACGAGACCTTAAACTTCTCGAAAGTTAAAGGTTACGACACAGGTGGAACCATTCACATTGTGATCAACAACCAAGTTGGATTTACAACAAATCCCAAAGAAGCGCGCTCTACAACTTATTGCACCGACATCGCTAAAATGTTGGAAGCTCCTATTTTTCACGTAAACGGTGACGATCCCGAAGCTCTTGTTTGGGTAGGTCAATTGGCCGCTGAATATCGTGCTCGTTTTGGCGAAAGCGTATTTATCGATTTAATTTGCTATCGAAGATACGGTCACAATGAAGGAGATGAACCTAGCTTCACTCAGCCTGAACTTTATTCACGCATTAAGGCTCACCCTACTCCGCGCACTATCTATGCTCAGAAGCTTTTAGATTCTGGAATAATTAGCAGCGCAGAAGATGCCGATCTTAAGAGTGAAGTTGAAGCGCATTACACGGCCGAACAAGAAGTTTCTAAAAACAACAACATCACTCCACACGCCTCTGCTTTTGAGGGTCGTTGGATTAAGTGGAAGCCAACTGTCATTGAAGAAGAAGCCCCTACGGTTACTTACACAACTCATGTTGAAGAAAAAGTTTTAAAAGAAATTGGCGAAGCGATTACAAAACTTCCTCCCGATTTTAAGCCCAATCCAAAGGTTCAAAAATTCATGGATCTTCGCAAACAAAGCTTAGAACAGGGGGAGAATTTAGACTGGGCAACGTGCGAAGCATTGGCTATTGGATCACTCCTTAAAGAAGACTTGGCCGTGAGATTAAGTGGACAAGACGCTCAACGCGGAACATTCACACACCGCCACGCCGTTTTAAGTGATGCTTTAACCGGGGAAAAATATTGCCCACTCAAAAGCCTCGACACAGAGATGACTCAATTCGAGGTACTCAACAGTACTTTGAGCGAAACCGGAGTCATGGCATTCGATTACGGAGTTTCTTTGAGCTCTCCTTCCCGTTTAGTTATTTGGGAAGCTCAATTTGGAGACTTCTGTAATGGTGCCCAGGTTATTATTGATCAATTTATCACTTCGAGTGAAATCAAATGGCAACGAGCAAGTGGATTAGTCCTATATCTTCCTCACGGATACGAAGGTCAAGGACCTGAACATTCCTCCGGAAGACTTGAGCGCTTCCTGCAGTTGTCTGCTGAGAAAAACATCACCGTTTGCAATTTAAGCAATGCGGGAAATCTTTTTCATGCCCTTCGCAGACAGCTCAAGCGTTCATACCGTAAGCCCTTGGTTATTATGACTCCCAAGAGCTTGCTACGTTATGGACCCAGCTTTTCAAACATGAAAGATCTCTCTGAGGGATCCTTTAAAAAAGTAATTCCTGAAACACAGCTAAGCGTTGAAGAAGTGAAAGCTGCTAAAGAAATTATCTTTTGTTCTGGAAAAATTTATTACGAGCTTTTGGAATATCGCCAAAAGAATAATCTAAAGACTCCCATCTTTAGACTCGAACAATTTCACCCACTTCCACGCAAAGAACTGGTAGCCGCTTTTGCAGAACTTCCAAATCTAGAGCGCGTAAAATGGGTTCAAGAAGAACCACGCAACCAAGGTGCATGGACCTTCCTTTTTATGGAATGGATGGGGGCATCTGGTTCAGGTTTTGCCGGAGATCTATTCTTGAAAATTAATAAACGCATTCCTCTCACGTATGTGGGTCGCAAAGCTGCGGCTGCACCTGCGGGGGGAAGTTTTAAAACTCACCAAAAGAAACAAGCCCAGTTAATTGAAATGGCTTTTGCTATAGAGGAAAAAGATATATGAGCAGTTTAGAATCCGTTGTTGCACCACAGGTAGGAGAAAGTATTAAAGAAGTTCGCATCTTGAGCTGGAAAAAAAGCTCTGGTGATTTAGTTCGTTCAGGCGACGTGCTTCTGGAAATTGAAACCGATAAAGCCAGCGTAGAAGTTGCTGCACAACATTCTGGAAAATTAGAAATTCTAAAACAAGCTGATGAAACCGTTTTAGTTGGATCAGTCCTTGGTAAAATCGATACCACTGTAAAAGTTGAAGGTGCTGCCGCAAACGTTGCTACAGCAAGCCCTACACCCGCTGCAGCTCCTGCCAAAGCTCCCATTGCAAATGGATCTGCATCCGGTGGCCAACACACTCGACGCGACAAAGATTCTTTCTTACAAGAAGCCAGCGTAAAAGTGAGCACCACACCCACGCTTGTTCCCACCGGAGCTCCCACCACCACTATGAGAAGCTCCCCTACTCCGAGCGTCTCTCATACTCCAGAAAATCTAGTGGCCGGTGAAACGCGCAAGCCCCTTTCTCGTATCCGTTTAAAGATTGCAGAAAACCTCATTCGCGCCCAAAACGAATTTGCAATATTGAGTACTTTTAATGAAGTTGATCTCACAGCAACAATGGAAGTTCGCGCAAAAAGCAAAGATGCCTTTAAGGCAAAACATGGCGCGAACCTTGGCTTCATGTCTTTCTTCACACGTGCTTGTTGCTTGGCTCTTAAAGACCAACCTCTCTTGAACGCCTCTATCGATGGTACCGACATGATCTTAAGAGATTTTGTAAACATGGGCATCGCAGTGGGTACTGAGCGCGGATTAGTGGTTCCCGTGCTCCGCAATGCAGACAAAATGTCTTTTGCAGATATTGAAAAAGCTATTGCTGCTTTTGCCGAAAAAGCGAAAAACAATAAGCTCAGCATCGACGACATGAGCGGAGGAACGTTCACCATCTCTAACGGAGGTGTTTACGGAAGTTTACTTTCTACACCTATATTAAATGCGCCTCAGAGCGGAATTTTAGGAATGCACAACATCGTAAAACGCCCCGTAGTGATCAATGATAAAATTGAAATCCGCCCCATGATGTATCTTGCTCTTTCTTACGACCATAGAATTGTTGACGGAAAAGAAGCCGTGACTTTCTTAGTGAACATTAAAAAACGCTTAGAAAACCCAACAGAACTCAACCTAGATTTTTAAAACATATTTAAGGGAGGGGAGAATCTAGATTTTTGTAAGACCTTTCGGTCTTAACAAACATCAAAGAGGGGTGTCCCTCTTTGATGGGTCATCGGGACCAAAATGAGGGGTCCCCTGTACCTATTAAACTTCACAGGAAAATAACTCAAAAATACTTCAGAGCTTCCGAAAACAAGCAAGCATGAATTATTTAGACTTTCTGGTCATTGGCGGGCTTGTGATCCTTGACCTATTTCTCTTTGTTTACGTACTGAAAGGCCTAAAAAAACTCTCTGGCAATAAAGGCCCCAAAGCTGCATCACCCCAACGCCAGCTCATTGACGCTATAAAAAATTGCTCGATCGAAGCAGAAAAAAATTTACTGGTAGAAAACTACACCCAACAATTCGCCAAAGCTGATATTAAAATTTTGAGCAGTAAAAAAACACAGCTCAAAATTCAAGCCATGCGTAGGCTTGCTGCTCTCGGAGACAAACATCTTTATGAAGTTAAAAAACTTATGGATGACAAAGACGACGCTGTTGCAGTGCGAGCTTTTCATGTTTTAGCCAAGCAAAGCCCTGATCATTTAAATTTAGAAACTGTAAAAAAAATTATTCACCGATCCGCTAAACATCGTGCTTTATTAACAAGTTCAATTTATCGCTTATCTAAAAGCAGCAACCATTTAATGCTTGTCGACCTAAGTAAAGAAGAAATCGCGCCTTGGGTTATTGCAAGCTGCATAAAATGCCTTGGCAAAGCGCAAGTACAAGATCTCTTACCCTTGCTTCTAAACGCACAGGAGCATAGCTCTGAAGAGGTTCGAAATGCTGCCAATAGCGTGCTCAACCTAAGTCCCGTATTCCAAAAGTTTGCCGTCTAATCCCCTTCTCAAGAATGCCCTATTAAAAAAGGTCCTAGACCACGGTTAAAAAGACACCGGACACCTTTTCAAGGGTTGGTAGCCTCTATGAGCCATGCTAATTTATAGGCACTTTATGGAAACATTTGATCTTGTTGTCATTGGTGCAGGTCCTGGTGGTTATGTATGTGCTATTCGTGCGGCTCAGATGGGCCTCAAGGTAGCCGTTGTAGAAGCCACAAAAAAATTAGGCGGAGTATGTCTCAATGTAGGATGTATCCCCTCCAAAGCACTTTTAGATTCAAGTGAAAAATTTGTAGAAGTTTCTCACCTAGAAGAACATGGCATTAAGGTGGGCGCTCCCAAACTTGAACTTAAAAAAATGATGGAGCGCAAAGATAAAGTTGTTGAGCGCCTTACAAACGGTATTGAAGGTCTCTTTAAGAAAAATAAAATCACTCGAATTGAAGGCAAAGGAAAAATTATCAAAGGTGCAGAGACTCATAAAGTTGAGATTGAACTCAACGGACAAAAACAAAGCATCGAAGCAAAAGCTGTTGTATTGGCAACGGGTTCTGTTCCTGCGTCCATTCCTTTTTTAAAAGTAGACGAAAAGACTGTCCTCACATCAACTGGAGCACTTAGTCTTGAAGAAGTTCCCTCTCATCTTTTGGTTGTAGGCGGGGGATATATTGGTCTTGAAATGGGCAGCGTTTGGGCGCGCTTAGGTGCAAAGGTTACTGTGGTTGAATTTTCTGAAACACTTTTGCCCACTATGGATCAAGAACTTGTCCGCGATTTCAAAAAAGCTATCGAAGCTCAAGGTCTTTCCATTAAACTTGGATTCAAGTGCACCGCCCTTGAACAGAAAAAAGGCAAAGTTTCGCTCAGTATTGAATCTACACAAGGGGCAAAAGAAACCCTTGAAGGCTCACACGTTTTAGTGAGCGTTGGACGCTCGCCTTACAGCGAAGGGCTTGGGCTCGATGAAGCAGGTATACTTAAAGATCCTCGCGGCTTTGTAATCGTAAATGATCGCTTTGAAACCAATGTTAAAAATATCTTTGCACTTGGAGATTTAATTGGCGGAGCAATGCTCGCACACAAAGCCGAAGAAGAAGGGACCATCGTTGCAGAAGCACTCGGTGGAAAATCTTCACACATCGATTACGCTTTGATACCCGGAGTGATCTACACAGACCCCGAAGTAGCCTCTATAGGTTTTACGGAAGAAGAACTTAAAGCTAAAAATGTAGCTTACAAAAAAGGAGTTTTCCCCTATTTAGGCAATGGTCGAGCTATTGCTATGGGCAAACTCAACGGAAAAGTAAAAATCCTAGCGCATGCTGTAACTCATAAGATTTTAGGTGTTCACATCATAGGTGCACATGCATCTTCTCTTATTGGAGAAGGCGTTATTGCTATGAGCAAACGATCTACTCTCGAAGAAGTAGCGCATGCATGCCACCCTCACCCTACACTTACAGAGGCCGTCAAAGAAGCTGCCCTTGCCGCTCTTGGACGCCCTATCCATATTTAGAGTGAAATAAGATGTTGGAACTTCAAGCACTTTTAATTCAGTACGGAGTTGAGATTGCTGTTTCGGCAACCGCAGTTGTTGGCGGCTACTTTGCATTACGGAAAAAGAAAAAAGAAGACGAACCCAAAGGTTTTATAGAAAGTGCCGAAAACACTGCGACTGTTGAAAGTAAAAGTGTAGATTCTGATTTTCCTGCTCGATCCACTCCCTCTTCTAAATGGAATGGTATTCTTAAAAAAACTCGCGATCGCTGGTTTGGCTTAAGTGCAGGTGAAAAAATTCAACGCGAGCAACTTGAAGAAGCTCTTTTGGGAGCAGATGTTGGCTACAAATGTTCTCAGGAACTTTTAGAGAGTTTGGATTTTTCTAAAAACTGGTCCGAACTTCAAAGTGAACTTTCTACAAAAATGTCGGACCGATTTTTAGAGAGCACTCCCGCTAAAGAATGGCCGCAAAAAGCCCACAAACCACATGTCATATTAATTGTAGGCGTAAACGGAGTAGGTAAAACAACGAGCATTGCAAAACTCTCACGTGAACTAAAACTCAAAGGCCACTCAGTGCTTTTAGCTGCGGGAGATACCTTTCGTGCAGCCGCAGCTGAGCAACTAGCAACTTGGGCAGAACGACTCGACATTCCATGCATAAAAGGCGGCGAAAATGCAGATTCTTCTGCTGTCTTGTTTGATGCTATTAAAGCGGGCCAAGCGCGCGGCGTAGATTTTGTTATTTGCGATTCAGCTGGACGCTTACACAACAACGATCAACTGATGGAAAACCTCAACAAGAACAAACGCGTTATAGATAAAGCTCTTCCTGGAGCTCCACATGATATCGTTTTGGTTTTAGATGCCAACACAGGCCAGAACATGCTCAATCAAGGAAAAAAATTCTTAGAACTTGGCCTCACCGCTCTGATACTTACAAAAATTGATGGATCCGCAAAAGGAGGCGCCGTTTTTCCTTTAGTGCGCGAACTCAAACTCCCCGTTGTGCGCGTTGGTATTGGCGAAGGCGAAGAAGACATGTTGTCATTTGATTCTTCAAAATTCTCAAAGGCACTTGTGGGCTTAGAAGATATTCAAAAAACTGTAAATTAAATACAAACTAAAATAGCGTATCTAACAAATCAGCAGGTTGTCCCTTAGAAGGACCCATACTTTGCTTGCGGCTTTCAAGTTCGGCCACATCAAATCCTGTATTTAAATTTACATCCTTATCAAGACGATTTCGAAGAGTTGATTGAGCCTTGTACCAGCGCAATTTTTCTGGACCTGAATTACAGGTGCCTAACTCGGCACTGCCTGCCGGAGCACCCATACGTAACTCTGGACATTGATAGGGATCAAATGAAATATCATAAGCTCTATTAAAGACATCCATTAATCCTAAATTCACCTTGTTGCCCGCTGAGTTAGTGTACGAAAATCTACACGTTTCCCAATGCTCAAATTTAATAAAAAGTTTTTGCATTTCTTTTTTCAAATTTGGATTTGCTTCTAAGTCTCTTTTAACTTGCTGAGAAGTTTTTACGACATTGGCTTTAATCCTCAAGTCAGCCGATGGGGTAGAATGAGCCTCCCATTCACCCGAAGCTCCATAAATATTTGTGGGCAAGCGTTCAAGCGGTTTATTTGGAATACCAGCTAATCTAGCATTCTCTACGGCATTTACTCTTGCTCCAAAATTTTCGCAAAGTTCTTTGATGTTTAAATAGAAAACGTAGAGCGGATCGCTCCCTGCTGAAGTGCTTTTTTCGATGTAATCGAAGTATGCATGGCCGTCATATCGATATTGCTCTAGTGAATAATCTGGAATTTCTGTATTGCTTGCTAAGCGTAAGTGCCCATTATCTTCTACAATAGGACGAAATTTTTTAAATCCTCCACCATTGGAAAGAGTAGAACCGGTCTGAAAATTACCGGCTTTAAATGTTTTTCTCGAAATTGTACTTCCCGGCTGGCCATTTAAAGTATGAATAATCCCTCGATCATCTACTTTATAAACCATTCCTGCGTGCCCACTCGCATCGTAGTAGATAGTACCAGGAGTGATATTTTTATTATTGACGTTGATTGTATAAAAGTCGCTGTCGTCCAAGTTAGCAGGAATACGCATCGTCTTAGTTGTGAGGGGATTTAGATTTTCATAGAGTTGTCTTTCAGCCTCTGGATCTCCACCCATAACCCAACGTCTTTGCTGAACCGCGTTTCCCGCGGGAGTATAGCGAATGGGGTCTGGCATATCTCCAAGTGGCCCCAAAGGACGCACGTCTGTCGTCATAGAAAAGGGAAGTTTTTTCTTAATTGCAAAATAGCCTCTCAGCAAATAAGGCAAACGTCCGCAATCAATCTCTGGGTAAATTGAAAAGTCCTCATTGTTCTCGCGCAATTTGTTTGCACTAGAATTCAAACACGATTGAGGAGTATTACAACCACTCTCACCAATGGCTTTCACCCACTCAGAAAACTCAGCTTCATCTTTTGCACTCCAAACACTTCCTTTCACGGTGCCCGAAAATGACGGTACGAATTCAGATGTGTAGAATGAATTTTGATCACTTCCATCTAGGGGTAAAGCTCTTGAGACTGAATTTGGATCCACAGGTGTGGGATTCAAATACTCGCTAGAAATATGCTCACTTCTAGGATCTTTTTTCTTTTTAAATAAACCAAAAAACCCTCTTCCCTCAGCTGATGCCTGATTTAAAAAACAGCTCAGAGACAATATTGTGCAAAGCCAATAGCGAAGTGACATACTTCTATTTTAGGGCCTCTCATGCCGTAAAAATTGCTTAAATTCAGAGTTTTAGCTCTTATATATGTCTAAACCCCAAGGGCCTGTCTAAGCATTAGCCAGCTATTAACTTTCACTCCACTTTTGAGATTCACTCACAATAAACTCTAAAAATGATCTAACCCTCGGAGCCATATAACGTCGTGTAGGGACAACAGCATATATGTGACCAAAGGATTCAAGAGGATGTTTTTCAAGCACTCGAAGTAAAGTCCCTTTTTTAAAATGTTCAAGAACATCCCATTTAGATCGAAGAAGAACTCCCATCCCAGCCAAAGCCATGTCTGTAAGAAAAGCGCCGTTTTCACAAACGATAGATTTTGATTTTTTGAAATCTTCTATTTTTTCAGAACCCTTTAAGAACTTAACTCTTTGATGAACACTTAAAGCAAGCAAGGAATGCTGATGTAAATCAGATGGACTTTCTAGCTTTTGTTTATTCTTTTTTAAGTACGAGGGAGCCGCACACAACACAAGATCGTTAGGGACTAACTTTCTATAAACTAAATTTGAGTCTTTCGGACTATCAATTCTAAGTGCTAAATCAAAAGATCCCTCTATGAGATTTACAAAATTTTCAGATAATTCCAGCTCAATATTTAACTGAGGGTATTTGAGCATAAATTTATTCAAACTGGGAAGAAGTAATTTGTGAGCAATAAAGGGAACACTAGTAATTTTGATATTCCCGCTAAATTCTGAATTTTTATCAAATGTTGTTTCAACTTCCTGCAAATCTTCAAAGATACGCTCAACTTTTGGAAGCAAAGATTTGCCCTCGTCTGTTAGCGTTACTGTGCGAGTCGTTCTATGAAACAATCTCACACCTAAACTTTCTTCTAACTTAGAAATTCGCTTACTGATTTGAGGAAGAGGAACATTCAACAGCATTGAGGCACGAGTAAAATTGCCATGCTTCGCTACCCCTAAAAATGCCAACCAGATGTTTGTATCTTCAATTTTCATTATTTCCTCCAAAGAAAGAATGTTTTGCAAAATTAGCCTATTCTTTCTTTTAAGTCACGGGACTATCTTCGTTTTCAGAGGAGAAACAAAGACCATGAACAAGAAAACAAAATTACTGAGCACAATCTTAGGGGCCCTAGCCTTCACACAACTAATGGCAACTCCCTTGAATGAACAAAAGCTACTCGGGGTCTACAAACTCACAAAATTCGCAACTGTAGCGGCTAATGGCGAGGAAACTCCCTGGTGTATAGGGGCAAAAGGTAGCATTGCCTATGTCCCAGGATTCGTGAGCGTATCAATTAATTGTGAAAGCACAGTGCCCGGGTCAAACGCAGCTGAACTCGATGGAACACTGTTTTACTCCGGCCCCTTTGAACTCGACGTAAAAACTCAAGAGGTCGTTCACCGTGTAAGAAATTACAGTCACCCCAGCCTTCACAAAGTGCTAAGGCGTAAAGTGAGCTTAAAAGACGACCGCCAACTACTGCTCTCTGCAGAGCTTGGAGAAGGTAAAAAAATAATCATCGAATGGGAACGTATTGAAAAATTAAAATACGACAACAGCCCCTTGATTGGCCTTTACGAACTTGTTGGATCTGAAAATGAAGTAGAAGGTAGCGACGAAAAAATACCTTTCTGTTCAGGATTTTACGGAAGTATTTTCTACACACCCGGAGGTTTCGGTGCGGTATCTATCAATTGCGGCGCAAAGACCGACCCCAGCAAAGTAGAACCCGCCGACATGTTTGGCAGAAAATTCTTTTACTCCGGACCTTACACCAAGACAGACACTCTCTTAGTGCAAAACATGCTCAACGCAAGTCATGCAGGTTCTCTAGGAGGAGAAGCCGTTCGCGAAATGGAAATCAAGAATGACTTGCTTATACTTAAAGGAACCAATGGCTCCAAGTTCGTAGCCACTTGGAGAAAACTTAAAGGATTTGTGAGCCTCAAAGATTAACTCACTTATCACCTTCATTAAAAGCTCTCTCTGAACGAAAGTTCAGGGAGGGCTTTTTTTGTGTCAGAATGTCAGACTTCACTTCAAACAATGGATGCAGCTCCATGTTAAAAGGCCCTTGGGTGCAAAATGAAAAAAAATAAATACTGGGTAATCGCCCTAGGTTTACTGTTCACACAAAACTTTTTAAGGGCAGGTTCAGAGCCCGTGCTCTTCATGGTTAATAACGTTGTCATCAACTCCGCCCCCTATAACAAAGACGCTGATGTGCTCAATACTCAGAATTTCAACAGAAGCAGAAATCCCCTTTGTGTTATTTATGCTAACCCCTATGGTTTTGACATTTTAGGATTCGCATCGAGCAAAGACTACGACGACTACAATATTTCTAATCACAGCTTTATTAACATCAACAAACGCAAAGCAAAAATCGTCCGAACTCGAGGTTACGCTCTCTACGTGGCGAGAGTATTTCTTGAAAGATACAAGGCCGCTAAAATCTGTAATCCGCAGTCCTCGGGTACAGATATCTACAAGTACTCCAATGTTAGTTATCCTGAAGACTTAGGATACAAAACTGCGGGCTCATCCACTGACGAAAAGCGCACGCATAGTTGCTCTGATGAGCCCCTAGAAGAACGCAGAAAAGCAAAACCCGTTGAACAGCCACCCATCCTCGAACCTGAACCTGAACCTGTTAAACAATATCCACCTGAGTTTGATTTTCAAGGACCAAGGAGTCTTTAATTATGAAAAATAATCTAATTTACCTATTCATTCTATTTATCTCACACAATCTTTTTGCCAAAGAAAGTGGCTTTGACCTACCACTACCCAAAGATGTAAAAGCCGAACTTATCCTTGAATATCCCAAAGAGCCCGAAGAGTTTCTTACGAGCGATATAGCTATGAAGATTTGCGCTCAATACCAAGCGCTTTTCGAAGAAAAATACTTCTATGTCTTTTGTAAATTCAATTGGATTGAATTTACAAAAGAAATCTATGGACTCGTTAGCAAAAAGAAATGGAAGTACCTCGGCACAGAAGTCACCCAACACCACAATTATTGGGGGCATTTCACCGGCGAAAAACCTATATGGAGAACAGAACTTATTAGCAAAAAAGAACTCATTTCCATTACCGAACATAAAAAACTAGCCCTTGCTATTTGGGGGATTGGAAACTTAGACACCCAAGAATGGAAAAGTATTTATCCTAAAGTTTTAGCGGATGGATCCCAACGATTCATGACCTTTATCAAAGAAGGCGAAGCTGTGCTTTCGTGCGAAGAAGTTCTTAGTGAGTTGATCAATAAAAACAAAAACCGCCTGAAGTACGATCGCGCTCAATGCGTAATTAGCTACAGCAAAGAAGCTCAAGGCTACATATTCGAAATCAAAACTCAAAACCCATTCTTATAAGGATATTTATGAAAAAACAAAATCTACTTTTATTACTTCTCATAGCTGTAAATTCAACACTTTTGAATGCAGATGATCCTGGAAGCATAAGCACCCCTAGTCTTTCAAAAAACATTTACAAAGGCCTCATTGCACCAGACGTTATGAAGCAACAATACAATCAAGGCTATTACAACAGTCATACCTTTGATCGAAGCAAAGTGTATGTACTCGGAAACACTTTACTTGGCTTTTCAGCAAATATTAATGAACATTCAAACAGTCAACTACCCAGTATCTTATCTGATCACAAAGTTGATGTGAGCTTAAGCATCGCCACTATTGCCAAAAATCTTTCTCGTTTTTCTGTGGATATAAAAGTTAAAAGCGATTTCCTAAAGGGAGCTCTCTCTACTGGAATCTCTAATTCTTACACAAGCAGTAAATCCACATCCTCAAGCAACAAAAAATACTCTCCACCCACCTCTTCAGCTTCAGACATCACCAATACAATTACAGCTCGGTATTCCGCTACAGTGGTTTCATGTGATGGGGAAAGTTTAAGTTTTGGACCTCGTTCAGATAATATACGAGATCGTATAGCCAATTTAGCAGCCGATAGTTTTGGCGACTATCTCAGCTGTACACTTCATTTAAAAATAGCTACATCCGATAAAGGTTTTGCTTCAGATCCCTTTTCGTTTGTTAAAAAAAGTAGGCACCAAGACGAACCGAAGGCCGCAGGAACTTTAATCAGAAACTTTCAACTGACTGTTGGCCCACATGGACTTGCGACACTTCAAAGTATTGATGAAAGAGGAAATATTATAAACGCATGCATAGAAGGCTACACCGTTTCCGATCCACGTCCGGTTTCTTTTACACTGCAAGCAACTCAACTAGAGGCCAGCTTTGAGCGAGATAATCTTTTAAAGGCTGCTTATAATATTGCAGATTACATTATTGAATATGCAGATGATAGAGCTAAAAATGCTCAATCCTCTGCAACAACTAAAGAATTTGAATTAGCCGACCAAGCGGCTTTTGATAAAGTTAGCTCTGACATACAGTCTAATCTTACGAAATTAAGATCACAGTTTTCAGATCTTCCTATCCAAGATCAATTCTTAGCACTCTCTGTAATTGGACGGGCCTACTTTTATTCTGACGAAGTAGGAGCACGTATCGCAAAGCTTTTACAAGAGAAGCCGCAAGCTCCCGCAGTTGATTTGAATGTCACAAAATAATTAAACTAAGATCTACCTAAAAAATAGGCTCTGTTACTTTGAAGTATTGGAGCCTTAGTTTTTTGTTTAAGTCTCTCAATGAGTTTATAAAAACGACTATCAAACTCAGAGCTGTAAGGTGTCGACCAAATTCGCTCAATAAGATCTTCTTTGCGCATCGGTATTTTAGACTGATTCAGAAGATCAAAAGCTATCTTAAGCCGCCCTTTTAATTCAGCACTCGAAACCTTACACTGAGAAGAAAGTTCTAGTCTTTGCAAACATTGAAAAAACAAATGAGAGCTTTCCTTTTCTGGATACTTAGCAAAATCCTTAAGATAAACTTCTGGTCTCAGCTGGTGAAGCTTAGCCCAGAACTCTCGCGCCTCTTTTTCTTCTCCGTTTTGAATAGCTTTTAAAAACATCCACTGCCAACTGCATTCAGAATCCCGTGAAAAAAACTTAGGAGCTTGAGGTAGCTTTTTGACATCTTTAGATGCAAGTATATAACGAGTAAATACTTCAAAACTTTTAAGCCGCTCTCGAATAATAAGACTTTGTCCTCTTTTCACTTGAGCGAAGTAAAAAAGAGCCCGCTCATAATCCTTGTTCCACGCGCAAATTCCTCCCGCAACTAAACAATGGGCCCCATAATCAAAGCTTTTACTGTGAGTAGATCTTAATTCTATTTCTTTTATAAGCCCCAAAGCTTGAACATAAGTCCCCTGAAGAGAGAGTTCACAGGCTTTAGCTCTCAAAAGCAACAATTCATCTTCAAGTGTTGAAACATAATTTTGCGCCAAAGTTAAATAATGCAAGGCAAGCTGTCTCAAACGCATTTCACTGTAAGTGACTCCTAGGTTGAGGTTTGTAATAAAAAGACGCCCTCTATAGACATCTGAATCTTCGGGTCTCTTTTTAAACTCCTCAATGGCTTTATGGGCATGCAAAGCAGATGCTTCATAGTGTCTCTTCGAATAGTAAAGCGTTGAAAGTAAAAAATATTTCTCAGCTACATATAAAGGATGCGAGGTTTCAATATTCATACACTGCTCAAAAGCAGCTTCTTTTTGATTATTTTCTAAGAGTAACCTGACTCCAAGTAATTTTCTTTCAACGGGATTTTCAATTCTCAATATTGAATGACGGAGTGTTTTTTTGTCAGAGGCTATATAAGCACGAATACCCTTTAAGTAGACATTTGAGAATCCTGGATTTCTTAGAACATCCATCAGCGAAGCCTCTTAAGTATTGATGCAGGACGCTCGAAATAGTCGTCAAAACGCTCCAGCATACGTTTGCGCTCCTTAGAGGGATGGAGCATGCCGTAGTAGTAGTGTAGATAGAATCTTGGTTTGTTGTTGCTATCATTAATTGTTTCAAAATAGAGATACCTAAAGGATATTTCTCCATCACCGAGTCGCTTCTTAGAAAAACTAAGGTTTGATCCCAAGCCCTGAACAGAAGTACAAATCAATTTAAGAAAGTTGTTGTTTATGCAAGAAAACCTAAGCTTTTGCGCATAGGAACCCAACACATTATTTTCTACAAGCTTCGCACCCGTTAAAGTGATTTCTTTTTTATCTTTTGAGAACAACACATCAAGATCTAGAGTTTCCGCGTGCATCCCCTTGGGAACAAGGTCATCATTAAAAAATCCTTGAATAGCGTTCCCTCTTTGCATGAGCATATGATGTGCCGTCATCATTCGTATTTTATTTTTTTTAATATCGATATCGAAAGGCAGTTTTAAATTGTAGCTCAAGCGCCATCCCATAGGATGACTTAAATCCGGAGTATAAATCAAATGAGTCACTCCCTGTGGAGTGTAAAGTGTATGATAAGTTTCACTCAAACGATCACCCAGCTGAGACATTAACTTTTCTGAAAGATATCCTTCAGGCGTGTTGGGCCTGCTTACAATATTTTGCTGAGAATTATCAAAGTATCTTTGTGCATTTATAAAATCATCTCGACCATCAATCTGCATTCCATTCACAGAAAGGATTCGATCCCCACTGTTGTTTGGATTCACATAACCCTCTAATGGTTCCTTAGATTGTTTAATAACATATGCGGGAAGTATCCTTAACTCTGCAAATCGATAGGGTCCCTCTCCGCCCTTACCGTGCTCGTTTTCTCCGCCTTTGCCATGCTCATTCTCTCCTCCCCGCCCCCTACCATTGTCGCCCCCTTTGCCATGTTCATTTTCTCCAACATCCTTGAGCAGATTGTCTGAAGCTCTGCCGAGGGTACTGAGTCGAGAGTTCATCATTCTAAGATTCAATCGATTAAATTTTTTCTTTTTTAGAAACTCAACGATGGAAACATAGGGAGTAACAAGACTGCGATCTTGAAAATAAACATATTCCGTTATCATGCCAACGGCTTCAAGATTACTTGTTTCAACTATTCCACCGCTCATACCAGGAAAAATCTGCAAAGCTTCAATATCAATTCTGTCAGAGTCACCCAAATCCACTGCAGAAAGTTTGGATCCCGCAACGGCTTGATTCCAGTTTTCACCCAGTGAAAACTCTGCTTGCATTCTGCGTTCAATAAATCCAAGTGCACGTAAAGAAGGTAAAGATGAATCCGAATAGCTATTTAAATCATAAGTGCGTAGAGGGGCTAGGCTTTGACAAATATTTTCAAGCAAGAGATTTCCTTGCGGCCAAGAATATTCCGCTAAATCTAAAGCTCTGCTTGAGGAAGCCAACTTAAGTGCTTGAAGAGAGTTATCTTCTAAAAGGATTCTTGTTTCGCTTGCACCCTCATCCCGGCAATGAAGAGCGCCGATGATTTTGCAAGAATTATCAATTTTTATAACTTGAAGAGTGCAAGAAGTAGCCCCCCAAGGAAGTGTGAGTTCTATGTTTTTGTTGGGAGTAAAATGATAACTTTGAGCCACGTGTACGGAGCTTGCTTGCTTTGCTTGTAACGGAGTTAGAAACAGTGCACCCAATATCCACAAGCTCACACGTTTCATGTTGAGGACACCCTATCAAACGCACAGCGTCAATGCCAGCAAAATGTCAGATTGTCGTACTTAGACGAATAAGCGCTAAGCTCAATAAAAATCAAATACTTAAGCTTCATATCACTGGAAGCCTCATTCTCAATTCGAAAGCGTCAAGCAATTCGTGCAAAAGCGTAAAAGCTGTGACATATTAAGGATATGTCGGCTGAAGTTAACAAGGAGTTTCACGACGAAGGTCAGGATTTATTGCCCCGTGGGCAAAGTAAAGTTACTGAACTTTCACTAGGCGGTCTTTCCATAAAAGTTAAGACAGATGCAACTCCAGCGTTACTTAAGCAAACTAAGGATTTGGTGGAAGCCCGCTTTGAAGAGTATTCTTCACAAGTTAAAGGCATTTCATCCCATCAATTGGCAGTTTTAGTGGCTTACACTTTGGGCGAAGAACTCCTCAAAGAACGTGAACGCGTAAAAGCTCTCAAGAAGAAGGTCATAGAAAGTTCAGAAGGGCTTTTAACCCGAGTCGAAGCCGAACTGAACAGCCTTGGTTAGTTTAATTGTAAAAAGGTGCAAGCCCTTTTTACATTGAAAAGTTAGACAGACAGACTCGTTATTTTTTATGTTTTTTGAACCCCAATTAATGGGGAAGGAGCCAATGTTGAGGATTCCAGAAGGGTCCTCCTCAAAGGATTTGAGCTTAGGTCAGTTTAGAGACACTCTCTGGGCACAGGCCAAAAATTTAGATCCTTGGGAGCTACTGCCCCAGTTTTTTTTAGAATTGATCAAGGAAACGCAGCCTTCACGCGTGGGAATCTTTATACCCAAAATCGAATGGGCTGAAGCCAAGAATCTCATTCCACTCACGGAAGAACACTTTGCAACTGATCAAATTCTAGGTCCACGCATTGAGAATAACGAAATCACGTTCCACCCCTTCACATCTGAGCAAGTAGTGCCCGCGCCCTACAACACTCAACATCTTGAAACTTCTTCTAAAGCTCAAGAGGTAGAGCTCTTGCTCATGCCCGCCCTTGCATGCGACCGCAAAGGTGCACGCCTTGGACGGGGCAAAGGCTTTTACGATCGTTACCTAAGCACGCGCCCTAAGCTGCGTCGTTGTGCGGTTATTCATTCAAGCTTTTTATTCGATGAACTTCCAAAGGGTTTCTTCCATGATGGAGACCAAAGAGTTCATTACGTCCTAACAGAAAAAGAATTTATTAAAATTACAAACGGAAATGAGGTTCCACTATGAGTCCAACAATGATGCTTGTGATAAGCGTAGTTGCTACAATTGTAGGCAGCTTGGTTATCGGCGGCCTGCTCTTTAGAGCACAAAAAAACCAAATTATTAAAAAGTCCAAAGAAGAAGCAGATCGCATTGAACGCAACGCTAAAAACAAGGCCGAAGATTTAAGACGCGATTCTGAGCGCAAAGCTCGCGAAGCTGTAGAGCAAGCTCGCAAAAAATTTGAAAAAAGCGTTGAAGTTCAAACTGAAGAAACTCGCCGAGCTGCTCAAAAAGCAAAAGATATTGAGCGCGATTTAAAACGCGAGCAACAAGAGCTTAAAGAAGCCAAAGAAAAAGCAGAACTCACTAACGAGCGCTCATTAAAGATTGCCAAAGAGCATGAGCGCCTTACAAAAGCAGCCGCTCAAGCTGAAGAATACTATCGCAGTGAACTCGAAAAATTGCGCCAAGAACTTGAAAAAGTTGCTGGCATGACTCAAAAAGAAGCTAAAGACTCTTTGATTAAAAGCATCGAAGAAGATGCAAAATTATCGAGCAGCAAACTTGTAAGAGCTATCGAAGAACAAGCACGAGAAGAGTCCGACAAACTTGCCAAACGAGTGATCTCTATTGCGATTTCTCGCTATTCCAGCGATTACATTCCTGAGCGCACAACAGCGGCCGTGTCTCTTCCTTCAGACGAAATGAAGGGTAAATTGATTGGTCGTGAAGGCCGAAACATTCGCGCTCTTGAAGCCGCTACTGGCTGTGACATGATTATCGACGACACTCCTGAAACTGTGATTGTAAGCTGTTTTGATCCCGTACGCCGTCACATCGGCAAAATGGTTTTAGAGCAACTTATTGCAGATGGTCGCGTTCACCCTACTCGCATTGAGGAGATGGTAGAAAAAGCTAAATCCAATGTTGGAAAACAAATCAAAGAGTTTGGCGAAAAAGCTCTCTTAGAATTGAACATCATTGGAATGCACCCCGAATTGGTAAAACTCGTGGGTCAACTACAGTTCCGCTATAGCTACACTCAAAACCAGTACTACCATGTTTTAGAAACAGGCCACCTTTGTGGATTGATGGCTGCAGAACTTGGCCTTGATGTTAAAAAAGCTCGCCGTGTAGGACTCTTGCACGATATTGGAAAAGGCCTCACTCATGAAGTCGACGGATCACACGCTGTCATCGGTGCAGATCTTTGCGAAAAATATGGTGAAGCCCCCGATGTGGTTTATGCTATTCGCGCTCACCACGAGGATGTAAAACCCGAAAGCTGGTTGGACTTCCTTCTTATTGGAGCCGACGCAATCAGTGGCGCACGCCCTGGTGCTCGCCGCGAACAACTTGAAAACTACGTACGCCGTATCGAAGATCTTGAGCGCATTGCAAACTCGCACCCAGGTGTTGAACGTACCTACGCAATCGCCGCCGGTCGCGAAGTGCGCGTGATGGTAGAAAACAGTAAGATCAACGACGAACAAGCCATTGTTCTTTCTCGCGAGATCGCTAAAAAGATCGAACAAGATATGACTTACCCCGGACAAATTAAAGTAACTGTAATACGTGAAACACGCGCAGTTTCTTTAGCGAAATAGTTAGTTGATGACATGAGAATTTTATTTATTGCAGATATTTTTGGCGAAGCTGGAAGAAACATGGTTCGCGACTTTCTTCCCAAACTTAAAACTCAATATTCTCCCGACGTGGTGATTGCGAATGCAGAAAACATGGCCGGGGGGACAGGCATGACTCCCAAAACTTATTTAGAAATAGTTCAAGCCGGTGTGGATATTGTTACGGGTGGAAATCACAGTTTTGATAAAAAAGAAGGTCACGTGATTTTGGACGAAGAACCTTTTGTTACTCGTCCTGCTAACTACCCCAAAGAACTCCCGGGCAAGGGCCATATTATTTATCCTCTTAAAAATGGTCGTTCCCTAGGAGTCCTCAATATTCAGGGCCGCACTTTTATGGAACCTTTAGACTGTCCCTTCAAAATGTCTGAAGTTTTAGTTCAAGAACTTAGAGCTAAAACGCCTCTTATTTTTGTAGATTTTCATGCAGAAGCGACATCTGAAAAAATTGCCATGGCGTGGCATCTTGATGGTAAAGTGAGCTGTGTCGTTGGCACTCATACCCACGTTCAAACCTCTGATGAGCGTATACTCCCCAAAGGAACGGCAGCTATTACAGATGTTGGCATGACGGGGCCTCATGATTCCGTTATAGGAGTACAAAAACAAGTCATCATAGAACGATATTTGTACCGTAAGCATCAAAAGTTTGAACCCGCAGAGCATGACCCACAACTTTGTGGTGTTATAGTCGATATTGACGAAGAAACTGGCAAAGCTTTAAAAATCGAAAGATTGCGTGTTTGCCGTTTTGAAAATACTAAGTAATAACTAGCGACAGATTAAGGCGATAAAAATGACGACTAAAGAGAATGAGACAGTAAAAGAACCTGCGCACGACGAAAAAACTATTGAACTTGCGCAAAAACAACTTGAAACCATTAAACGAGGCACTCTTGAAATCGTTCCCGAAGCTGAACTTTTTGAAAAACTTAAAAACTCCATTAAAAACAACAAGCCGCTAAGAATTAAACTTGGAGTAGATCCCTCAACAGCAGATCTTCACCTTGGGCACACTGTCATCTTAGAAAAACTCAGAGCCTTTCAAGATTTGGGTCATTCCGTTCTTTTTTTGATTGGCGATTTTACAGCACAAATTGGCGATCCTACAGGACGCTCTGAAACACGTAAAAACCTAACTCGTGAAGAAGTTTTAAAGAACGCAAAAACATATTCGGACCAAGTTCTCAAAATCTTAAACCCTTCAAAGACACAAATTGTTTTCAATTCTCAATGGACAGACAATTTAAAAATTCAAGACGTTATTCGTCTTGCAAGCACTATCACTGTAGCTCGCATGCTCGAACGCGATGATTTTTCAAAGCGCTACAAAGAAGGTCACGCTATAGCTCTACATGAATTCATGTATCCTATGCTACAAGCTTTTGACTCTGTTCAACTGCGCGCAGATGTAGAACTTGGCGGAAGTGATCAAAAATTCAACGTATTACTCGGACGTGAATATCAAAAAGCTCACGGCCAAGAACCTCAAGTAGCCCTCTTTATGCCACTCTTAGAAGGCACAGATGGTTCTCAGAAAATGAGTAAAAGCCTTGGTAATTACATTGGTATCAATGAAAAACCCGAAGAAATTTTTGGCAAAATCATGAGTATAAGCGATCAGCTCATGTACCGTTATTACGAGCTTCTCACGAACGAAGATTTAAAGATGATCAAGGAATTGCACCCTCGCGAAGCTAAAGCTCGCTTAGGTGGAATACTTGTAGAGCGTTTTTATGATTCAGATGTAGCCAAAGAAGTTTCTGAAAAATTTGATGCGGTTTTCTCGCGTAAACTCGTGCCGGACAACATTCCTGAAGTGATTGTAAACAGCAAACAAATTCCCCTCACCAAACTCTTAGCCGAGCAAAACCTTGCGGCTTCTCTTTCCGAAGCTCGAAGACTCATTGTTCAAGGCGGTGTTCAAGTTGATGGAGAGAAAATTCTCGATACAGCCTACGTGATTGAAAACAAAAAAGAGGCCACTATCAAAGCCGGTAAACGCAAATTTATTAAAGTAAGTTTTCGTCCGAGCTAATAATATTATTCTTTGAGATCCCTATGTGAATTCTTTAATATGAGTTGAATATTGGGGGAACTCTTTTATGAGATCTTCTTGTTTTGCCATTTCGAAATCTTCAAAAGTGAAAGCGGGACTTACTGTCGTTCCCAGTAAAGTAAAGGCTTTGGGATCGGCACTTAAGATCCTAGACCCCTGCCAGGTATTTTTAGATACGATTATCTGAGGACGTTCCCCTTTTGAAATATCATTGCCCAATATCTGTTTCTGCATCTTGCCTGAGGAATCAATAGTTAGAAGTTCAACTGGAAAACCTAAATAAAAATGATAAATTTCATCGCTTTTCAAACGATGAAGTTTGGAAAAGTTATTGGATTCAATTAAATAGTAAATGCAGCTTAGAGTTGGCCGCACTCCTTGCGGCGCACTTGTCGTCGAGTTGCCATCTGCAATATAGGTTCGTAAAAAATAACCACCTTCAGGCAAAAGAGGCTCGAGATTAAGTTCGCGAATAATGTCACGGGCATCCATAGAGATAATCTATCAAAGCAATGCTTAACATTGAAGATTTACTTACGTTGATTTAAGGACTGCAAGCTGCGACTAACTTGGGATTCATTTTTGAATAAAAGGAATCAATTTGAGACTTAAAAGCTACGCCATTCGTTGAAGATTTTGTATCTCTTATCGCCAGTGATAAAGCACTTTGTCGCTCGGGAGCTAATAAAATTTCGGTGCTAAGTGCAATCATCCCTTGATCGAGAGCTAATTGCACAGGAACCACTGCCCCTACAAAGGGGCCTTGTAAATGATAGCCATCCATAAAGCCATGCCCTTGCATGTATAGCATTCCATTGCGTCCTTTAACGTTCTTTAAGGCTTCAATCTCGATCACATATTTCTCTGGGTCTGCAAGAGTTAACATTACAGATGCGTGCGGAGTCATAGAACGCTCAACCCGTTCTGGTACAACTTCTTGTTGATGACTCTTAACCATAAGCGGATAAAAGCCCACCACTCCGCCATAGCCATGAGAGATGGGTCCGTTTGTCTGAAAAATAGAATGTGTTGGCTCAGTCACTTGAGAGGCAGAAAAACCCGGCATAAAAGTTAAATTACGATCTTGTTTATATTGCTGCGCGAGCAACGATAAATTGCGAAAAGTATTTTTCATGGGATCCGAGTACTGACTCTCTCCCCACAAAAGTTCTGGCAACAAGTATTGAAAAGTTCCCCCATCCCACGTTCTATGAATTGGCCCCATTACATCATTCAACGTGCACTCAACGTTTAAATTTCGAATAACTTTTTCAAGATAGTTAGCATCTTGGTTGATAAGACCCAACACTGGTCCCAATACATACATCGTGCGAGCCTCAGAGCCCCAATCTGCATATAAATACGGAAGCCAATAACGATTTCCCTCGGCGTCCAACCTTGATGCTAAACGCATCAAACCCGTTTGCGGATCCACAAAGGGATCAAGTTTCATTTTTTTATAAAGACTCTCCGCTTTAAGACGTGTGTTTATATCTGTGTGCTTTTGAGAAACTAGCCATAAAGCAATTGCTAAGTGAAAATTATCTAACGAAGACACCTCACTGTTGTAAATCTGCATTTTCCCATCAGAATTTTTTTTGTATCCCCAATAGAAATACTCGAGTTCCCCTATTTGATATTTTTCAAGATTCAGTAACTCATCTACAATTGTAGAAATTTTTAAAAATGATTCGGGTGTGTTTTGTTGAATTTGAACAATCAAATCCAAGGAAACATTTGTGGATGCAACCATACCGTCATTGGAAAAACTTAAAAAACCTTCTGTCCATGTGGTCTTGTCACCAATCAAGGATGATCGCGGATCCCTCATAAATTCTAAAGAAGCTTGAGTGTCTTTTTTTAAATCTTCTAGAATTTGCTGAACTTTTGATGGGCCATTAGGATTGGATATTATTTTGAGGTTGGGTAATGAATTGGCATGAAGCTGGGCAAATCCCCAAAAACTACATACTAAAATTTTCTGCAATACCCGCATTCCCATTCCCTTATTTTAAGGTCTAACACTCGGCAGTAGATGCAAAAACTGCACGGGCTTTTTGACAGAGAATATAAGGAATCTCTCCCCCTAAATGACTCTATGCAAAAAAGGGTGCCAGACTGCGAGTCTGGCACCCTTTTTATAAGAGCGATTTAACTAAAAACTACGATTAATTTCTGAAGAGACTTAAGAAATTAAATGCGGGCTTCTTTTTAGCTGGAGTGCGAGCTTTTTGAATTGCTTTTACTTCGCTTATTGGAAGACCACGGAAAGCACCTACAACTTCTGGAGGTACAACCTCTTCTTCGCCTTCGTCGATCACGGGAAGATCAATACTAGGATCATCTTGCTCTACAGGAAGATTGATACTTGGATCTTCACCATTTCCACCCATGCCACCCAACAACTGTTGAATGATAGGAAGGAACTGAGCGTACTCAGGGTAGTTTGTATTTACGTACTGCTCTACAAGTGGCATCAAGTTAGCAAAGATGTCGCCACCCTCGCCATTGAGCAATCCTTGAAGATCAGAAAGATCGTTAATACCTAACTGAGATAACCATTCAGAATAGTTTTCATCTCCACGCGCTTGTGCCAAAGCCATTTTGTGAACAGTTGTTTTATATTTTCCGTTCTTCATGTACTTGTTGGCAGAAGCGATGTCCGTCACACCAATTTGACTGAACCAATTTCCAAATTCAGGATTTTCAGAAGCGTAAGACAACGCCAAGTGTGAAATGATATCGTTGAAGTTTTGCTCATCGTTCATTAAGAACGCCTGAAGATCATCACCGCTGTTGATTCCAAGAACCATCAAGATTCCTGCGTATTGGGGATCTGAACTTGCATACATATAAGCTGCATCAAATGCGAGATCCATAAGAGCGCTGCTGTCGCCACCCTGTAAAAGATCGCCAATACTTCCGATGTCACCGAGTTGACCGCCGCCACCGCCGAGCAAATCACCGATATTTCCGATGCCATCAAGTTGGCCACCGCTAGCGCCACCACCAAGGTTGCCGCTATTAAGATTTCCGAGCAAAGAGGCCCAGTCAAAACCTTGTGCGCGAGCTGTGAACCCACTGCTCATCGCTAGAACTACTGCAAAAGACTTAATAAATTTCATTGTTTCTCCCTTTTTTTGATTTAAGTTTTTTTCAACTACACGCCGCAATTAAACTTGAAGGCTTTCTCGGTGTTCCGGATTGTTACTTGATGAATTTTTGTCTTTTTCACAGTTGGATAGTCGCGAATGACGTGGGAATGCCGTTTAACGCATTGCGGCGCGGAACAAAGTGGTTACATTTGTGCGGGCGAAACTTAGAGAGCGAACAAAAACTATGTGGAAGGAGGATTCTCTACATCAATCAAGCCGCGCATTTCAGATATCAGTTCTTCTGCATCTTTGAATCTTCGATAAACGCTTGCATAACGAATGTAGGCAATTTCATCGATTTGCTTAAGGCCGGCCATAACTTTTTCACCCAACGAAGTGCTTTCAACAGCACCGGCATTTGATGAAAGTAAATCCCATTCAATATCTGCCACCACTTGCTCGAGTTGAGAAAGTGTCACAGGTCTTTTACCGCACGAAACTTTCATGGAACCTAAAAGTTTTTCTCGATCAAAAGGTTCGTAAGTGCCGTTCTTCTTAATCACAAGAGGCATCTCATCTTCAACACGCTCTAGCGTGCGCCATCGACGCCCGCAACGGGCGCATTCTCTGCGACGGCGAATACTTTTACCCTCTGGATCAGGACGCGAATCCAAAACTTTACTGTCGTCATTTTGGCAAAAGGGACATTTCATAAAACTCCTTTAAGAAGATCTATCTAGCTAGGGGTCCACCATAAATTGAAAAGCGAGCAGCAAAGGCTTGTACTTGCGATTCAATACTCTTAATTTTTTCTTCGTTTGTTTTATTCTTGATCACTTCATCAATAAAAGTTGCTACCTGAATCATCTCAGCTTCTTTCATACCGCGAGTTGTGAGAGCGGGAGTACCCAATCGAATACCACTCGTAACCATGGGAGATTTTGTATCAAACGGAATTGTGTTGCGGTTTGCATTGAGTCCCGCGTGATCTAAAACAACTTCTGCTTCGCGACCACTGATATCCTTATCCGACAAATCCATTACACAGAGATGATTGTCTGTGCCACCGCTCACCATGCGGTATCCAAGCTCAGTAAGCTTGTCACAAAGTGTTTTTGAATTTTTTAAAACTTGTTCGATATAACTCACAAAAGCGGG
>CAZIFW010000028.1:0-32708 GCA_964538275.1 uncultured Bacteriovoracaceae bacterium
GAGAGTTTATGGCTCCTTGGTTGGCGGTTCACCTGCATGGTCTCTTTAGGTTTTTGTCGGATTGGACGCTTTTTGATGTAACTTGGAAGGCCTTTTCTCTGAAAAAGAACAAAGTTAAATCGGCCTTTAATTTTATCTTTGCTTTTATCGTAATCGCGCTCGGCGCATCGACGATCTATCAAATTTTTACGCCAATTGAGCTAAGGGAAACAGTTGGAACCCAGATTCCTTATACAATTTCAGGATATTTATTCTGGTTAGCCTTTGTACCCCCAATCTTAGGCGTAGTTGCGAGCTTTATTTCAAAGGCGCACGATAGGCCTAAGATTTGGACTGTATTTTACCTTGCACTATTTTACTTTCAAATTAACGATACGTTGGTTTTCGTTGAGACGATTAAGGGGATCTACTTTGTTAGGTTTTACCCTTTGCTGGTATCTATCTTTTTAGGTCTTGAAGTTTTTGAACGGTACCGCCGCGAAAACGAAAATAAAAAAATTGATGCAGCTAAAATGCAGGTAGCTTGGGATACCGCTAATCAGGTTGTGCACGACATCCAATCTCCACTTTCTGCATATCGAATAGCCTTAGACATCATTAAAGATGAACTCCCAGAGGAGAGACGCGTACTTTTTAGAGATATATATTCTCGTCTCAGCGGAATTACGGCTTCGCTCTCAAAACAAATGAAGACTTCAAAGGGTGGAATTGAGATACCTGAACAGAGAAGCGTTCAGCCACTCTCTTCTCTACTGGACAGTCTAGTGGCAGAGAAAAGGCTCGAATTTCAGGGCAAGCTGGGTGTGAACATTCTGTTTGATATGACCAGCGAAAGTTACGGTGTTTTTTCCGCAGTAACGCCAAGTGATTTTAAACGAGTTGTTTCAAACATCATTAACAATGGAATGGAAGCTACGGCCAGCGGGAGCGTAGCCGTCAAACTTTCTAAAACCGAGACTTATGCCATCATCTCAATCAAAGATTCAGGCAAAGGCATGAGCAAAGACGAACTGAAGAAATTAGGACTCAAAGGCGTTTCTTGGAAGGAAAATGGAAGTGGTCTTGGTTTCAGCTTTGCTAAGAAATGCGTCGAACTCTGGGGAGGCATGATAGATGTGGAATCAGAAGTGGGGCAAGGAACCACGGTTCATATCAACCTTCCAGTTGCCGATTCTCCAGACTGGTTTATTGATAAGGTGAGAATCTCAAAAGACACCACAGTCGTGGTTCTCGATGATGATCCCTCTATTCACTCAAGTTGGGACAATAAGCTTATGGCATTTGGGAAAAGTATTTCTATCAAGCACTTCAGTGAACCTACTTCTCTAAAAGCTTGGCTCGCAGACCGCACGCCAAAGAATGCCATTTATTTTATTGATTATGAATTCCTAAATTCCACGGATAATGGACTTAATTTTATCCGTGAGAACAAGCTTGAATCCAAATCAGTGCTTGTAACCAGTAGAGCAGACGAAGAAACTATCAAGGCAGCTTGCTCTACTTGCTGTGTGAAGCTCCTGCCTAAGGCGATGGTATCGAGCATTCCCATTGTTACCAGCGAAAAAATAAAGCCCGATGCTGTTTTGGTTGAGGATGATGAGATGGTAATTTCAACATGGTTGCATTCTGCAAAAAGATACAATCGTGATCTGCGAGCTTTTTCCAATAGAGAAGACTTGCTCGCACAGATTGATTACTTCGACTCTGAAACTGAATTTTATCTGGATAGTAGGTTAAAAAATGATCGCGGCGAGGAAGTTGCAAAAGTTTTATACGGAAAGGGATTTCGTCGACTATTTATAGCTTCGGGAAATAGTGATCTTTCCTCCGACGTTGGACTATATGTTGAGGGAATTGTCTCAAAATCTCCACCGTGGATTGCCATTTTTCCAAACTAATCGTACCGCTCTAGTTCTAGATTTTCCCGCGGCAGTCAACGCGGCGCACCTAAGCTGGTTGCTGCTTGGCAAGTTTTATATATTCAGTATTGTTTTGTAATTGGCTGTCATTGATACTTATTTCCAGTTGTTTATAGCTGAGGAAATCAAATTAAAATGACAGTAACTGAAAGATGGCTCTCCGTGGAGGAGATCGCCAAGCATCTAAGCATTTCTAAAGAAACGGTATATCGGTGGCTTGAGCGCGACCGCATTCCTGCCCACAAAGTCGGCAAACAATGGCGCTTTCAAACTAGCGAAGTTGATGAATGGGTGCGCAGTGGCGGTGCCTCCGACGATCAAACCTCACTACAAACAAATGTGGAACTAGGAGGCCGCACGTGAACGCGGTTGAGATCGAAGAGGCAGTATCAAAATTAGCGGAACTGCCATTTGATTCAGTAAATTTCCCATTTGCTTTTTTAGAAGCATTTGGGAATAAACCGACCACGATCCAACGGCTAAGAGCCGGATCGTCTAATAAATCAGACATTGAGGGTGGAATACTTCAACACAATAACATCCACATGATTGTTTGCGGTTTGGGAAAAGCGAATGAATCGCTTGAGCAGCTACGCAAAAGCTCTGCAACGACCAAGCATAAAGTAAAATTTATACTCGTAACAGATGGAAGGGATTTTCAATCTGAAGACCTTGCAACAGGCGAGACCGTTGCTTGCGAATATAAAGATTTTCCCAATCACTTCGGATTTTTTCTTCCACTCGCTGGAATCTCCACCGTACAGCAAATTAGGGAGAGTTCTTTCGATATCAAAGCGACTGGGCGTCTGAATCGCTTGTATGTTGAGCTGATAAAAGACAATCCCACATGGGGGGCAGCAGAACGTCGCCATGACATGAATCATTTTATGGCGAGACTGATTTTTTGTTTTTTTGCAGAGGATACGGATATATTCAAAGGCGAAGGGTTGTTTTCGCGAACAATTGAAAAGATGAGTGCAAGAGACTCATCTAATACACACGAAGTCATCGCCGAAATCTTTCGAGCGATGAATACAGATTTTGATAATCGAACAAAAGCTAAGCTACCGCGCTGGGTTGAAGACTTTCCATATGTCAATGGTGGACTCTTCTCCGGCAACACTGAAGTCCCTCATTTCAGTAAAATTGCACGTTCGTACTTGCTTCACGTGGGTAGTCTTGAATGGAAGAAGATCAACCCAGATATTTTTGGCTCTATGATTCAGGCTGTTACCGAAGACGAGGAGCGCGGTGCACTTGGGATGCACTACACAAGTGTCCCTAATATTCTGCGCGTACTTAACCCTCTATTCCTTGATGAACTACGCTCTCAGCTAGAAAAAGCTGGAGAAAATTCAAGGGCGCTACTAAATCTTCGAAAGAGAATATCAAAAATTCGAGTTTTTGACCCGGCTTGCGGATCTGGAAATTTTCTTGTTATTGCGTACAAGGAACTCCGTTCGATTGAGGCAGAGATAAACAAGAGACGAGGCGAGCCAGATTCTAGGACTGAAATTCAGCTTACCCACTTTCATGGTATCGAGCTGCGAGATTTTCCAGCAGAGATAGCTCGGCTTGCACTTATTATCGCTGAGTATCAGTGCAATGTTTTGTATATCGGCCAAACCCAAGCACTCAAAGAATTCCTGCCTTTGGATGCTGATAACTGGATTGTGAATGGAAATGCTCTGAGATTGAACTGGAATGAAATTTGTCCAGTAATTGAGAATTTAAATGATGGTGAAGTATATTTGTGTGGAAATCCTCCGTATTTGGGTTCTACATGGCAGTCAGATGAGCAAAAAGAAGATTTAAAACTAATTTTTGATGGCAGAGTAAAAAATTGGAAATCATTGGATTATGTTGCTGGCTGGTTTATTAAGGGCGCTGATTATTGTGCTTCATCAAATGCTAAGTGCGCGTTTGTGGCTACAAACTCCATATGTCAGGGTCAGCAAGTGCCTATTCTTTGGCCTCTAGTTTTCTCCACGGGCAATTCCATTTTTTTTGCACATACAAGCTTTAAATGGGCAAATCTTGCTAGCTATAATGCAGGAGTAAGCGTTGTAATTGTAGGAATTTCAACTGCTAATACAAATACACGAAAGCTCTATACTGTTGATGATGAAGGTAACGAAACTTGCAAGTTGGTTGAGAACATAAACGCGTATCTTATTTCGGGACCTAACATTATTGTCGATAAATCCTCAAAACCTCTTAATTTATTACCTGCAATGAGCTTTGGAAACAAACCTGTGGATGGTGGAAATTTGCTTTTGTCTGATGCCGATGTGAGCTCACTTCATCTTACAGAGTATCAAAGAAACAAGTTTATAAAACGGATTTATGGATCGGCAGAATTTATACAGGGCAAATCGAGGTATTGCCTTTGGATCGAAGATAGAGAACTGCAAAATGCGCTGAGTATACCGACAATAAGAATGCGCATTGAGGCAGTGCAGTCTATGCGGCTGGCGAGCAAAGACAAAAGCGCCAATCAATTAGCAAATCGCGCACACCAATTCAGAGAGATGAACCGAGGCTTGAGCAATACCATTGTCATTCCCTCTGTATCATCCGAGTCTAGACCATTTTTGCCTGTTGGGATCATTGATGAGAGTTCAGCACTTACAAATCTAGCCTTCGGTCTTTATGATGAACCTATCTGGAACTTGGCTATTATTGCTTCGAAGCTTCATTTAGTATGGGTAAAAACTATCTGCGGACAATTGGAGACCCGTCTCAGATATTCGAATACTCTTGGCTGGAACACGTTTCCCGTTCCGTTGCTTACCGAAAAAAATAAAACTGATCTAACTCGTTGTGCAGAGGATATACTCTTAGCACGTGAAGCTCATTTTCCTGCAACTATTGCTGATCTCTATGATCCAGGCTCAATGCCCGAAAATTTGCGCCACGCTCATGATCGTAATGATGAAGTTTTAGAGAGAATCTACATTGGTAGGCGTTTCAAAAATGATAGCGAACGGCTCGAAAAACTTTTCGAGCTTTATACAAAAATGGTAGCGGTGAAAAACGCCGAATCTGCCGCTAAGCCAAAAAGAAAAGGAAAGAAAAAGGAAGCACGGGCATGAAGAAAAATATCTCTGTACCAACAGTTTCAGCTAAATATGCTTGTAATGGTAGCTCAACAAAAATAAACGACATGGGGATGCGCCCAATGCAAGAACGAGCTTACCAGAAGCGAGGTGAACAGTATCTTCTGATTAAGTCACCTCCCGCCTCAGGAAAGAGCAGAGCGTTGATGTTTATTGCTTTAGATAAACTAAAAAACCAAGGTCTGAGGAAGGCTATTATTGTAGTTCCAGAAAAGACAATTGGAGCAAGTTTTAATGATGAGCAGTTAACCAAAACTGGCTTTTGGGCTGACTGGACCGTGGCACCTAAATGGAACCTTTGCAATGCACCCGGCGGTGACAATGGTGGTAAGGTTGAAGCTGTCAAATCATTTTTGGATAGCACGGATCAAGCCCTTGTTTGCACTCATGCGACATTTCGATTTGCAGTAGACAAGTTTGGTGTTGAAACTTTCGATAATTGCCTAATTGCCATAGACGAGTTTCACCATGTGAGCTCAAGCCCAGACAACAAACTGGGAACACATCTCGGTCAATTCTTGGCACGCGATAAAGTTCATGTTCTCGCTATGACTGGTTCGTACTTTCGTGGAGATGCCGAGGCCGTTCTTGCTCCGAATGATGAGTCACGATTCGAAACTATTACATACACTTATTATGAACAACTAAATGGCTACCAATACTTAAAGCAGCTTGATGTGGGTTACTACTTCTACACGGGCTCATACAGCGATGAGATTCTCAATGTATTAAACCCTGAAGAAAAGACAATTCTCCATATTCCTAATGTTAACTCACGAGAAAGCACCAAAGATAAAATCAAAGAAGTGGAACACATCCTTAACGAGTTGGGAGAGTGGCAGGGAACAGATGAAAAAACGGGATTTCATCTAGTCAAATGTGCAAGCGGAAAAATACTCCGTATTGCCGATCTTGTCGATGATGATGCAAAGAGGGCAAAAGTTCTTACATCTCTTCGTGATCCAACTCAAAAGAACAATCGCGACCACGTTGACATAATCGTAGCACTTGGAATGGCTAAGGAAGGCTTTGACTGGATTTGGTGTGAACACGCATTGACGGTTGGATATCGCTCAAGTCTCACGGAAATTATTCAGATCATTGGCCGTGCCACACGAGATGCTAAAGGAAAAACCCGCGCACGATTTACAAACTTGATTGCAGAGCCAGATGCTTCTGAGGAGGCTGTTGCGGATGCCGTAAATGACACCCTTAAAGCTATATCTGCTAGTTTATTGATGGAGCAAGTTCTTGCTCCTAGATTCAATTTTACTCCAAAGAACCAGAATAATACTCCAGTCGATGGCTTCGACTACGGAGAGGGCGGATATGATCCTAACAAATCAAACATTGGCTTCAATAAGGAAACTGGGCAGTTTCAGATTGAAATAAAGGGACTTGTTGAACCAAAAAGCAAAGACGCAAAAAGAGTATGTCAAGAAGACTTAAACGAAGTGATTGCTTCTTTCGTTCAAGATGAAACCGCACTTGAGCGAGGATTGTTTGATAGTGAAATGGTACCCGAAGAATTGACTCAAATTCGCATGGGAAAAATCGTAAGAGATAGATACCCGGAACTTAGCGAAGAGGATCAAGAGGCGGTTCGACAACATGCAATCGCAGCCTTGAATCTTGCCCAGCAGGCTAAGGCAATCTTGAGATCAGGCTCACATGGCGAAGGAAGCGGCAATACGGCTTTAATAGATGGCATCAGAAGATTTGCAATGGACGTTCGGGAATTAGAAGTTGATCTGATTGATCGCATTAATCCATTTGGCGAAGCATATGCAATTTTAGCGAAGGCCATGAATGAAGATAGTCTTAAGCAAGTTGCAAATGCTATCGCTGGCAGAAAAGCCAGTATTTCAGTAGAGGAAGCAAGAGAACTCGCAAAACGTGCCAAGAAATTCAAGGAAGAGCGCGGCAGACTTCCTTCGCTGACTGCACAAGATCCTTGGGAAAAAAGGATGGCTGAGGGAATTGCTGTCCTACAGCGACATACCGCGGGTAAGAAAAATGGCTGAAGAAAATATTTCTGACGAACAGTTACTTGCAGAACTTGGAATTGAAGCCGAAGCAGAGCCTTCATCCAACAGTTCTACCCGTGAAGCTCGTATATTGGCTGGATTTGAAGAGATTGAGCGATTTGTAGAAATCAACGGACGCAACCCACAACACGGGGAAGACAAGGATATATTTGAGCGTATATATGCTGTTCGCCTTGATCGCATTCGAACTTCTGAAGAATGTAGAAGCGTTCTAAATGGAAGAGATCATTTGAATCTTCTCCAGGGCTACGATGCTGCTGCATCAGATGATCCAGATGTAGACGATGAAACTCTTTTGTCAGAGCTTGGAGCTGCTCCTTCCGAGGAATCCGACATTACAAAACTCAAGAACGTAAGAACTCGTGCAGAAGTTCACGCTGCCGAGGAAATTGCTAGGCGAACGCCGTGCCCTGACTTTCCTAGATTCAAACCGCTCTTTGCACAAGTTCAAGAGGACCTTCGATCCGGAAATCGCCAAACGAGGGAATTCCGACAGAATGCGCAGATTTCTATTGGAGAATTTTTTATTCTCGGAGGCCAAAAAATATACGTCGCAGAAATGGGCGAAGAGTTTATCAACGAATATGACAGACCAGACAGACGACTTCGGGTTATTTATGACAATGGAACAGAGAGCAATCTGCTGCTGCGTTCACTCCAACGTGCTCTAAACAAAGATAACACCGGTCGTAGGATTACCGATCCAACTCCTTCAGGCCCTCTGTTCTCTGGTATTGCAGAAGAAAGCGACACTGCGAGCGGAACAGTCTATGTGTTGCGTAGCAAATCGGAGCATGCTGGGATAGTTGCGAGCCGCGATGTTATTCACAAAATTGGCGTTACTAGCAATTGTGTAAAAAGACGAATCGCCAATGCAAAACTAGACCCAACATTTTTAATGGCAGACGTTGAAATTGTCGCTACCTATGAAATCTCCAATATCAGTCGTTCAAAGCTAGAGAACGTAATTCATAAATTCTTTGAGCCCGCACGTCTCAATATAGAGATTAAAGACCGTTTTGGAACGCCTATTACGCCACGAGAGTGGTTTCTCGTTCCTTTGTTCGTCATAGATGAAGCAATAGAGAGAATTCGTGATGGGTCAATCGTGCGCTGTCGATATGATACAAAGACCGGAAAAATCGTAGAGGACATTCAAAATGAGTCTAAAAAAGAAACAAAATGATATTTCTGAATTTGAAGAATTAGAAGTCCTCGCCTTTCGATCTGGGAGGCTGCTTATGCCTGATGAGTTTTTGGCTCATATAGCAGCACTTACGAGGCTAGAAAACATTGGCCTTTTACTAGGTGCTGGAGCTTCCAAGGCAAATGGCCTTGGAGGCAAGACAGTTAAAGAAATTTGGGATTCATTTTCTTTATCAAATTCAGTAGAAGTTCAATGGCTTGAATCCAATAATTTTATCAAGAGAGATGCGACTCCAAATTTAGAGCTGCTATTGGACAAATTGAATATCGCCAAGTCCGACCTCGAAAGAAGTAAAAATACTGCTTTAAGTAATGTTAATGAGATTATAAAACAACTAAGAAAACAGGTTCTAAGCGCAGCTCTTCTTGATCGAAAACTTTGGTCTTCACCCGAAGAAGCTGAAGCAACAATATCTGAAAAACTGAAGTCTCATGTCCAAATACTTCAGAAAATTTGTGCCGCTAGACAGCCAGGCCAATCATCGCCTTGGATATTCACCACGAACTATGATTTGTCAGTTGAGTGGGCCGCTGAAGCCATCGGGCTAAATGTAAATAACGGATTTAGTGGTTTTCACAACAGAATTTTTTCGCCTCACAATTTTGACTTGGGTTATTTAAACATTTTAGCAAAAGGCGAAGCTAGATTTGGAATTTATTCAGTTTCTCTTGCCAAACTTCATGGCTCATTGACATGGAAGCTTACTGACAGCGGAGGAGTCACTGAAGAACCTGCTCGTTCCGTATATGGGCCCCTTGAAAATTTTATTTCTGGTAAAGACGGCTGCGACCCAGACACATTTCTTATTTTTCCAGAGGCTGCGAAGTATCTCCGAACGTCTGCCTTCGTCTTTGGCGAACTATTTAGGAGATTTTCTGAGTTTCTCTCTAAATCGCAAAGCTGCCTTATTGTAAACGGGTATTCGTTCGGAGACGATCATCTAAATCGAGTCATTAGATCAGCAATACATAATCCAACGTTGCAGTTAGTGCTCTACGTTCCTGAGATCACCGTGGATTCAGCCACCCAAAAACCAACTATAGAGAATAATCCTTTCTTGTCTCAGCTCATTCAACTAGGTCTGCCGCAAATTACTTTTGTTGGCGGAAATGCGCGAGCATTTTTAGATAAGCTCGCTGAGCACCTTCCTGATCCTGCCATTTTTAACGAGCAATCAGAAAGGATCAGAAAGCTTCTCGCCGAGAAGAAAAAATCAGATCAATCAGAAGGTCTCAATAAACCCGATAAGGCAAACAATGGAATCGTCGAAGGGAGTGGCAATGATGAGATTCCATTCTGACCGCTCTGCCTTTGCATATGTAGTTGGTATTGATGGTAGAGAAATTACTCTAAACTTAAAAGACCAGCACAAAGGATTTGTCGCCTCTCATCGGGAGGGAATTACTACAGTCACGGATATTGGAAGCCTTTTTGGTGTAGATGGAGGCTCAAAGCTTATCGTTCTTAAGGTAACATCGATTTCTTTTGCGGAGCCAAGAGAGGCTCATAGACCAAAGTCCAGAAAGGATGGAGTCGTAGAGGAACCCCTTAGAAATCTTGTTTCCGTGGTTGTTGGGGTCATTTACAGAACGGCAAGAAAAATAGAATTTAATACTGATTCGCTTACTTCTCCAGCGCTTGGAGCAGAAGCATATCCCCTAGTAGATGATGAGTTAGATGCTATATTAGGTGTTAATCGCGTTACAAATGGAATTGATCTGGGAGTTCCAACTAGAGGTGGGGCCCATCTAAGAGTTGATGTCTCGGGCTTACTCTCTCGTCACGTTGCGGTTCTTGGCAGCACAGGACAAGGGAAGAGTTGTTTTACTGCGGCAACATTACAACAACTTGCTAAAGGACCAAAATCACGAATTGTTGTATTCGACATCAATGGTGAATATGAAGGCATTTTTAAGTCACATATTGCTGAAAACTTGGTAAAAGTAACAAGACTCGGGGGCGCAAGTCCGACGAGAAAAATTCCTTATATTGCCCTTGGGCGACATGGGCTAGGAAGATTGCTCCTTCCAAGTGAAAAGACACAGCGACCTGCTTTAAATTTTGCTCTTGATAATTTGAATAAGGTGAAATGGTTTGATGCAAATGGCGGAGCTGGTCTTGCCGATTCTAAAGTGGCAACATTGTTTGACGATTGCAGACAAGCTGGAGCGGATGATGCGCACAAAACAATCACAGCTTTAAGAACCCGGTCAGCAAAGACACTGTCAAGCTCCTGGCCCCCATTGTCAGCATTATCCTGTTTAATTGCTGAAAGCCACTCTTTAAAGCCCAACAACAGGGGGATGATTGAGCGAGCCGCATTTGAATATGGAAACGTCAGTAATTTAATCACAAAGATTAAGCAATTGCTCTCTGACGAAATCTTCTTAAGTGTTGTTGATGCTGAAGCACTTAAGCCAGCAATAAAGGGGAAGCTAAGCTGGCAATCTGAAGGCGAACACCTAATTAATGAACTGTTTGGATTGTCTGGATCAGAAAAATGGAGAGTTCATATAATAAATATCCGTGAAGTTGCGCATGATTTAATGCCACTTGTCTTAGGCTCTCTTCTGGAGCTACTGGCATTTGAACTTTTTAGGCGTGGACCAGGAAAAAGCACCCCAACACTTTTAGTTTTGGAGGAAGCGCACCATTATTTGCGTCAAATTACACAAGGAGACGATGGCAGTGGAAATCATGCATTAGCATATGAGCGTTTATCGAAAGAGGGCAGAAAATTCGGCCTCTCGCTTTGGATTAGTACACAACGTCCTTCTGAAGTTTCCCCAACTGTACTTTCACAATGCGGAACTTGGGTATGCTTCCGATTAAATGGAGAGCAAGATTTGAAGGCAGTGTCATCCGCAACTGAATGGGCAGATCGACAGGAGCTTTCGAGAATTTCAGGATTACCAAGACGGCAAGCCATCATTTTCGGTTCGGGGGTTACTATGCCTGTTCGAGTAGAGTCATTGATTGCTGATCCATTACCAGAATCTACTGATCCCAACTTCAGTGTTTGGTTTGAGGGAATGAATGAACCCACCACCTAAGCTTATTAGTAAAACAAGGCTAATGCGTGGATACAGATGTTTGAAGAGTATTTACCTCAACATTCATAAACCAAAACTTGAAGCCCCGATTACTCCTGACCAGCAGGCGTTATTCAATCAAGGAAACATTGTGGGTGAAAAAGCACGTGAGCGATTTCACGGAGGAATTCTAGTTGATAATAAGCCTTGGGATTTTGTTGGGTCGCTAAAGAAAACCCGAGAACTCATTTCTAGTGGCGCGCAAGTGCTTTATGAAGCTGCTTTTGAATATAACGGATGTTACGCAAGGGCGGATATTATCCAACTTTCTCCTGATACCAAGAGATGGAAGATTTTTGAGGTAAAGTCTTCTACAAAAATAAAAAATGAGCACCTAGACGATGTCGGACTCCAAGCTTGGATAGTTGCTAAATCAGGATTTCCAATCGAACAAATTAACATTCTCCATATTAACCCTGAATGTACATTTCCAAATTTGGATAATCTTTTTACTGCTGTGGATGTGACGAGTCAGCTTCGAGACTTGTACCCTGATATTTTGCCCAAAGTTACTAAAATCTTTTCGGCAATAAAAGGTTCAAAAACTCCCGACGTTGACATCGGTACGCACTGTCTTGTTCCAAATGAGTGTGGTTTTAAAGACCATTGTTGGAAGGAAAGTGGGGTTCCTGAACTTTCGGTTTTTAATCTTCCAAAAATTAAAGATAAAAAGTGGGAATTTTATTCTTCAGGAATTATAAAACTTGACGATGACCGTCTTACTGGACTCGATCCACTACAACAGAGAGTCGTCGATGTATTTAAGTCAGGCGAGAGATTTATTGACTTTTCAGGAGTTTCTTCAGCTATAAAGAATTGGAAGTTTCCTTTAGTTTTTCTCGATTTTGAAACCATTGGCCCAGCTATTCCACGCTACAATGGGACTCGCCCATACCAACAGGTTCCTTTTCAGTTCAGCGTTCATCGATGGGACACTCCTACAAGCCAGCTTAAACACTTTGAGTATCTTCACGAAACAGCAGACGATCCTCGCCCCGCTCTGATTGATGCGCTTCTTTCCACTTGCGGAACAGAGGGCTCTATTGTTGCGTATTACGAAAAATTTGAGTCATCTCGAATTCGTGAAATGGCTGAAACTTTTCCTGGGAAAGCCGAAGCCCTCTTAGCTCTTCTTGCTAGGATCGTCGATCCATTGCCTGTTATCAGAGATCATGTTTACGACAACGCTTTTCATGGTTCATTTAGCTTAAAGGCGGTTGCTCCGGCGATTTTGGGGGATAGCCAATCTTATGACGGAATGGATATCCCTAATGGAACAGCCGCTCAACGAGCCTTTGAGGAACTAGTTAATTCCAATTCTACTTCGGAGCGAAAAGCCGAGTTGAGGTCTGCTATGCTGGAATACTGCCACAAAGATACGTTAGTTATGGTTGATTTGGTTAAATGGTTATTTTCATTGGCTGAAGAAAAAATTTCATAATTATCTGAAAAGGTTCCAAACAGGCAAATCATTTTGGCCAACCCGTAGCGCACCGCACAATTCACCTCTAAATTCAAGCTTCTAATGCTCCGATAACTAAGCGGGGTATGGCGTGGAATTAAAACCAAAAGTTGAATCTTTTATTAACTCCCAGATTAAGTTGGCAAGTGAGTTTTCAACCAATGCTTTTTTCA
The DNA here is from genome assembly GCA_964538275.1 of uncultured Bacteriovoracaceae bacterium. GTDB lineage: Bacteria > Bdellovibrionota > UBA2428 > UBA2428 > UBA2428 > CANIGN01. The sequence goes on from CAZIFW010000028.1 coordinate 13,021, forward strand.
AAAAAAACCTAGGAGTTTGAAATAGAAATGAAAGAAAACGAACTGCGTTCATGGGCAAATCTTGTAGATCCTAATGAAATTTTAGAGATGTCTACTCTTGAGAATTTAGCTGGTTGGAAAAAAAGAGTGTTATATAAACTTGGAAAAGAGTTGGCTCGTAGGTCGCCACTTCAAGTATCTGAATTAGAGAAGTTGTTTAAAATTTACAATGAAGTAAAGGGATTGGGCTCTAAATCAGAGTTCTCTACTGTTGAAGAGTTTGTTGATTCAACTAAGGAGAATACGAGAAAGGTCAACTCTAAACATCTCTGTGTAAGATTGGCTTGGCATGATAATAAATGGGATGGCTCCATTTGTTCTAATCCACAGGATAATATCTATTGTGTAGGCGAGAACTCTCTTCTTTCAGAGAGAATCCGTAGAAGAAGAGATCTTGACGTAGAATGTTCGGCCTCTTGTAGGGGGAAGTTGGCAACTAAAGAAAATGTAGGCAATTATACCCCGCCTTGTTTTTGGTCGATCAATGCATTTGGAAATACTTCTCTAGATTTCGTGCATGACAATCCTGTGGTTCCTGAATTTCCACTCCTTCCACAAAAGCTTCCTCCATATTCAATAGTGTCATGGCCATTTAAACTTTCCTTTGTAAGAAGTCCTGAAGAAAGGAAAAAGTATAAGGGAAGCTATTATCCTAAAGAGATATTCGAAAGTAGAATTAGCAAGTTTCAATCTGCATTGGAGCCAAAGGCTTCTGTCATTTTTAGTTATTGCAAGTTTAGCAATCCAGTCTCTGGAGAAGACATGGATTACCTCCTAGTAGGGTGCGCATTGTTAAAAGAAATGGAGGCCCCGCAAAGGTTTAATGTTAGTGATGCTCAGTTAAAGAAGACGCAGGAAAAACTACGACAACCCAATTTTCCTACTCTAAATTGGGCGCTTAGATACACTCAAGATTTTGCAAATTCCGGTGTTCGATTACCTTATCATGAGTATTTGAAAATGATGGAGCGTGACGCTGGCATTTCTAACTCTTATATAGATGACATTAAGGTTTCTATAAGAGAACCAGAATTATTAGAGGGATTTCTATATGTTGCCAAGCATGTAGATGACGATCAGGCCATTTATCTTCTGACCAAAATCAGACGCAGTTTGTTAAAAGTAAAAGAGCACGCTCTTTTGAATGATGAGGCTTACGATGTAGAGGCGAATCTTAAAAATGTTGAGTTTCTCCTAAAACATTGCTGGGAGAAGAGGGGCTACTTGCCGGGCTTCCCTAAAGTAGCTGCTGCTTTAATGGGGGATGCAGAGGCCGATAGAATTAATGATTTCTTTGGAAGTTTTGAGCTCAAGAACGAGAAGTCCCTGAAGGAATTTGTTCGTTGTTTTGAGACCGGAGAATCACAGAATTTTCAGGATATAGTCGGTGGAATCCTCGATGAAATTGAGGATTACGATCTCTCTGTTGGCGATTTTATTAGACTAGCAAGTCTCAATTTAACTACTAACCAGTTTTTGAGAATTATTAAAAAAGAAGGTTTAAGCTCGTCGTTGTCTGAAGTAGCGACAAATCCGTATCTTATATATGAAGAGTACACTCCAGATAAAATTCAAGAGGATTTATACTCTGGAGAAAAAATTGACGGACAAATTGATCTATTTAAGATCGACATTGCACTTTTTCCTGAAAGAAGATTTTTAGCCCGCGCTACTATTCATGATTGGAAGGTCTCTGATCCGAGAAGAATTCGATCGGTCTTATTGTCCAGCTTGCGAGAATTGGATCGAAAAGGACATTGTTATGAAGACGCCGAAAGCTTGAGGGCAATGATTTCGGAGTATCCATTGTTCTATAAATTTGATCAGGAATACATTGTAAAGGTTGATTTAAATAACCCGGGAAGAGAATATGCAGATCACTTTCGCGAGAAAGTAGTTCACTCGAAAATTTCAGGGACTTCGGTATATTACTTAAAGGATTTGTATGATGATGAGAGGTTTGTCTCTGACTCAATTAAGTACCTCGTATCTGCAAGCTCGATGACCGCTGACTGCTCTAGTTTAGAACAGGAGATCAGCCCAGCTTCAGCTCTTTTGAGTAAAAAAATTGGTGAAAGATTTGATCCTGTTTTGTTCAAAGAAGAGAGATTAAAACTTTACAAACAGGCACTTGAAAAAAGATTAATGATATTAACAGGGGCTCCCGGAGCAGGGAAATCGTTTGAACTTTTAAATATAGTAAAGAAACTTAAATCTTTGGGTGAGCAACACATTATTTTGAGTCTAACCGGTAAAGCTGTACTTAGATTAAAAAACAACGAACAGAAATTGAATGTTGAAGCGTTCACAATTGATAAATTTCTGGCTGATATAGAGCGAATGGGAAGCGCAAAAAAGATTGTTCAAAATCTTGTTATTGATGAAGCATCCATGATCGACCTTCCAAAACTTGCTAAAGTTTTAAGAGCTATCGACATAAAGGGTAAGGACTTTAAAAGACTAATTCTTGTTGGAGACGAAAATCAACTTCCGCCCATTGGCTTTGGGAAGCCTTTTGCAGACATCATAGAGTTTATTACTTCTTCTCCTGAGATGAGAAGTCAGCATTTCATTTCGCTTGATACTAACTGTAGGGCTGAGTTGCCACAGGAGTTTGTAGATTTTACAAAAGTATTTTCCAATCAGACAAAGTTTTATGAAAAGAACTTTAAGGAATTGAAGGATAGTCAAGAAATATGTGCTGGTGTGTCGGTCTATAGGTGGAAAAACAAATCTGATTTACAGGTAAAACTACTTGAGGCAATTGCTAATTTGCCTGACATTAAAGGAAAAAATGCAGATCAGGTTTTAGATGCTGTTTTAGGATTGAATGCGTCTACTTCAGGGGCTGCTCCTGCTTTGGACAAGTTCCAATTGTTATCTCCCTATAACTCTGGATTTTATGGAGCGTCCGGTCTCAACCAATTTTTTCAATTAACTCTTAGAAGATCTGAGAATTACTACGACAGTAGTTCTGAGCAAGCATTTAAATTACGAGACAAGGTTATCCACACTCAGAATGAATACAAGGATAATAAGTTATTTGTATCAAATGGTTCCATGGGGCTTATTATCGGAGAAAAGAAAGTTTTTTTCGAGGAGCATGAAAGAGCCTACGCTTTTCACGAACTAAAATATGCAGAAAGCATTGAGTTAGCGTATGCAATTACAGTTCATAAAGCTCAAGGTAGTGGATTTGGTACTGTCTTTTTGGTAATCCCTAGTAATAGAAGTCTAATTTCCAGAGAGCTTGTGTATACCGCCCTTACTAGAGCTAAGAAAAAGGTTGTTCTTTTTATTGAAAGTGAAAATGGCGAAGAAATTCCTAAGATGTTTGAAAAGATACGGGCGAGAAGTTCAATTGACGGAAGAAAAACAAGTTTATTTTTTAATGATAGCCTTCCCTTTGCGTATGTGCCAGTTGCAGGAGTGGTTGTTAAATCTAGAATTGAATACATCATTTTAAAGAAACTAATTGAAGCTCGTGAAAAATTTGGGGGATTTGATGTGAATTACGAACTTGAGTATCCGCTTCAGGGGAAAGGGTTTTCTATTCATCCAGATTTTACAATTAAGTTTCTGGATGGACGTACAATTTACTGGGAGCATCTTGGGAGAGTTGATAGCAAGTCATATATGGCTTCGTGGGATAATCGAAAAAAAATCTATCAGGAAACAGGCAATTTTGAAAAAGTCCTAACTACTGACGAATTAAATGGGATTGACGATCTAAAAATCGAGTCAATTATTTCTCAGATTATAAAGAACGACATCAAGCCTGACATGAAGGATGATCGATATTCAAAAATGCACTTTACTCTCCGCTAAGGTTTTTGTTGCTTAAGAACGCGAATTGAGAAAAATTGCAGTATACATCTGAGCAAGAAATACAGAATTGACGAGATGTAGATCCAAAAAGGCGCTTGGCTCTGATCTTGAAGTTTTCTGATTTCTTCTTCCAGCCTCGTTGCTTCTGTCTTAATATTATCTGACGACTCTTTGATATTCCGAGATACCTTCTCAAATGAGATAGTGCCGTTTGTTATGTATCCTAGTTGATGAGATTTCCCTAAACGTTTCAAATTGGCTTTAGCGGCAATTTCCTGCTCTGAAAGCTGCTGTTTTAGATTGCTAATTCGTTCCCTCTTAGTCGCCATTTGAGCAAGATTATTGTTCAATATTTTTGTTCTGTTTAGAGCAACATCCACCTCCATGAATCCAAATATCAGGACGTTGTATGCAAAAAGTGCATATGCCACCCTCCTAAGATCCATGCGGGAGCTCATGGATGCGCAAACAATGCAAAGTTCAGTAAGAATTGCGGATTGCCATGCCATTAGCGGCGAAGCACCTTTGTTCAGGTAAACATTTGCGATGTCGATTAGCAGAAATCCTGAGATCCAAATTCCTAAAGCAAGTTTAGCAAGCCTAAGACGATCAACTTTTACCTCTTTAGGTGGCAACCGAGCTGATCGAGAAATAGCTACTCTTTTGGAGGAAGAATTTCTGCTTGATGGTTGTGGCGCACCCTTGCGTATTTGGTAGCGAATTGCGTCCTTTTCCCGTCTCGACAATAGTCGAAATTCCTCGTGGGAATTAAAGTTTTCGCGCGTGAGCTTGTGAGTTAAAATGTAGTTTACAGCCCATTCACTGAGGGATGCGTAATCTTCGATGTTATTGATTCCACTGGTGAAATTAACAATGCTCATAATTCCTCCTCCAATTATTTCACTTCACCGCAGTGAGATTTATACCAATCTGCAATGGCAAGTTTTCGCGCAATATTTGGGCTGGGCTTTATGCTCTTGCATCTCCACCGTTGCTCCATGAAGTCAGAAATGTATTTTAGCTGCGCCTCTTCAGTGGGGAATGATTTCTCGAAACATTCAAGCGAATGGATTTCGCGCTCCCGTCGCTGTTGCTCTAGGGCTTGATGTTGAGCCTTTTCTTGCGCAAAAACCTGTGTGCTGAGCTGTTTTCTTTGCACTTCTGAGGTTTGTTTTTCGATGATTCCTAGAACAGTATCCATGCTCGAATCAGTGGCGAGATACTTTAACGGCATGAGGATTTTCTGCCCTGAGCTGGTTCCGTTTTTTAGCAAGTAATCCAAGGAATCTTCGATTTGAGTTATTGAGTATCGGCCCTGCAATTGGGAAAGACTTTGCTTTTCGGCCCTTCTCTGAAAGGCTTGGGGCATTGATTCCAAATGTTTTTGAAGTTTTGGAGAAACAGAAGAAGATCTTTCTTTTTCTTCTTTCTTATTCTTTGTAATCAAACTGATTACGCCACGTAATCGTTCTGATGACGCCTCGTAATCAAGTTGATTACGCTCCGTAATCATTTTGATTACACCTTGGGTGTTCTCAGGTTGATTACACTTAGGGGGTTGGGTGTAATCAATTTGATTACGCGTCATTTCTGATTCAGACCAAAAGTTGATCTTAAAAACATCGCCGTGCTTAAGATTTGACTCTGGTAAACGCTCAACAAGCCCCTTGGATATGTGTCCCTCGATGCCTCTGCCGACGTTTTGATACTGAAGGCCTGTCCAAGTAGAGATAAATCTGCGGCTAAGTGTACATCGGCTGCGATTAAATCCAACGGAGTAGCGGAGAATTGTCATGTAAACAACCAGCTCCGTTTTTGTCTCGCAGGTTTGAATAGCACGCTGAAGCAAGTGACTCGGAATTTCAAGAATGCACTCGCGCTGCTCGCTGAGAGTTATTTCTTTGCTCTGTTTTGTAGGTGTTTCTAGATTTTTAAGAGTGAAAATTATAGGATTTAATGCAGACATGACGGCCTCCTTGTAAGGTCGATGTGTTTAGAGAGCTAGAGAAGGCTTCAACTTCTCTAGCTTTTGTTTTTTGAGTTTGAATGTCTTGATGTTGATTCATTGGAAGCGTTTAGCCTCCTTGGGAAACACGCTTACGGGTTTCCAATCGATTTTTATCAACTCAATCATTCTGTATTGAGACCTGATCGTCCACTCGGCGAATTCCAATCTTGAGGAGACTTTCGCTAGATCTGATGTCATCTCGAAAAATTCTTGTCTTACTTTAGGGCCACCAAGCGCCATCGCCAGAATGAAGATCCCTGCGAATTGAGAGCTAATTGAGAGAAGCTTGGTTGTGACTGTATTGTTTAATGTTTTCATTTTGTCATCCTATTTAAGTAGTGCCTTGATAACTGTTTGGGCAGATTCGAGTTTTGAGTCTTCTAGGTTTTCTAGGTATCCAGCGCATTCATCCAAGATTTCATCTCGCAAGACTTCTGCGTTGAGCAGTTCGTCAAAACTTTCTTTCGAGTAGCCCAAACATTTTAGAATGTGAGCGATGCGCTTTTCTGTGAGATTTATGCGGCCGTTTTCTAGGTTTCCGATCACGCATCTACCATAGCCACACATTAAAGAAGCTTGGTCTTGGCTGATTCGCTTGCGTTTTCGCAGCACGCGCAAGACTCGCGCTTCCTTTGTAATGAGCTTCAAAAGGTATCTTCGGGGTTTGGGTTTTGCAGATTGCTTCTTGGCGTTTGCTTTTTCTTCTAGGTCACGAAGTAGCGTGCTGGCATGAGTCCTAATGTGTAGGAACTCCTGCATATTGCTACCTAAGGCATGAACGTAACGATGTATGCGCTCTTGGCTCATGCAAGACCTGCCGTTTTCAAGCTGCTCAAAAGCGCGTGCGGAAACACCGCACTTTTCACCTGCTTGCTTTCGACTGAGATCTTTCGTCAGTCGAAGGGCACGCATGGCCAGTGCGTCTCTTGAGATTTTTGGAACAAACCTCTCAGGGACAATGTTTTGTTTTTCTAGTTCGGACATTTCAAAAACACTCCTCTTCTGCGCCGTAAGGGGCGCGGTAGTGTTCTTGACAAGGATTGAGAATGGCTAAGGTGAGAAGTGAAAACATTTTAGAAAAATGTTTTGAAAAACTTTCACCAAAAAAGCTTTGATAGCTTGGTCAGCAAGCGTCGCCTTGCTTTTTCATTGGATAGTTCAAATAACAAGCGTCACCTTGCTAGTTTTTCATAGGGGGAATGTTCGGTTTTGCTACTACCGCCACTCTGCAACGAACGACTGCTATAATGCAGTGTCCGAGCGTAGGCCTAACGAAGGTTATGCCAGTGAGCTGTAGTTAACTCCTGTTAACTCACATCCAATGATTTTGAGAGCTTACGAACGTGAAGAATCGAAATGATTCTCGCGAGATGCGCTTTTATGCAACTTTTGATGTACTTGAAAATGGAGCGGGAAACGGGACTCAAACCCGCGACCTTCGCCTTGGCAAGGCGACGCTCTATCAACTGAGCTATTCCCGCACGGGAGAAGACATAGTTATCTAAGACTGGGCGCCGTGGCAAGGCCATTGAGACCTAAATACTGTAATTTAGCTCATTGCGCAGAGCTTCCTTTCACAATTATCCACAAAAGTCTGTACAGGTATTCTTGACGATTTGTGGATAACTGCTAAAACTTAGGTATATCGCTCAGTCTCGAGGACCTAATTGCCTCAATTCAGAGCTTAAGCCCCGATGTAGAATTTTTGCCCTCCCCTCTACATCGGGGTTTTTTTATTGTCTGATGGAGATGAATGGGTCCTGAAATCGAGCTCTTTCAGCTACCAAGCCTTGAATCGGGGCAATCCGAGATCCCTATTACTTTAAAACGTAGCCTCAAACGCAAAACATGGTCATTGGCTGTTAACCCTGGAGGCGAGGTAGTGCTGTCGGTGCCTTTTTTATATCCAAAGGCAAAAATCGAAGAGCTACTTAAAAAACATCAGGCATGGATTCAGAAGCGCTTTAAAAAATACAGCAAAGTAACTCGCATTGATTTATCTCAGGCTTGGACTGAAGGGAATTCTTTTTACTATCGCGGGCAGCAACTTAAGCTTCAATTCACACGAGCCTTTTACTCAAGTGTGAGAGTTGAAGATGATCGTCTTTGGGTGAGTGCGCCCGACTTTAAAGCCAGCACACTAAAAAAAGCTGTTGAGTTGTGGCTTGAGGAAAATACTTTTCTAGAGGCTCAGCAATATTTGCAAAAATGGGCGCCTCGTTTTTCTTTAAGCAAAATTCCTCCGCTCAAACTTCGTTTGCTAAAACGAAGTTGGGGGCAGTGTCGCAGTGATGGTCGCATTACTTTGCACTCATTTTTAGGGCGCTTGCATCCGGAGTTTTTTGAATACGTAGTGGTGCACGAAATGTGTCATCTTTTTCATATGAACCATGGTCCTAGCTTTAAAGCCTTGCTCACATGGCACATTCCTCATTGGAAAGAGATAAAAAAGAAACACGAGCCTATATTTTACTGATTCTTGAGTTCCTAGTTTGACTTGGCCCATAAGAATCATTTTATTGGTCCTATGTTTAAGGGATTTTTAAAATTTGGATTCATGGCGTTCTTTTGTGTTGCAAATGTGTATGCGCAAACACCCGATGAAGTACAAGAAGTGCCTGTTAACTCCCCGGTGTCTTCGCCTTCGCTAACGGTTCAGAATTCGGATTCAGAAGCATCTGATTCTAAAAAAACTCCCGTTACAGCTGTTGTGTATCCAACACCTGTAGAAGCGGAGAAAAAAGATAAATTTAATCTTACCTATTATGAGCCTATGTATTTTATTTTTGGAAATCCAACTTCTAAGGTGAACTTTAGTTTCAAGTATCAAGGCTTTCGTAACTTCCCACTTTATTTTGGATATGTTCAAAGTATTTTCTGGCTCTTAAAACAAGAATCTAAACCTTTTAGAGATGCTAACTTTAATCCTCGCGTTTTTTATAGACATTCATTTCACCCAGAAGACGAAGAAGATTATTTGGACATTATTGCTTACGAACATAAGTCGAATGGTAAAAGTGAACCAGAGTCACGCAGTTTTGATGGAGCAGGCGCAAAAATAAATTGGCGTTTTGAGTATGAAAACTGGTCTATCAAAAGCCACGCAAAAGCTTTGTGGCGCTATAGCTTAGACGAAACAAATAAAGATTTAGAAAAATATGTAGGCCCCTTTGAAGCGGGTATCACTCTTTCTCAATTTTCTTTTGATTGGTTAGACCGTGGAGAGCTTAGTTATCGCGTTTATACGGGAGGAGAGTGGGGGCAAGATTTTCGCCGCACCAGTCACGAAGTTGGTCTTTCATTCCGTTTCTTTGGGTCGGACTTAACACCCGCGTTTTACGTTCAGTACTTTAACGGGTATTCAGAGTCTCTTCTCCACTATGATCGCAGAGAAGAGAACGTCCGAATTGGTTTCTTGCTTTAAGATTTAAGCAAATAGTTTAATTAAAAACTTCATTGAGAAAGTTTTTCATCGCTTCAAATGAGCGTTTGTCAGCTTTCTCATTGTAGGCGGCACCATTAGAGGGATCATTCCCTGCTGCTACTTCGCTAAAAGCATGAACCGCGTTTCCGTAAGATACTAACTGCCAGTCTGCACCTGCTGTACGCATTTCTTTTTCGAATGCCGCTACTTCAGCTGCAGGAACATAAGGGTCATCTGCTCCATGGAGTACCAATACTTTAGGTGCGAGTTTTACGTTTTTGGTTATTGGCTCTTTGGAGCCTAGGCCACCATGAAAACTAATAACTCCATTCACTTTAGCTCCACTTCGAGCAAGTTCAAGAACTCCGGTTCCACCAAAGCAATACCCAATGGCAGCCACTTTGTTTTTATCAACTTGTTTGAGCTCTTTAGTTTTTTTAAGAGCAGCATTCATGCGAGCGCGAAATTTTTTTGAATCACCTTTATATTCTCCAGCTAATTTTCCAGCTTCTTCTTGGTTTTTGGGGCGCACGCCTTTTCCGTAGATATCCGCAGCAAATGCTACGTAACCCAGCTCAGCCAGCTGCCTTGCGCGCATTTTGCTGTAATCTGCTAATCCCATCCAGTTGTGAACTATAATCACAGCGGGAGCTTTGCTTGCGTTTTCGGGATAAGCCACGAAGCCTTCAAGTACGGTTTTTCCATCTTTGTACTCAATAACTTCTTCTTTAATAGCAGCATTTGAAAAATTCCAGATCAGGGTGGATGCCAATAGTAGATATTTTTTCATAAGTAAAAAGTATCAGCACATACGTAAAAGCGCACTGAAGCTTTAGTTTTTACTTAACCCACCATGTAGAGGCCCATGATAGTTCTGCTATGTCGTTTTGAGCGTGTGCGTTGGGGTGAAAGCAATCAATGCTGAGATCGTTCTTGTGGATTCTTCTTTGCGCTACTTTTTCGCCAATGCGCACACGATCTCCGTAGGTTTTTCTTAACTCGTTTACGGTCTTAGTAATGGCTTGGTTCATTTGTTGCACGCGCGTGGCTACATCAAGCGCATTGTTTTCGTCGCCATGAGTGATGCTTTTGCAGAGGGGGGCGATTTTCCAAAACCCATTGCAGGAATTGATTCCAGGAAAGGCCCATAAAAAGGCATCTTTAGAATTTATTAAGTCTTGCAGAGGGGGAAGGTAATTTACGAGCACGCGTGTTTTAGGTGAAGAAGATAAAATTTCAATTAGAATTTTTTTGTAATTTGCTGCATAAGTTTTAACAGGAGTGCTCTCAGCCAAACTGTTTGCGCAAATATCGTTGGCTCCTACCATGAGAGTTAAATAATCTGGATAATTTTGCTTATAGCTTTCAAGGCTCCACTTTTTTAATCTCGGAAGTTGAATGTTTAAGACCCTATCAATTCTTGCACTGGGTTCTGCAAAATTACTAATTGATATGTTGGGGTTCAGTTTTTTTAATCGACTTGCATGACTGTTCACTTTTTTAGACCCTATGCCCGTGGTCCAACTTAGGCTCCAATTGGAGAGCATAAATTTGTCTCCTCCAGAGAATGCAAAGCGAAGGGTGTCGTAAATCATGCGAGCATTGTGAATGGGATTCATGGCCTTGCTGCGTTGGTAATGAGCAAGAGTTGCTGTAGATGTGCTGTCTCCTAACGCAGACATGGATTGGGGAATGGCTATTTGTTTATTGGCATGTGCATAAAGCAGGGAAAAATTTGAACCGAATGCAGCTATGCATACACCTAAAACTAAGAACCGCTGTTTGTAGTTTTGCACCGAATGAACCTTATGGCTTTATAGCTGTAAGGCTACAAATCGTGCGAGAAAAATCAGATTTGAAAAGAGCTTTTAAGCAAGATTGATTTCTTGGAACAAGAAATTAGAAGTACAAATAGACAAGCCCCAGACTTAGGAAAGTCTGAGGCCAGTAGGAATGGGCAGATCTGCCCGAGGGTGCTTAAGGGATAAGCGGGGTTTAGGGTTATAGCTGCTTACATAGAAGCAACTTTAATTAAATTTTGAATTTTAGAAGGGTTCACAACCATGGCAGCATGTCTGCCAATGAGAGCCTTTTCTGCTTTAGTGGGTACCTTGCCACTCAGTCTCACTTCGCCATCAACGGATTTGATTTCTATGCTTTTCGCATAAACTGACAAGCGTTCGTCTTGAGCTAGGTGACTTCTTATCTGTCTGGTGACAGCTTCATCGTTTGGATTGCTAATGTGAGCATTCTTTGCATCGAGGGTATCGGCAGCGTTAGTGGATGCAGTTTTAACTTCAGTTTTAGAATTAGACCCAGTATTCGCAAATGTTAATGGGAATACTAAGAGAGATGTCATAATTGAGAGTTGTGTAATTCGAGTCTTCATATCTTTAAAACCTCCGTTTAATTATCACTTTAGTTACAAGTGCAACCGTTACGATTTATAGGTTGCAGGAGGCGTGCCAAGCATGAGAGTTAGAAATTTTGAGCGCTGACGATTTGCTTTATAAAAAATAAGGAAAATCTACACGAGCAAATGGGGATTTTAGGTCAGCCGAAAAAAACACAGTGCGTATATTTGCATATTTAATTTGAGCAATGTGATAATCCTTTAAGAATGTCTTCTTTTGTAGCGCTCGATTTTGAGACGAGCGATTATCCTGCAGATAGTGCATGCGCCATCGGATTAGTGCGTGTTGAAAACGGTAAAATAGTAAAAGAATACTCTCATCTTATTAAGCCACCTCGTCAGCGTATGCGCTTTACAGATATTCATGGAATTACGTGGGCAGATGTTGCAGATAAACCTACGTTTGGACAATTGTGGCCCGAGTTTTCGAATTTCTTTGAAGGGGTGGATTATATAGTGGCTCACAATGCGCCATTTGATCGTGGAGTTTTGCATGCGTGTTGCGAGGCTTATGCAATAGAAGTGCCCGCACTTCCTTTTAGATGTACCGTGCGTGTAGCTCGAAACCATTTTGCAATTAAACCTGCCAAGCTCTCAAATGTGTGCCGTGTTTTGGGAATTGATTTGAATCACCATGAGGCGCTGTCAGACGCACGTGCGAGTGCTCAAATTATGATTAGATCCTTACAGGAAGTTGTTCCTCTGGAACCTAGTCTCTTGGTTGGCGTATAAATCCAGTGACAAACGATCTTCAGCTTAAGTGCCAGCAACGCAATCCAAAATTATTTTTACTTTTTCGAGTATTTTTTAACTCACGTTTTTATTATCCCGTTTTTTCTATTTTATTTTTTGATTACGGATTAACTCCCGAACAATTCGCGGTCCTAAATCTTGTGTGGGCTTTAAGTATTATTCTTTTTGAAGTGCCTTCAGGAGCTTTGGCCGATCAAATAGGGCGAAAGCCTTTGATTGTTTTGTCATCAGTCTTGATGATCTTAGAGATGCTTGTACTCCTTGTGGTTGAGCCAGGAACTCAGTGGGTTTTTGCGGCCTTTTTGTGCAATCGTATTTTGAGTGGTTTTGCAGAAGCTGCTGCGAGTGGTGCTGATGAAGCTTTGGCCTATGATTCTCTGGATCCCAAAAACAAAGAACAAGATTGGGCTACATTACTGAGTTCTCTTATGAAATGGTCAGCTGTAGGCTTTCTTGTAGCTTCCGTCATAGGAGGTTTGGTTTATGATCCAAGTTTTATGCAAAAAGTTTTAGGTTACATTGGCATAGATAGAACATTGAGTGTTCAGCAAACAGTAAAAATTCCTATTTTTTTAACTTTTCTAAGCGGAGTTTTTTGTTTGGCTTTTTCTATATTTTTAATTGAAGCGCCTTTTCAGCGCGCGAAAGAAAGCATTTGGGCTTCGGTAAAAAAATCTTTCGTGGGTGTTGCAGAAACAGCCAGGTGGATTGCCCAAAGCAAAGTGATGTGGCTTTTGCTTTTTTTAGGCGTCATATTGGACAGCTCGCTTCGTCTTTTTCTAACAGTAAGCAGTGATTATTACCGTTTGGTGCAAATTCCTGTGGCTTATTTTGGATTGATTAGCGCGGCGGCTTCAATCTTAGGAATGTTTACAGCAGGGCTCATGGAACGCATGCTTAAAAATAGAACAGCAGATGCCAACTTTGTTTCACTTGCAGTGGTTATTTTTATTTCATTGATTGGAGTAGCATTTTCAATTCCTTACTGGGGTATTATTTTTGTAATTCCTTTTGGTTTGGGAATGCGTTTTTTACAATTCTATTTGTCTTATTACATCAATAGAGTAACGGCCTCTTCGCGACGTGCAACTGCTTTGAGTTTTAAAGGATTGGCCATGAACTTAGGCTACGGAGCAATGAACATTGGGTATGCACTTCAATCGCATCACTTAAGTGCAAAAGGTATTGAGCGCGATCACCAATTAAGTGAAGCTATGAAATTATGGCCGTGCGTATTTGCACTCTTGATTTTTATTTTTGTAATTATTTTTAAACGCACAACTAGAAAATCTTTTGATGAACTCATTTTAGAGTCTAAAGTTTAGCTCATTTGTAGCTAAGTGCGCTCTCTTAAATCTTTGACTGATTTTTGATTGAAAGTATAACTTAGCGCAAGCATGGCAAAAAACACTCAGCGTATTTTTGATTACACTCATGGCCTCTCTTTAATGTCTGTTGCTGTGATGATTTTTGTATTGATGAGTGGGGCTCTGTCCGTTGCGATGCTATCTGTTGCAGTGCTTTTTTTAGGAGTATCTGTAATGACGGCTGTTCACCATGCAGAAACTATTGCAAAACGAGTAGGACCTTCACTTGGAGCTCTTATTCTAGCTTTAGCTGTAACAGTGATTGAGGTGGGATTGATTGTTTCCCTTATGATGAATGACACTCCCGATTCGAGTGTTGTTGCTAGAGACACAGTATTTGCTGCCGTTATTATCGTATCCAACGGCATTGTTGGGGTTTGTCTTTTGCTGGGTGGCTTGCGCCACAAGGAATTAGGTTTCCACCCACAAGGAACTAATTCATTGCTCGCAGTTCTTGCCGCTCTTGCAGGATTAACTTTAGTATTGCCAAATTTTACGTCTTCTTCTGTCGGGCCCACTTATAATACGACACAACTTATTTTTGCTTCTGTGGCTTCTATCGCAATGTATGTTGCTCTAGTCGTGGCGCAAACTAAAACTCATAAAGATTACTTTGAAATCATTACGACAGCCAAAGAGAGAGCGCTCGAAGCTGTAAATTATATTCCAAGCAAAAAAGCTACATTAATTAGTTTTGTCGCTCTTATGTTGAGCCTTGGTGTAGTTATTGGACTTGCAAAATCTTTGAGTCCAACCATTGAATCCGGTGTTACGGCCATGGGTGCTCCTCGAGTAATGGTGGGTATTGTCATAGCACTTTTGGTTCTTTTGCCCGAGACATGGGCTGCCATTTCTGCTGCACGCGCGAATCAACTTCAAACAAGTTTAAATCTTGCACTTGGGTCTGGTGCCGCAAGTATTGCATTAACAATTCCCGTTGTAAGTGTATTTGCTATTGTAACCAATCGCCCCTTGAGTTTGGGACTTGATGCAAAGGGTATGGCCTTTTTAATGCTTACTTTTGTGATTGGAGGCTTAACCTTGGGAACGGGTCGAACGACAGCCTTACAAGGAGTTGTTCATTTAGTATTACTTGCTGCTTTCTTAGTTCTATCAATGGTTCCTTAAAATTTAATATGTATGTTTTTCGTGTAAAATTTTGTCTGTTTTTTTAAAAGCCCTTGCTTCATTTTATTGTTTAAACCTAAAATTAATATTGGGGGCCCAAGCTTACTGAGACAATTAAATCTGTAGTACGTAGGCAGATGTGAAAAACTTAAAAAGGGATACTCTTTTTTCAATAAAAGCTTTCACCATGGTTGAGCTTTTATTGGTCATGGCAGCAATAGGAACAATGGGAGTTGTTGCCGCTCCAATGTTTCTTGATTACAGAAAAGAAGCCAGAGAATCTGCAGCAAAATCAATCGAACAAAACGTAAGTTCAGCTATAAAACTACAAACAAAAAATAAAGTCTTGCGCTGCGGAAGTACTGCAACGTCTTATCCTAGTATTGAATCTTTGCGAGCCAATGATATTGTTGCCGGCGCAGATTGTCCTTCAACTGTTATTGGAGCAGCTGATAGAAGGTTCTTGGCTTCAAGTGACTTTCCACCTCGAAACCCTATCAACGGTTTGCGCACTATTGAGCTTGCAACTTCTAATCCTGATGCTGGAATTTTTGCCTCGGGTAAATGTTCTGATTCACCGAGTGCTGCTCAAGCGGGGTGGTGTTACAATCCGCAAACTGGAACGTTTTGGGCTTCTACAAATACTAACTCAGCGGGGAATTCTTCTTCAGAAGCATTGTCGCCTGCATCAAGCCTAGCATCGAGTGCAAGCAGTTTAGCTTCAAGTGCAAGTAGTCTGGCCTCAAGTGTATCAAGTGTTTCTTCAAGTGTGAGTAGTTTATCCTCTAGTGAAATAAGTGTAGCCTCATCCTCCTCCACTTCTTCTTTGTCATCGCTTTCATCATCTTCCTCTTCTTCTATAGCTTCGCTATCTTCTAGCTCTGTATCGAGTGTTGCAAGTAGTGCAAGTTCTCAATCTAGTGTTGCTTTTGTAGGTGGCGGTGGTGGAGGAGGAGTTTCTGCTTCAAGTGCAAGTTCTCAGTCTAGTTCAAGTATAGCTTCATCTAGTTCAAGTTTAGCTTCATCAAGTTCAAGTATAGCTTCATCAAGTTCGAGTTCAAGTTTAGCTTCATCAAGTAGTAGTTCTTCCTCTAGTTCTCCAGCCTTATATTCATCATGTTTAGGAACTCCAGTTGATCAACGTATCACGGTGGCAGCAGTCGCTGCTGGCACTTATTCGCTTCCATCTGCTTCTTTGTTTACAAATGGAGGGTCTCAAAAATATTGTGTTTGTAAACCACAGGGCAATGGTTTCAATATTCAAAGTCCTTCGGCTAACGGGTTATTAACCGGTAACGGGCATCAATCAAGCTTCTTTATTTTAGCCAGTGCTTGTCAGTAGATTTAAAAGCATAGAACTTTGTAAAGCTTAATTAAAACTTCTTAGTCGCAGAAAAACCTATGTACGGATAGTTGTTTGCATCGAGTACGCTTGGAGTTGTATTTCTAAAAACTTTTCCGCCTTCTAAGCTAAATGTGACATCGTATTTTTTGAGGAGAACACCCAACGAGAAATATACCGCATAATTTGTATAGCGATTCGGCGAAATCCCACTTTGTGATCCATAGGTTTTTCCGTAGTTCATGTCGCCCGATATTCCAGCTAATGTGAGAGTTATTTCTACAGACTGCGATGGGGAATATACAAATCCTAAAGAAGCATTTCCGCTCAAAGGAGCCACTCCAATAAAGTTTCCTTCGCCTTCCGGAAATTGTACCCAGCGACCAGAAAGAATTTGAGCTTCGAGTGCAACAAAGGCTGCAAGTGCTCCTGTGATGGATACACTCACATCACGACGTATGCCCACAAGAGCAGCTTGAATAGAGTGCTCCATGTAAACCCCCGTATCGCGTTCATATTTGAGAGGTAAGTAAGAACGCGTTTCGGAAATTTTAATTTTTGATTTTTCAGGAGAAATATCGCGAGTCGTATAAAGCGGAGTGATGGTAAAGGTCGCAGACGGAATTCCTCCAGGGCCCTCAGCGCCGCTGTGATAAACCCTTGCAGATACCATAAAGTAACGATCCTTTGTCCATGATCCCTGTGCATCTACTTTGTAAAAATATAAATTGTCGCCTTCAACGTAGTGCTCACTTCCCCATCCAACACTCAAGCTATCGAGCTTGGGTCCGTTGTTTTTTTTGTCGTCTAAAATTCCCGACATGTTTACATCGTCGCCAATTCCATCTGCAAAAACTGGTGCGCAAATCATTAAGAAAAGAACGAGGGTGATTCTTTTGGGGTACAAGGGTGGCATGGGTGGAATATGCACCATGTAACGCAACGCGTCCAGATTGTTTTAGCAGGAGGATTACTCGTGGAACAGGAGAGGTCGTATTTGGAGCCAAGATGGAAAGTTGATCTCCGAGAGAAAACAGAAAAATAGGTTGTGTTAAACTTAGCTTAACTTCAAATGTCGAAATATCGGTGGATTTTCTCTTTGCTTTTCGGAGTTTTCCTCCTCGTAAATGCTTATCGGAGCTATGAAGATTTACGAAAGGGAGAAGCTAGCGAAGCTTGGCAAGCAACTGAAGCTACTATTCTTAAGGCTGAATTGGAATTAATCCAGAGTAGTAAGAGCGGCCGCTACCCAACAATCGCGTATAAATACACCGTTGCTGGGCAGGAATATCAATCTTACGTTTATCGATATGGGGGATATCAAGTGGACAGTTTTAGTGTTGGCAGCTTTCTCATCCACCATGCCCCAGGAAAAAAAATTCAGATTCATTTCAACCCGAAGAATCCTCACGAAGCAACTGTCGTGGTTGGCAGTCAACTAAGAGCCATTGAGGTAATAGCGTTTTTCTTTTTCGCAATCGTGATGATCCTTGTGGCCTTATTCGATTTTCAGCTAAAGAGATCGGCCAAATCTAAGAGAGTTGCTCAGCAATTTCATTCATGAGTTCTGGCATTTTTGCATGTTCATTGTTTCCGAGTGCAACTGCTACAGTTCTTGTTTCTTCCCAGTACATTGCGTGCAATGCATAGCCTGGCCCACCTCCGCCGTGACCGTAAG
Source organism: uncultured Bacteriovoracaceae bacterium (assembly GCA_964538275.1). Taxonomy (GTDB): domain Bacteria; phylum Bdellovibrionota; class UBA2428; order UBA2428; family UBA2428; genus CANIGN01. The sequence continues at coordinate 31,001 of CAZIFW010000028.1, forward strand.
ACTTTCCATGTGCAGAATCTGGGTCCGCCATGATCCCCAATCCGTAACTTGGTGTCACCGCGGGGGGATGTTCGCCTGGAACTCGCACGAGGGTTTTCATTTCAGCCAATGACTTTTGATTTATGAAGTCACCACAAAATACTTTATAAAAAAACCTAGCCACGTCGCTCGCAGTTGCCGCAATCACTCCGTGCGCAACCCAACCCGGATGGTAAAGACCTCGGACTTCGTTTGCTTTACCATCGACTGACAAATGGATAGAAGTCGTTGGCACGAGATCCTTCCATTCGCTTGCACGGCTTAAAACCCTGCAAGTTCTCAGGCGAAGAGGAGAAAAAATATTTTCTTCGAGTGACTCTGAGAAACTTTTACCCGTCACTTTTTCAATGACTTCTTTCAAGAACATGTATCCCAAGTTGGAATACATCCAGCCTGATCCGGGTTCGAAGAGGAGCTTGCCTTGATATGTGTGCTTAGTATATTCGTCGCGCGACCAAGGCTTTTGTGGGTGAGTTCTAACTGCAGTGTCGTAATTTTTGGACGCAAAATAATCGGGTAGGCCACTCGTATTGTTCAGCAGCTGTCGTAGAGTATTGCGTTCACCTTGTGGCGCATCGGCCACCCACCTTGCAACTCTATCATCAAGATTAATTTTGCCTTCTTCTGCCAATTTCAAAAGCAGCACAGAGATAAATGTTTTAGTGATGCTGTATAAGGGATAGCTCGCATTTGTATGTGATTCCCCAAACGCAAAGATTTGAGAATCGTTCTTAGCAATGGTTCTCCCCGGATAGAGGTGGGAGGCATAGCGGCATTAAGGGATCTTTTCATTCTGTAATAATTGAAATTGTTCAGAAAGCAATTTTGCAGAAAAAGAAAGGATCCCCAATGCCACATTCGAATGTATCAAAGTTTGTCCTATTACCCGAGCTCATCCTCACCAAAACAGATGTTTTAGGTCAATTTAGACGCCTCTATCATTGCACCAAGAAGCGTTGCCCTGAGGTTTGCCCTCGGTGTGCTACCCTTTGCACATCCACATACGACTCAAGAGTTGTCACGATTGAAGATGCCCCCATACGAGGGACGGGGATAAGACTTAAGGTCACCAAACGAAGATTGTATTGTAAGAAATGTAAGAAACCCTTCACCGAACCCCTACAAGGTGTCTTGCCCCGAAGACGAAGCACTCAAAGATTCAGGAAAAGTGTTGCCTGGGCCGCAGAAAACTTCAGCGACTTAAAGCGCGTACAAAGAGCTTTTAAATGCTCAAATGACTTCATCTATAAAGTGCTTTATGAGCAACTAGAACTAAAGCGAAGAATGGATTGTAGCTACCCCTTTCCCTCAACACTTGGGATCGATGAACACCACTTTAGGCGTGTGAGAGGCGGTAGTGAATTTCGACCCAGACAATTCGTGACGATGTTTGTTGATTACGACAACAAAAGACTTTTCGAAGTAAGCGATGGCAAAGCAAAAGAGGAAATGATCTTAGCCCTCGGCGAAAGACAAGGAAGAGAAAACGTTAAGCGCGCCATTATCGACATGAGCGATAGCTATAGAAGTTTTGTTCAAAGCTACTTCCCTATGGCAGAAATTATCGCAGATAAGTTCCACGTCCTGAGATTAATCACGCCAACCCTGAACCGTAGAAGAAAAGAAATCACCGGAGATAAACGTAATAATCCGGTCAGAAGACTTCTTC
>CAZIFW010000029.1:0-32396 GCA_964538275.1 uncultured Bacteriovoracaceae bacterium
GATCATTCCCTTGTCTGTTGTGGCAACAGATGCCCAACAAATCAACAAAGAGCCTCAAAACTTAAAACAAAACATTGGAAGCGCTTTTAAAAAAATTAGCTTCATGGAAATTCAAAACTTCACGCGCCAATTGGCGTCGCTCCTCAAAGCGCACGTTCCCGTGGTGGAAAGTTTATCGGCACTCGTTGAACAAGTAGATTCCCCAAAACTTCTTCCAATTTTAATGGCCATACGTCAGCACGTTAAAGAAGGGCACAGTTTGGCCGATGGTTTTGCACTTTTTCCAAAAGTTTTTGATCGCATTTACATCAACATGGTTCGCGCGGGTGAAGCTTCGGGTCGTTTAGATGCCGTCCTCGGTCGTCTTGCAGACTTTGGAGACAACCAAGTTCGCTTACGCAACAAAGTATCGGGTGCACTTACCTATCCCATCATCATGGTGGTAATTGGTGTTGTCGTTCTTTTGGTTATTACCAACTTTGTAATTCCGCAAATCACACAAATTTTTACGGACGCAAACAAAGTCATGCCACTTCCTACGCGAGTCATGATTGGCTTCTCTGAATTCATTCAGGCTAACTTTTGGTATCTGTTAATCGCATTTTTTGCCGTCATGGTTATGCTTGAGCGTTATGTAAAAACACCTATAGGACGCGCTAAAAAAGATCAGATGCTACTTAATCTTCCACTTTTGGGATCTACCTTTACCGACTTATGTGTCACTCGTTTTTGTAGAACACTTGGAACTCTTTTAAAAAGTGGCGTACCCGTAATTGGGTCTCTTCAAGTATCTCGCAACGTTGTAAACAATGACGTTTTTGAAAAAGCCATTGAAAATGCCTCCGTTCAAGTAACCGAAGGTAAAAGTTTAAATTACGCGCTTAAACAAGCGAAAATATTTCCACCCATTGTGATTCACATGGTGGCGGTAGGTGAAAAAACCGGTGAACTTGAAGACATGTTGCTCAACGTAGCTGACAACTACGACCAGCAAATCGAATCTCGTCTCGGAAGACTGACAAGTCTCTTAGAGCCGCTTATGATTGTGGCCATGGTAGTGATTGTAGGATTTATTGTAGTCGCAGTTCTTCTACCTATTTTTGAAATGCAAAACGTTTAAAACATGAAAGGAATATATATGTTTAAAATTAAAGCCCGCACTCTCTCTTTTAAAAACCTCGGAAGTAAAAAAGGTCTTACCCTTTTGGAAATCATGATGGTTATCGCCCTCCTCGGTTTGATTTTTACCTTCATCGGTAAAAACGTTTGGGGTCGATTCACAGGTGGTAAACGTAAGATCACACAGATTTTCTTAGCAGAAATGAAAGGTGCTCTTGATCAATACAAACTTGATTGCAACGACTATCCCAAAAACATCAACGCATTGGTAGAGAACCCAGGAGATTGCCCTGCGTATGCGGTTGAAGGATATATGAGTGGCAAAAAACAACTTCCAAAAGATCCGTATGGCTGCGCAGTTTCTTACTCATACGAAGCGGGCGAGATGAGCTTAAAATCTCTCGGTCAAGGTTGCCAAGAAGGCGGTGAGGGAGAGGCAACAGACATTCCGTTTGCGGAATAACTCTCAAAAGCTTGAAATTAAAACGCGGTCTTACTCTTATTGAAATTCTCATGGTGTTGGCCCTGCTGGGATTATTACTCTCAGTAGGCCTACCCAAGATGGATCGCATTACCCGAGCCAACGTGCGCACAGGCGTGCGAAGGCTTGGGGCTCTTGTTCGCTACTGTTACGATCAATCGGTACTTACCGGAAAAATGCATCGCATATCTTTTAATCTCGCAGATGGAAAAGAAGTTTCTGAACAAAGTTGGAAACTAGAAATGGCCATGGGCGATGCCCTACCCGAAGAACAACTCAAAGAAGAATTCGGCCTATCTAGTAGTTCCTCGTCTTCTAGCGAAGGCGAAACTCAAAGCGCCACTCAACCTTTTGTTCCTGCAGCAGAAGCAGGAAAACATTATTTACCTAAGGGCATAAAAATTGTTCAAGTTAAAAGCTGGCGCTTGGGCGAAAACGCTGCCATTACTCAGGGACCCATAGCGGTTTATTGTTTTCCAAATGGTTTTGTGGATGATGCCACGATTTATTTACAAGAACAAAACAAACCACAATCAGCTTATTTTATTGTAAAAACACGCAGTCTCACCGGTCGTGTAGATATTGATGCGGAGACGCCCAGTGCAACTCCGTAATAAAAATTCTGGCTTTACTATTCTCGAAGTATTAGCCGCGGGAACTATTTTTGCTTTGGTCATCATGGCTGTAATTTCTACACAAACTCGTGCGACTCGCGCCATTGCAGAAAGCGCACTTATTTCTCAGGCTCAAACCTTGGCCACCATGAAAATGACAGAAATGGAAATCAGGTACCAAGAAGCCATCGACAAAGCCGGAGTCAAAGGTGCCCTTGGCCGCGATGAAGGCGAATTTGAAGCCCCCTATTCTACATTTCGTTGGACCGCAGAATTAAAAGAAAACCCTATAGTTGTTGAAGAAGCACAACTTCTGCAATACCTCACAGCATTCGGACTCTCTGCTGAAGAATCTCAAACTCAATTTGAACAAAGTAAGTTGCTTTTAACAAACCTCAATAAAGCTTTGAAAGAAAACATGGCCGAGCTTGTGGTAACTGTTAAATGGGACTTTCAAAAAATGGAACGAAACTTTGTCTTGGTGACACATTTGATTCCTAAAAAACCTAAAGTGCAGTTCACTCAAAGCGCTGATGTAGACAGGAGCTTCTCTCCATGATGCAAAAAGGTAGCGGAAGGGTGTCGAAAAGGTCTCTGACGCCTTTTCAACAAGGTTTTACATTATTAGAGATTTTGCTCGTAACGGTGCTTTTATTTTTTCTAACTTACGCTGTTTATCAATCTGTTAAGACCACTACCAATATTAAAGAACGCGTTGAAGCACGCTCAGAAATCTTGCAAGAATTTCGCTCGGCATTTGGTATTCTAGAGCGCGATTTACGTGGAGCTTACTACCAAACCGCAGAAGACTACGGATGGTTCCCTCGCAAAGAAGTAGTTTCAAGTCTTGATCCTCCCGATGCTGAACCTCCCCCGCCTCCTGTGAAACCCACCCCTATTACGCTTTTTCAGGGAAGAGAAAACATGCTCTTCTTCAGTACACGCACTCATCAAAGACTTTCAGCAAACTCTCCCGAAAACGAAGAACACTTTGTATTTTACGAGCTCAAAAACAACGAACTTATTCGTAGCGAATCCAAACGCGCCATTCGCATTGAAGACCGCCAAGACCCCACTGAATTTAGATCTTTCGTTTTGATCAACAAAGTAAACTCCGTAAAATTTTCGTTTTGGAATCCCAAACAACAGCGCTGGATACCCGATTGGGACTCGGAAAAATCCGACTACCTCAACAAAGTTCCTGAAGCTGTAAAAATTGAAATTCGATTTACGCCCGAATTTTCTACAGATGTTGGGGGCAATAAAGCCCAAGAACTTTTTCTTATCACCGCTGTACGCTTAGCTGAAGCTAGCTACCGCAATATTACATGGAGCCAAGCTAACAATGCTGTCTCTGAATAAGAAAAACTCATCTCAAAACGGCATCGCGCTCATTATCGTACTTATGTCGCTTGCCTTGATTTCTATTTTTATTACTCAGCTTACTTATACGAGTAACATCGACCTAACGATTACCAAAAAAAACCAAAAGCGCGTACAAGCCTATTACCTCGCTCACTCTGCAGCCCGCATGGGCTTGTTACGAATTCATATTTATAAAGAACTTGAAAATCTGCTCTCAGGACAAGCCGCCCTAGGTGGAATGATTCCTCCTGCCTTACGCCCTATGGTGTGGTCGTTTCCTTTGCCTGAATTTCCTCTTCCACCTTCGGCAGATACCGAACCCAGCGCCTCGCCTGGAAAATTTATTTCAATCATCAAAGGCGAAGGATCTAAAATTCCCATCAACTTATTAGATGGACTTTTTCACCGTATGCCTCCCATTGTAAAAGATCGCTCTGAAGCCGCAAAAGTTGCAGACGACATCCGCAAACAAATTCAACAACTTTTAGAAATTCGCGAAGAAAGCGATGATGCCTTTAGAGCTAAAATGGAACGTAATTACCGCACAGCTTTTGTAGATTCACTCAAAGACTGGATTGACGCCGACAGCGACCTCACAGAAGGGGGTGATGAAACTGCTATCTACGAAAGAAAGCCACTGCCCTACAAACAAAGAAACGACCGCATTTCGAGCCTTTCTGAGGTTTCCATGGTGGATCTATGGGACGACGACATATTTTCTTATTTAAAAAACGAGCTCTCCACTCTAAACCTATATCCACGCGTGAACTGCAATACGATGTCTCTAGATAGATTTAAGGTTTATTCTAAAAACCAATTAACGGATGCAGCCTTAGGCCTTATTGCGCAGCGTCGTATGGAAGAGCCTTTTGCAAATATTGCAGATTGCGAAAATTTTATTCGCACCAACCCTGACATCATCGGCGGCGGCGATTTTAGTTTCCCAGAAGAAGTTAAAAAATATGCAGGTGAAGGCGCAGGCCGTGAATCAACATTTATTGTGGAAGGCAGTTCCACCGTGGGCGATTCGCGCGCTCTTGTGCGTCTCTATGTGCGCATCGACGAAGAAGCTCCCAAACCCAGCAATGACCCTAATAAAAAGGACACCGACGGCAAATTTAAAGACGTTCGTGTGATACGATTTGAAGAGGGAGCCCCTAGGTAAATGAGATCACTCGGTATTCATGTCGATTCTAGGAAGCTGCGAATTCTAGATATCAGTATTACGTCCAAAAAGTTGTCACTTAACGGCGTATATGAAATGGACCGCGGTTCTGGAGAAAGCCTCTCAGAAACTCTCAAAAGTTATTTCGCCAGCACCCCTCGCCCTGACCGTGTTGTAGCCAGTGTTGGAAACGTTCCCATTGTAGTACGTACTTTTCATCTCCCTTTTAAAGATCGCACACAAGTGCAACAAGCCATCTTGGCGGAGTTTGAAGATGCGCTCCCCATTGAAATTGAAAACTTTGTTTTAGAATCCCAACTTCTTGGCCGCGAAAACAGTCTCTACACATTTGCCGGCGCACTTGTATCGCGTGAACCGCTAGAAGACATGAACCGTGTCTTTGAAACCATCGATGTGATGCCCTCTGATTTCTTGGTGCCTTCTGAAGCCCTTGGAAAACTCGGCCTTTCTTTACTCTCAAACGAATTCGAACAAGGTAGTGTGGTTTGTTTTTGCGATATCGGTTTTGATTTCACACAAGTCTCTGTGGTGGAATATCCCGTAGGCGCTGCCAATAAATTTAAAGCTAACTCATACGCCCATTCACTCATTGATTTTAGACATATCTCTCGTGGCGCTAAAGATATTTATGATCAAGAAGGCAATCGTCTTGCAGTCTCTGCACGCGAATTCGAAGATCAAATGATTTCTCGTATGAGTTTTGCGAGCGGCAACGTAGACAGTCTCAAAAATGCTGTACGTCCCTTGCTTGTAGAACTCTATCAAGTCACTCAAGCCGCCATGTCTAAGTCTGGCCGCAAGGTTGCGCACTTTGTGCTCACAGGCCCACTCGCAAACTGTGTAGGCTTTAGAGAGTTTTTTGAAACAGAGTTGCGCACTCCCACACTCATCTGGGATCCGTTCCAGACGATTAGCACAGATAAGGCTCCACTCAGTCCCGAAGTGGCCACACGTTTTACCGTGCCTCTTGCGCTCGCTATGCGCCACGGCGCCTTTAGTTCCCTTCCATGGCTCAACTTCCGCCGTAGTTCGCGTCGCAAACAAGTTATCTCTGCAGCTCTTGAGCAATTAGCTCAGCCAGAATTTAGATCCCGAGTTTTTCCACTCGCTTTTATGTGTATTGGAATTTTTGTTATCAGCATGCTTGCTAGTTTTATGATGAACGAGCGTTTAGATAAACAAACTCGCCGTACACAAAGTGCACTTTCTCGCGCAAGAGCTCCACTCAATTCTAATCTCGAAACTTTTGAAGAATTTAAAATAAAACAATTTGCAAAACTTCCTGGAAAAGATTCAGGCACCCCCGCCCTAGAGGATCTCTCTAAAGTCTCTACAGCTCTTCCCGCTAATACACGCGTAGAAGAACTTAGCCTCACGGCAAACTCACAAGGAAAATCTATTCAGCTCTCGTTAAATACAAGTAAAAATCCAAACTTCTCCTCTCAAGAAGCGCAAAAATCACTCCAAAACCAAGGATACAGTGATGTCACTGTAACTGGCGAAGCTCCCACGCTTCAGGTTAAAATGAAGGGCAAATAAAATGGATAAGCTAAAAGAAGCTCTTCAAACAATTTGGCTCAAAATCGCAGGAGCGCTTAAAAATTTTGAAGACTCTCCCCTCTTTGAACGTATCATGCGTCGCTACGAATCACTCAGCCCCAATGGGCAAAGTGTTTTTAAAGGTCTCGTAAAAATTTTCGCATTCATGGTAATTGCGTTCATGATTTTGGGCGGACCCTTTATGTTGCTCTCTAAATTGAACGACATTCAAACCCTTGAAGCCTTAGAAAGTGAAGCTGCAACTTATCAAGCTGAATACGAAGCACAAACTAAAGGCTTTACCCCACCCGTAGGATGGCGTCCCCTAGCTGGCAACACTGCAGATTCTATTGCAGCTGCATTTAACGAATACTTACCAAGCATTGGAGTTCCTGAAGAGTTTGGAACGCTTGTAGCCACAGGCGATTCTTTAAAATTAGTTCTTAAAGAAGTTTCAATTCGCCAAACAACCAATATTGTTTTTCAACTCGAAGGTCTTTACCCAAAAGTACAAACTCAAACTCTTAAAATTCGTCCCAATGCCGGCCAACGCGACATTGTTGATGTAGATGCTACTTTTAAATTCAATCCCGCATTTGCAAATCAAATCTCAGGAGCTCTTCCCAGCCAAGATAATCAAGACCTAGACTCTCCTGATGAAGGCGGCTTTGCGCCTCCACCGCCGCCCTCTCAGCCTTCATCATCGCGCAACACACCCAATCTTCCGGGCAATAACAATGTGGTAGATGGAACAGATCAAAACGAATATATCCCCCCTCCTCCGCCTCCCCCTGGTGGTGATTACGAGGAGTTTGCTCCACCTGAATTGCCTGATGATCTTCCACCCCCTCCTCCACCTCCTGGATTTGAGGAAGAACTGTGAAATTTCTAAAACGTTTTAGCCTTCCTCTCTTTGGAATATTTATTGGGGCCTTTTTTTTCTTCCCGTGGAATGAAGTGCGCGATCAAATATCCTCCGTCGTGCAAAAACAAAGCGGCATTCAAATTCAAATGCAGCGCTTTTCGCCCACATTTGGATTGCGCATGGGTCTTGCTAAAGGATCGCTTCTTGCATTTTCTGCAGGCAAGGCTTCGGTGCGTTTACCCAATGGAATTTCTGTGTCTTGCAACGAGCTCGTTATTGGCCCCCGCTTTTGGCCTTTGTTTATGACTCAACTTCAAGTGACCGCAGCTTGCTTTACAGAAGAAGGCGGCAGCCTTGTGGCTCTTACAACAGCGGCACCCTTTTGGAGCCCTTCTACGTTAAATGAAAATGTAGATTTAAATTCTTTTTCACTCGAAAATGTAGATCTCAAAAGCAATGTAAGCGGAACTCTCTCCGGCACCGTTGATGCAACAAATATCAGTCTTTTAGAAGGTGGCATTCCAGATGTGGAGTGGAATTTAACGGGCAAAAAAGTACGCACACCTGAAGCAAATATTCCCCTATTAAAGCTACCTAGCCTAGATCTAGGCGACCTCATTACAACAGGAACACTCAACGCTCGTTCGATGAAGATAGACGCTCTTGATTTTGGATCTAGCGAGGGTGTACTCGAAGGAAAAATCACGTTCCAGAGCACACTTTCTCCGGAAAACTTCTTCCCAACAGATGGCGAAATTGCCGGAACCCTTAGGGTCGACCCCTCTGCCGAGCAAGGTAGCCTTCGAGACGTGCCTTGGAGAACCTTTGGTACGGCAGATGGCCAAGGCAAGCGCACCTTTAAACGCTCTTTTACGGGCGGAATTCAAAACTTATTTTTATCCTTTCCAGGCTCTTGATTAAACGCCACAAGTTATCTACCTTCTAATTCGTCCGCACATAACGGGCGTGTAGCTCATCTGGGAGAGCACCTGATTTGCATTCAGGGGGTAGCAGGTTCGATCCCTGTCACGTCCACCAAAAAAACTTTTCTTGCCCTTGGGCATGAAAAGTTTTTTTGTTTGGGGAGATAGGGGCAAAGCTGCTCCTAGCAGCTTCGATCAACGCGGAGAAAGTAGAAACTTCTTACAAGCTTGGCCTACTCTAACAAGAGTCTGTATGGCTTTACCTATTTGAGTTCCCGCAAGTGTATTCACCTTTACAAAAAGTTTCGGCCTCTTAGCTAAGTAAACAAAACCGAGTCGCTTTAATTCCTTTAGTGTTTCCTGCTGTGTCTCAGGGTTATCAAGCATTCTTTCAAAAGCTCCGTCCATTTCCTTTGGTGAATCCTTTAAACTTTCAAAATATGCACGAGACCTCGTATTCATAGCTAATTGTGCAAGTACATGAACATCGCCACGCAATTCAGCGTCTTTAATCATTCGCAGCACAATTCGATCCATTGCAGCTGCTATTTCTTTATTTTTTTTTAACTCACGACTGGAAAAAACAATCCCATAATGTAATTTTTCATATGTGAATACATTCTTTTCATCATTCAAAAATTTTAACAAACCCTCTTGAATAAGCGTTTCAACAGATAAAAGCCTGGACAATTCTCCAACAAATTTAAAATCCCCCTCTTTCATAGCGTGTCGGGCCATCTCTCTTAATTTTTTGTTTTTTGCATCTACCAACTCTTTGTTAGCAAATAATGACTTATTATGAATGGCGAGCCTCAAAAGAGTAATGGCATCCTTAGATTCAGGAGACACCTTGTTAATAGCAGCTGTTAAATTTTTCTCGGCCAAACTTTTCAGTCTTTGCGGTATTTTGCTAGATTGTATTAAAGAGTTTAAAGAATCCAAATTGCCCGCAGCGGCTTCACTGCTAATTATAGAACTTAATCTCTCCTCAAGCTCCAGAGCAACACTTGGTTCCTCACTAAGAATACCGGTCACGTCCATATAGAGCGCTAAAGCTTCTTCAATGTTAGCTGTTTTCACTTTCGATCTAACATATGCCTTAATTTTGGGATCTGAAAAATCCATATAGTGGTCCAAACTTTCAAGCTTTATCTCAGACTCAATAGCCATCTTCCAAGCTACATGGTCGTGAAGGTCATCGCCTTCCAGAACTAAAGAATTATAAATTAAATTCTCTATTTCCTCTTTTGTCTTTTTAGGTCTTTGATCCCTTGGAACTAATGTAAATATCTTTGAGGCATCATTTGGCATGGCTTCATAAATCATTCCTCCAGGGTTATATGAAAAGTTACTGCGCGGAAAAATTAAATTGATCGATTTTTCTAAAGGGGCATCGATAAGATTTGCATGTTTAGCACCCTCTAATTTTTTTCCTGCTGCATAAGCTGCAGAAGCTCTGTACACAGAAGCCAACCCTGTGTTTCCACTAATTGAATTCCCATCACCTGCTACAAATCCATTTGATCCAGCTGATGGCTTAAGTTGATCGATGACTAAGTCAAAAAGTGAGTACTTTGCTTTTTGTCCTGTTTTTTTTGATTGCACAACCTGAGAGTCTGCAACGTTTTTAAACATAATGTCTAAAACATCGTATTTTTCTCCAGAAATTTCCGTTGGAACTATCCTTATAGCCCCACTAAATTCTCCATCTTTATGAGAAGCGTAAGTCCTCGCTCCATCTAGTGCAGAAAGTGCCCATCTTCTAGGTGTTAAGTTCTCACAGCTTGCACCTCCTACACATTCTTTAGTTTTGTGCCCTGTGAAGGAGGCATGAAAAGCATGCATGGGTTTTAAGGTATTCGTTGAACGTCCTTGGTTTACAACTGTGTGTTCTAATTTTTCCTCATCTACAAGTACGGGTAGCTGAAAGGTAGTGTTTTTATGAAGAGAGTGTGTGAGCTTAGTTTTTTCATCAAACAGACTCCTTTTCTGTTCTAAATATTCACGTGCCTTTTCATTACCTTGCTCAGAAAGCTTAGAGAGAAGAGTTCTTTGATCAGCTTCGGGATATTCTTCTTGAAGGCGTCCAACTTCGTAAACAAGTTCTTGAGCGGGTCTTGGGTCGGGCATCTGGCTCAGCTGTTTCTTAGTTTGCAAAGCAAGCTGAAAATCTTTCTCCTCTTGTGAAGTCCTATCTGCAACTTTTGCAGCTGCATTTAAAAACTCAGTATCAATTTTAACTTCCACTCCTAAGTATGAACTTATAATTCTTTCTACGTTCACTAAATCATTCGATTTAAAGGTACGCAAACTACTGAGAGCTTTAAGATAATCCTCTGCAAAACTTAAGTTAAATGTATCCTTCCACTCTTCAGAATTTAAAAGAGCATGTTCAAAAAAAGATCTAACTTGAAGGAAGTGATTATTTTTTGCAATGAATTGAGCTAGGAGCGCTGAATACTCCTTTCTTTTCTTTGCAAGTTCAACGTCCTTACGTTGAGATCTACTTAAATTTTCGGAGCGAAGCTCCAGAGGATAGCGAGCATTAAAAGCTTCCAGATCAATCTTAAATTTTTCGATCCCCTCAAGAAGATAATCCCTCATTTTAGTTTTTGAATTAAGGGCCAACACTGCCTTTGAATTCTTTTGAGCAATGGTTTTTAACTGCTCATATTGTCTGTGGCGAGATGAGTTATTTACTTCAATTCCTGAATAAGGAGAAGCGTCGGCATCGAGTGTAATAACCTCTTCTCCTAAAGCTTGGTTTCTCCACAACTTCTCAGAGAAACCTGGAATTTGATCTCTCACGATTTTCATTTGCTCAATAGTCTTATCAAAGATGGGATCAAATCCACTGTCATAACCCATGTAGCGCTTCAAAAGAGATTTATAGGCCGCTAGTTCTGCATCATTACCAAGCAAGTCATCAAGTGTTTCAAAGCGCGCGATAAACTTATCTAAGTCCTCTAAAGCAACCGAATCTTTTGCAAATAGATTTTGATTCATCAAAAAGAGAATCAAAATAAAAAACTTATAAAACACTCTAAGTAATCGGCACTTAAATCAATTAACATAAAACATTTAAAACCTATTAATTCTTGGATTATTACGAGAAGGCTCCGTTAAAGAGTTGGAATTTTGACGAACAAGACTCCCTCAGGATGCATTTAAAATGAATGCGAGACTAGTCTTTTCAACTTTACTTTGATCTCATTTCAACTTTTTGTACCTTGGTGGATCTCGACGCACAGCATACAAGCACAAGTGAGGTGCAAAAATGAAACTATTAACGACACTCCTATTCACAGCTTCTTTATCTTTAACTCAAATGGCTTTGGCAACATGTTGGAAAATACTTCCCAACGAAGACATTGCCGTAGATCGCTTTGTGCACGAACTCAAAGCTCCCACTACTTTTTGCTTAGATCCTGTTGGATACACTTATGACTTCACCAAAAAAAGCAGCCAGCTTTTACTTAAAGATGGAACAAGCATCCCTGCAACTCTTGATAAATATTCTGTGAACAAAGATCGTTTAAAAGTTGTAGCTAAAGTTTTAAACATTGAAGACACTTCCATTTACAATACGACTCGGAACCTAGAAGTAAAAATTGCTTTTATCTTTACACACGAAGGTCAATTAGTTGGAAGCGAAATTGATAGCGCGCTGTCTGTGACTGACACGAGCGATTGTACTCCTAAAACTGAAGATTTAAATCCGCTCCGTTTTAGAAGAATTTAAAGTTAACGAGGCTCCTCACCATTTCCTGACGCGTGCATAGCTTGGCTCATGTATCGAACGACATCATCAAAGACTCGGGGCTGCATGATTGGACTCCACATATCATGCGTGCCCTCATCCCAACTTGCGATCTTCACTTGCTGAGGATGCGCAGATTGAAACGCATTCATGTTACGCTCATTTAATCCTTGTATATTTTTACTGCTTTCAGATTCTAAATCTTTTGGATCGGGTGCATAACTTGGATCACTTTTACCCACAAGATAATGAACAGGCACCAAGGGCTCTCTGCTTGTATACGAAAAGTTGAGTGTTTCATCTTTAAAAGCGCCCCATGCAGCAGGGTCTAATTCTATCTCGCCCATTCCAAAAGATGCTGACAAGGGCACCCCCTCGTGAATGTTGATAGTGTGTGTATGCAATAACGGATCAATTGAAGTTGGATTAAGAGCAAAAATTCCTGCAACTTCATTGTAATAACTTCCATATTCCAATGCCTGTAATCCACCTTGACTACGACCGCCTATAAAAACTGGGGCATCTGGAAAGAGAAGCTTCATAATCAAAACATTGTGCCGAATCATTTCTATGGAATATTCTGGAGAGTTAAAGAGTGCGGCGGGCCCCGAAGCTAAACCTTGGCCAGTGCTATCTAATCCTATAGCAAGTGTACGCGCTTTACGTTTATGAGAATTTTCTACTTTTATTTCTGCAATTGAAGAGTCAGTTGCTTTGGAAAATCGAGAAAGCACCGGCAAAAGAGATAGAGCATGAGACTTAGTTGACCCCACACCTGGAAGCATAATCAAAATTGAATCTGGAGTTGCCTCAGCAACCTTTGCCTTGGGCTGGTAAATTCCAGCTTGTGGAATATAGGCTCCGGTAGAAATATAGGGAAGCATCATTTTTCTAAGAGGAACACTTTGCAAATCCTTGCCACTTCCATCTTGAGAAATACGAATTGTGTCATCGTTTAAAAGTATAAGATTTTGAGTGTTTCCCTCTTCACTCCAAATTTGATTAAGGAGCTCAATTCTAAAGTTGATGCTTGCAACTTTCCCCTGAGCCGACATCTTAGGATTATTTGTCTGCGCTTCTTCTAATCGAGCACGAAATTTTTCCTGAAAAGAATCGTCTGCTAAAACTTTATTTACGCGCAAGATTTCAGGATCAATATCTACTCTAGCTTTAACTTTTAAATGTACTTCTGGTTCACTGATAGCTTTTTTACAATCAGGGACTGCAGCTTGAGCTGCTTTAAATACAAATGAGCAAGAGAAAATTAGAAATGAGCGAAGAAAACTCTTAACTATTAATAAATGTCCCTTGGAATGTCTGATTAGCTGCACGCGTTTGAGGAGTGTATCATTTAACCCCAAGTTGCCGCAACCTTGAGAAGCCTGCCTATATGTGGATAAGCTACAAACCAGCCTTAATTTCTCTTAAGTAATCAATCATAGCTAAGATCCGTAGCCTTACCTCGAAAAACCCTATAGGCAAAAAATGTATAAAAGATTTGCACTGGCAACACAAAGGCAGTGCCCAAGAGAATGACCAACAACGATTTATCGGCAGCGGCAGCATCTACAATTTTTAGAGTCCCAGGAATAATATAAGGGTAAAAACTATAAGCCAATCCAGTAAATCCAAGAGCAAAAATCACGATAGAGATAAAGAATGGCGTCCAACTTAACTGATCGTTCATCTTTGGAAGTGCCCTCAGAAGAGCATCCATTAAGATGGTCAACACTGCACTCGCTATAGGCATAATGATCAACACAATAATTTCTGGAAACGAAAACATTTTTTCATATATACGTGTGTCGATCAGCACAGCCATAACTGTACTTAAGGATGCAGAAATAACCATGGCCCACAAAGCTCTGCGCGCCCATCGAATAGCACGCAAATGTAGTTCTCCTTCTCCTTTATAAACAGTCCATGTTGCTCCCATTAAGGTATAACCCAGAGTTACAAGTCCCATAAAAAATATGGCAAAGAGATAAGCGCTTAGCTGCTCACTCATGCCAGTAATGAAACGTCCTAACATATATCCCTGCGTGAGTGCCGTGAGCAGCGATGACCAGAAAAAAGCTCTATCCCAAAATGCTTTGTTTTCAGGTGGTGTTTTTTTGCGAAAATCAAAAGAAACTCCTCTAAAAATCAAAGCTACCAGCATAAGCGCAACAGGAAGATAAAAGTACCCAAAGATAATTCCGTGTGCCTGAGGAAAAGCTACTAGAATTAATCCTGCTCCCAAAACAAGCCATGTTTCATTTGCATCCCAAAAAGGTGCGATTGAAGAAATCATGCGATCTCTTGTGGGATCATCTACAAAATGACTCAAAATACCTACACCTAAATCGTATCCATCCAATATTGCGTACAGAAGCATTGAAAGCCCTATTAAAAAAGCAAAAGTATAGGGCAACCAATGCCCACTATGAAATATTTCATTCAGCATTTGCGAGTAGCTCCTTTTTGGAAAGATAGAAAAGCGACTTAATATAAGCCATCAACAACAAAGCATAAGTCAAAGTGTAGAGCGTCAATGTAAATGCGACATTAGAAGAAGGCACGAGTGAGGCAGCGTCAGATGCTTTCAACAAACCACTTACCAACCAAGGTTGCCGACCAATTTCAGTGACATACCATCCCGCTAAAGTTGCAATCCATCCCGAGAAAGTCATGACCACCAATATTTTTTGATATGCAAAGGGAAGCTCTTTCTTGCGCCATTTTGTCCAGTAGACTCCAAAGAGCGAAACAAACCACATCAACATTCCCATGCCGATCATTAAACGAAAACTCCAAAACACTGGGCTTACAGGAGGATGCTCTCCCATAAAATCATTTAAGCCCTGAATTTTGCCATCAATTTTTCGTGTGGCAATTAAGCTCGCCAAATACGGAATTGCGATTTCAAAATGATTTGTTCTTTTTATTTCATCAGGAATAGCAAAAAGCACCAAGGGAGCCCCCTCTTGAGTTTCCCAAAGAGATTCCATTGCTGCGATTTTTGCAGGCTGATACTTGAGCGTATTCATTCCGTGTAAATCACCCACGATCATCTGAAGAGGCATCAACACTGCACCCAAAAAAAACGCAACTTTTAATCCAGTTTTTACAGCAGTTGAGCGTTCTCCCATAAGATAACGAAAACCTAAAAGTCCCCCCATCAACGCAGAAACAGTTAAAAAAGAAGCCAGTAAGGTATGAGTGAAGCGATAAGGCATAGAGGGATTAAAAACAACCTCAAACCAATCTTTTGCGTGAGCCACTCCTTGAATCATTTCAAAGCCCTGAGGAGTGTGCATCCAACTATTCAAAGCTAAAATCCAAAACGCTGAGAGTGTTGTGCCCAGTGCCACTAATAATGTTGCAAGATTATGCACCCATGCTTTGACTTTCCTAAAACCAAATAACATGACTCCTAAAAAAGTTGCTTCAAGAAAAAATGCCGTCAAAACTTCATAGGCCAATAGAGGTCCAGCAATATTTCCAACGGTATTCATGTAACCCGGCCAATTGGTGCCAAATTGAAATGACATTGTGATGCCACTTACAACTCCAAGTGAAAAAGTAAGTGCAAAAATTTTAGTAAAGAAAAAATAAAGACGCATCCATTTGTTATCTGCCGTACGATGAAAATTAAATTTAAAAAACACCAACACCCAAGCCAGAGCAATTGTTATAGTTGGAAACAAAATATGAAAACTTATGTTTAGGGCAAATTGGAGGCGAGATAACAAAAACGTATCCACGCTCATAAAGTATCAGATGACTCGACCTCTGACTTGCACGATTTGCAAGTCTCTAAATAACGAGTGAATTGTTTTAATTTATTGATAACAGAGAGAAAAGAAATCAAAAACTGATTGATTCACATGCAAAATGACGTCAGAACTCTATATTAGAAAGCTAGGAATATGAGCAGAGGTCCCATACTTGATTATTTAGACAGCTTAGAAGAACACTGCTCAGACGGAGACATAACCCTCACAGACATATTTAAAGTATTTGGGGCGAATGGACATTACTTCTTAATAGTTTTTCTTATTATTCCCTTTCTACAACCTATTCCACTGTGGGGTCTTTCAACACCTTTTGGAATATTGATTGGGTTTGTTTCAACTTTAGCCTATTTAAATAAAGCACCTTGGGTGCCCGAACGTTGGGCACACAAAAAACTCCCTTCAAAAACTATCTCACTCATTGCTGAAGGCTCTGAACGTGTTTTTGAGAAGCTTTCTTTTTTGATTAAATCTCGCTGGCCCAAACTCTTCGAAGGCCCCTTTAAAATAATAAACACTTTTATTTTAGTATTTTGTGCCTTACTTTTAGCATTGCCTCTTCCCATTCCCTTTTCCAATGCAATGCCAGCATGGGCCATTCTTTTTCAAGCGCTTGCCCAGATTGAAAAAGACGGCGCTTTTGCTCTTTTGTCTTATGTGCAAACAATAGCCACAATTGTATTTTTTATTGTCCTATCCAAAGGCGCTATTTTAAGTGCCGAATGGTTGCTCCATTGATTCAGGGAACTTAAATCTAATCTTACATAAGTATATGAATTGACAGGGCCAATGCGTTGTGTCATTATACGCCTTCCTTGGAATTTTCACGCCGTTTAGCGCTTTTCTTATTGCTGACAGCCAACATGGCCCAAGCCACCTCAAATAGCTTTTTAAAAGCCTGCGCTCTTGCGCTTAAAAATCCCTCGCTCAGTTTTTACAAATTTAGACAACAGCAATTAGAAAAGGCAAAACTTGTAGTTATTATTGTCGACGCGATTTCATCAGGTGTGGATTACGCTCAAAAATTTAAAGGACATAGAATTATTCACGTTCGTAGTCAGGGAGAAATTGTTGACCCTAAACGATATAAAATCAATGAATCTGATTTTGATGAGCAGTATGTCTACAAGGGAGATTTAAAAGCCCTTGTTAAAGAAATTGGATTAAAAAGAAATCAAAAAATAAGTGTTGTCGCCGGGGCCGAAGAAGGCGTGCAACTAGTACACTCTCTAAGCGTCGCACTTAAAGCTCCAACAAATCCTCACACAGCTCCTCACACCTGGGGCAACAAATACGAAACTTTAAAATATCTAAAAGAAAACGGCGTTGATGTGGGCGATTTTGCAAAAATACAAAGTTGGTCCGATCTTGAAGAATGGGCTATTGCGCACGAACGTTGGCCAATAGTCCTTAAGCCAATTCAAAGTGCTGGCACCAATGGTGTTTCAATAAATAACAACATGATTGAGCTCAAGCGCTCCTTTGACGAGCTCATCAACACACGTGATTCGCTTGGACATTGGAACAGCAACTTACTTGCTATGGAATATCTTGAAGGCACCGAATATTCCGTAGACCTAACCTACATTGATGGCGAAATTAAATTTTCTGATGTTTTACGATACGAACGTCCACTCGTAGAAGGCGCCTCTACAAAATATGACTACGACATACTCATTCCTTTTGATGAAGCTAAACGCTTAGAACTTATTCGTTACTCTGAAGAAATTGTAAAATTACTGGGCATGCAAGTGGCTCACATGGAAATTAAAATAACCCCCTATGGTCCACGCTTAGTTGAAATAGCCCCCCGTCCTATTGGAGCTACACTCCCTAGACTTATAGAAATAGCTACTGGACGAAGCCAGCTTACTCTCGCGGCGCAAGGACTCAGCAACACTCCACGTTATCATGCGCAAAGTTACAGTTATCCCATGCACAAAGAAGCAGCTGCAATTTTTATCACTTCAAACGGCGGCAAACGACTCACTCTTGCTGCTCTCGAAAAACTTAAAAAAATTCCCGGCTTCGTTTCTGCTGAATTTGCATTCAAAGAGGGCGACATACTTCCGCGCACCATTGATGCCAATACAACTACTGGACAAATCTTCATAGCTCACGAAGACCCCTTTATCTTGCAGCGAAGCTTAATTGAAATAAGACGCATGCGAGATGCCGGCGAATTTGAGTATTGATCATCTAAAATCGATAACTTGCTTCGTTTCGCATGGGCAAGTTTACATTCATATATGCCTTAACGGATTGCACAACAGATTGAATCGCTTGATTATAAGCAGTCGCTGCAGTTGGCAAAGAAGCTTTGTACATACGTTGAGTATCATAAGCGATTTCAGCTGCTGCGCCTTTTGTAGTTTTTCCTAATTGACCGTGCACATTATAAAGCTCAAGCAACTTGTTAGAGAACTTACAATTTTGAACAAGATAAACTCTATAAGATAACTGCGCTGAGGGATCGAAGTTTAATACATTTCGCAAACGAGACTTAGATTGAGAATGATATATACGAGAGCGATGTGTGCTATTTGCAGTTAAACGCTCAACGTTCAACAAGATATCCAATTGAGACTGACTCACCACAGCTTTTGGAAGTCCTTTGTATTCACGTGAAAATGACTGTGTCCAGCATCCATCACCGCAACTTTCTACATCTATATAAGCAACCTGAAATTGTGCGACATTGTTATTCGATTTTAATTTTTCGAAATAAACATATTTTTCACGAATATAATCTTTTCCATGCGAATCTTGATAGAACATAACCACCAGCGACCCCTCAGGCAGGTAACTGAGTGCTCCCCCTTGCACGTAGCGATCATCTGCTTGAGCCGAAAAAGCTCCCGCACAAACACTTAGAAGTAAGAATAATAACGACAAGACACCATATTTTCTTTTTTGCACCATGCTGAATAAATAAGAAGAGCTCATTGCAGCTGTCCCCCTAATTAATCTTTCTCAAACATTCGATGTTTTATCTCGACTTCAAAATGGCTAGCTCCTAGATTTAGAGGTATGAGTGGTCGGGACATTCTTAAACTAGCCCTTGGTTTTAGAAAATTCAGAGAACGGTATTTTGCAGAAAATAGTACCGAGAAAAGCTCACTTTACGATAAACTTTTTCTTCAAGGACAATCCCCAAAGACCCTTGTTATCGGATGCAGCGACTCTCGCGTAGACCCCGCTCTTCTAACTTCGGCTGCACCAGGCGACCTTTTTGTACTGAGAAACGTTGCTAGCCTTGTTCCCCCCTACGAAGAAAGCGGAACTGGCTTTCACGGAGTTAGTTCTGCCATTGAATTTGCAGTGGTTAACCTCAAAGTGGAAAATGTAATTATATTTGGACATCGTCAATGTGGCGGTATCCGAGCCTTACTTTCTCCTGAGGACAACCGAGTGGGAGGCTTTGTGCGCCAGTGGATAAGCATTGCAGAAGGAGCGCGAACAAAAGTTTTAAGCAAGTTCCCCAACGCCACTCACGATGAGCTCTGCCAGCATTGCGAAAGAGAAGCCACTGTGACCTCGTTAAATAATTTAAAAAGTTTTCCTTTTATTCAAGAAGCTATCCGCGAACGTGGTCTGTCACTGATCGCACTTTATTTTGATATCGAAAAAGGTCAGCTTTCTGAATATATCGAAAGCGAAGATGCGTTTAAAACTCTACAAATTTAAATTAAGGAGCTGCCCCTGCATTCATATAACCCGACTTTAAGGGTGCATTTTTAGAATTGGTAGAGGCTGTTCCTCTGGCAGCATTGTTCGCCGATGGCAAATAAGGCCCCAACATGGCCAAAGCTACTTGATGATGGAGCTGCTCGGGAGTTTCTTTAACTCCTAGTGCCTTAGCAATCATACTATTAAACTTAAATTTTCCCTGCGCAACAACACTTTCTACACATGAAGACTCTTCTTTTTGACGAGATATTTTAAATTGAAGCTGCTCAACTCCCAGAGGGTTTTCCTCAAAGTAACAATTCAATGATGCACCCTTAGCATTATCAACAGACTGGCAAGTCATAACGTGAACCTTTTTACCAACGATAGTTATTGTATTGGGTTTTCCTGCCTTCCACTTAACCTCTTTAATTTCAGCTTGCTTATTTTTAGGAAAAAACTCTTTAATATAAGCTAGAGTTGCATAATCCTTAACAATTCCCGCAAGACTACATGCTCCGGCATCCATCGACTTGTAACCTGATATGGCAAAACCTTGGGCACTAACTTGCCTCTGAGTGACTTCTGCCCATACACTTGAACAGAACAACGACACACTCGTTACGTTAAAAGCAATTCTAAATCCAATCCCCATACCCATACTTACATAGGGTGCAATATAGGTGCCGGAACACCCTTGTAAGTGCAAATACTTTGATCACTATTAACAAATCAGCTAGAAGCCTTGGCTATGGTGCAAAACATACTTAAAGGTTTTTTTGTTCTCTCTATTTTACTAGCCCAAACATTGGCACATGCAGAAGAACTTCCTAGTGCATCAGGAGACAATGGAATTGTAGCCGTTAAACAATGGGCCAAAAATCGCACCCACAAAGCTCAAGCCGAATTCAACCAAAGCGGCCTTCAAAGATTTCCTTCGCCCAATTACTGGGGCGGCGATGTGATTTACCAAATTCAAGTTGATCGCTTTAATAACGGAAATCCTTTTAATGATAACGTTAATCTTCCACAGATTCAGCTCGATAACCAAAATGGCTCAAAATTTAAAATTCAAGAGTATCGTCATGGTGGAGATTTAGATGGAATCATACATCGTTTAGATTATTTGCAAGAACTTGGAGTCGACTCACTTTGGATCACTCCAATTTTTAAAAATAATAACGCTTCTTATCACAACTACTGCACATCAGACTTTACGCAAGTTGATCCCGCGTTTGGATCTAACGAAGATTTTAGAAAACTTGTAAGTGAAGCACACAAACGTAACATAAAAGTTATTCTAGATATTGTTGTTAACCACGTCTGCGATAGCAAAACCAAATATGTTCACAAAGTCGAGGACAACTACGGTAATTGTGTAAGTGGGCACATGAGCAAATACTTTAGCGGCAACCCCAACCAAAACATCAGTGGACAAAAGGAAATTCAGTTTTCAGATTCATTTTTTCCTCCCTTTAAAAATCCTGCCTTCTTAAGTCGCTGCGGTTATCAAGCTGGGGACTCTGGTTCCAATGGAGCAGGAGCCGTCTTTGGAGATTTTTCGGACGAAATGCTGGACTTCGATACGCTCAATTATGATTTTCAAGAAATTTTTAGCGAAATTCACAAAGGATGGATCGCCTATTCTGATTTAGATGGCTTTCGCATGGATGCAGCCAAACACGTAAGTGCAGATTTTGTTGCAAAATTTGCTACTGAAATGCGTGCATACGCTCAATCTATTGGTAAAAATAATTTTTACGTAGTGGGCGAAGTTGCCGGAGAAATTAAATTCTACGACAAACAAATTACCCCACCCCTTCATGTTGGTTGGATGCAAAATGCAGCTCAATCCAACAATGTGCCTGCACCTGTTAAAAATCGCGTTCTAGAGCTTGAGCCACTTTATTCGCAACATTCATTCTGGCCACTCCCTGGCCTCAATGGCATGTATGACTTTGCACTTTCTGGCACGCTCGTTGAAATCTGGAAGAAGAACGTTTCTCCATTAAATTTCAAAAGACTATTCTTCGAAGGTCGCGATTTTGAAAATGATAATAAAACTCCTTACTATAGAGAACTCACTTTTAGAGATTCTAATTCAGCTTATAAAATTGATAGTCGCCTAAACTGGATACTTCTTGAAATTCACGACTGGCCTCGTTTTGCATTTTACGGAGAGTCTTACCAACAAATGGTAGGGGCAGTAAGCCAACTTTTACTCTCAGAGGGAATGCCCATTATTTATTATGGATTTGAACAAGGTTTTAACGGAGCACACCCAGGGAACGAACGCATTTACTTAGAAGATTCCACTACTGCTGGTGAAATACAAAAACTCCTCAGTCACACTGACCACCCACACGATGGCTTTTACCACCCAAGACACAGACAAGACATGTTTGTCTCTGGTCCATTTCGCCTAGGAAGCACACATGCTCCCATAAATGCATTAGCTGGCATAGGAAAAGCTTATAGTGAAGACCTCAGCTACGATTGGAAAAACGATCCGTATTTAAAAACCGATCATGAACTCTTTCAAAGGATTAGAGCCCTTACACACTTAAGAAAATCCTGCCCTGCGCTTAAGTATGGTCAAATTTATTTCCGCGCAGCACATGAAAATAAAAATGGCGGACTCTTAGCATTTTCTCGAATTGATTCTAATTCTGGTAAGGAAGCACTTGTTGTACTCAACACTTCATCTAACGATATTGAATTGAGTGGACTCATTATCGACAGCTCTTTAGCAAGAGGCCAAAAAGGACGCGTCTGGAAAAATGCATTGAATGGATTTGAAAGAGGTTGGGTTCAAGAAGCGAACGATGCAAACCCCAACGCTCTTTTATCTTTTGATAACCCTCAAACAGATAATATCGAAAAGTTTAATTTAAAAGCAGGGGCGGCATCTGTATATATTCCAGAATCTGAGCTTGAATTATTTAACGATCACTTAAAAGTTCATCTCTGTCGCTAAGCGATAAAGTTTTAAGCCAATAACAATGAGCTTTTGCTCTTGTCTTTATGCAAATTTAACTTTGCCGATGTCGATATTAGCTACATTTGAAACATAAAATCGGTAAAATATCAGTATGCGAAGCCTACGCGTGATTGCGTGCATACTTTTATTTACGCTGGCTGCATGTAATAAGCGTGTTTCGCAATCAGGGTCTTCAGGTTTATTAAGCGGTCCAAGTATTCTTTCACCTAGCGAAGTTTACATAGAGCTCGTACAACCCTTAGCAAGCCCCAATTCGAGCATAGCCACACCCATGTTTGTTATTTCAAGCGACATTGCAGCTTTCGCTGCTGGCACTACAATATCGCTACACTCGGGCACGGATTGCTCTGGGCCGTCACTCCACAGTAAAACTCTCAACCGCGATTCGAGTTCCGTTTATCTTAAACAACCCAGTGCTCAATTGCCCAATATTCCCACTACATATTACGCGCTTTATACTTATAATTTAATCTCAGTTTGCAGCGAAGTGAGCGCAGTTAACTCAAATGTTAGTTATGTGTATAACGGAGAAGCATTCAATCCAGTTGCACTTCATGCAACCTGCTCATACAACCTTCCTGTTTATTCAAGTCCATTTGCTACAATAGCTGGCTTAGGAGCCGATGGCCTTTGCACTGCAGAAGATTATGCAGCCTCTCTGAATTGCATACAGAGTGACGGTACTTTTCAAAACAATTGTTTTGCTACAGGAACTGGAAGCTCTAACAACCCTTTTCTCATTTGTACTTTCGAACAACTTCAAGAACTGAGCGACGAAAGCAATAGTCACTATGAACTTGGAAGAAATCTCAATGCTCTTGCACCCCCTACCAATAGCAATAATCCAAATCTTTGGAATGCAGGACAAGGCTTTGAACCCATTGGATCTGCGTTAAATCCCTTCTCCGGATTTTTTAACGGCAATGGATTTACAATTTCTAATCTAAACTTAGAATGGGCCAACACTTACAGCCACGTTGGAATTTTTGGACTCACCGAGTACTGCGGTATTCAAAATTTGAGACTCGAAAACATTGATCTCGATCAAACAAGTGGATTAGTTGCTGATGCAAGTCGCTACTCGGGCCCACTCTTAGGCTTTGGTACAAATTACTTTCTCAATGCCATTCAAGTTGATTCCCTTACTGAAGTACTGGGAACAGGACATGTAGGTGGCGTATTTGGTTACCTGACCGCCAGATCAAATGTGTCTCGGATACAAAGCCAAGCATTGCCCACCGCTCTTAACTCTACAACCTATGTAGGGGGTATTGGCGGAGCTATGGCTGGTTTAAACGTAGGTTCCGAATCCACATTCAATCTAAGCTCTTATAACCAAAACTTAGTTACACCGTTTGGTTCCGCAGGCGGATTGCTTGGAAACGTTGGTTATACAATTGTAAGTGAATCTTATGTCAATGGTTCTGTAACCGTAACTAATCCCGCTAACTTTTTTCTTGGTGGTTTCTTTTCTTCTTCTACCGGACTTATCTTAAGAGACTCGTACTACTCTGGCACTGTTTCTACACCAAGCACTACATGGGCCGGTGGCGGCATGATTGGCGTTGCAAGCGATACAACTATTGAACGTGTTTACACTTCTGGAAGCATTTCTGTAGACGTTGGAGTTGCTGCCTCCAATGGAACAGGTGGAATTATTGGAACACCCCACTCCAACTCCTCACTATCCATTATTATGTCGCACAGCTTTAGTGTGATGGATGTAAGCACAGATGGAAACGAAGGCGCAATAGCCGGACGAATCTCTGGAAGCAGTGGACTCCCTACACTTTTAAGCAATTGGTTCTTCAACTCAACACAATTAGTACAAAACGAATGCGTGGGCGAAGTTGTTGTGGGTGTTGGGGAATGCCAAATTGCAACAGCGTATACAGATTTTCATGCTCAGGGAATCAACACACTTATTGGGTCCAGTGAGTGGGACTTCACAAGTGTTTGGAATTCAAACGCTGGCACATATCCAACACTTAGAAGAAATCCATAAATCTCTAACTTTTAACCAGGCAAACATTTAACTCACAGATCCATCAAAGCCAAAATTTTCAAATATTTTTACATTTTATTCATAAAAAACATTGCTTAATTTAATTAATCAAATGATTAACTTTTTAGTAGTCAAACAATTCTTTTAGGCTTAAAGTAATAATCATGAGTGAGGATGGGAACAAAAAAAGGATACTCGACGTCGCAACTCGGCTCTTTTCTACGCAGGGTCTAAAAACTACGAATATCAGGCAAATTGCCTCTGAAGCTAAAGCAAACTCAGCCCTTATTTTTTATTACTTCGGTTGCAAAGAAAAGCTCTTTTTTGAGTGCCTTAAGGATCTAGCCACTGAGCGTTTCAACATATCTAAAGAAATACTCAGCCCACCAAGTAGCTCTCAGGATTTTGAACTTAAGCTCAATTTGTTTGTTCAAAATATGCATGCGGTCTTTTTAACAAAAGCAGACTTAATCAAAATCCTTCACCGCGAATTAGATAACGAAAACAAACTTGCGATAAAAGTCTTTGAAGAGCACATGCTGCCAGTCACGCAAAACTTAGAAGATTTTTTTACAGCTGCACAAAAGAAAAAAATCTTGGCTAAAGACTTAGACGCTAAAGCCCTAACCTTCGACTTTATGGCCATGATTGCCAATCCACTTCGAAATGAAGCTATCTTTAAAAGCATCTTTAAAAAAGAACTTTCAAAGCATGGCGCGGCTGCGCTTTATAAAGAAAATCAAAAACGAGTTATTTCACTTTTTCTCAAAGGAGTTCTGATTCATGAAAACGCTTAGTTTACTTACATCCACACTTCTCCTTGCTCAAGCAAGTGCTTACAGCATTGAAGACTACTTAAAAGAAAGTGAGGCCCGCGACCCTTCCCTCAAAGCGGTGCTTTACAGCTTTGAAGCTGCCGAACTCTCAACTCGAAGATCAGAGCAAGTGACAGGCATAAGACTTTTTTCGGATGCCACTTTTTTCGATGATACTCGCCCTGTCTCCAACCCCAATTTTCAAGGAAGTCGCACCAGTGAATGGAAGGTAGGCCTAGGTTTAACCCAACAAAACCCTTGGGGCTTCAACTGGAGCTTGAGTCAGAATGTAAAAAAAACCAAGATTTTTGGAACCAATCCCGGAACTCTTCCACAAACTGAATACTATGATTTCTATCCCATGGCAGAAGTGAGCGTTCCTCTATGGAGAAACTTTTTAGGTTCTGAAGTTAGAGCTCAAAGAGATTTACTCGATAGCACTTCTCAAATTCAAAAATACCAAGCCCAAATTGATAGAGAAACTAAATTTGTAGATATTGAAAAAGCCTATTACTGCTACGGAATACAACAAAACCTCTTAGATCTTGCTAAAAAAAATCTTGAACGCAGCGAACGTTTTTATAAATCTATTTCTAATCGTCGCAGACAAAACCTAGTGGATGATTCAGACGAGCTTCAAGCACGTGCCTCTTTATCCCTTAGAAAACTTGAATATGATCGCGCCACTCGCGACTTGAGAGTTTGCAAAGCTAGCTTTAACAGCTATCGCAACCTACCCGAGAGCGACAATCCGCCAAAACTCAACCTTGAACTTTTAAATCCAGCCGAATTGAGACAGCTGGCCTCCAAGAAAAAAGTATCTCTTTTTGACAAAATTCGAGTTCTGCAAGCAGACTCTCAAATCAATCAAGCACGAGCAGATGCTCAAGCTGCCGCGCCTAAACTAGATCTTAAGGGAAGCGTTACCTTACAAGGCAGGGACGACACCCTTTCTAACAGCTACAGCGATTTGAACGATAAAAAAAGAAATTTATGGTCCGTGGGCGTTTCACTCAACACCCCCTTAGACATAACACTCACCCGCGATCTTAAGCGGGCTGCAGATTTTTCTCAACGTGCCGCCACAGAAAGACTCAAGCGCTCAGCTGCGGATCAAGAGTTAGCGTGGATCAACGAACAAGAGAACCTCTTGCGTTGTGCCGAGAGCCTTGATCTTTTGCGTGATTTAGAAGATTCACAAAGAAAGAGACTTAGCTCCGAAGAAAAAAAATATCGTAATGGTCGGTCTACACTCTTTCTTTTACTCTCTGCAGAACAAGACTTAGTAAATGCTCAAGCCCAAAAATGGGCTAGCGAACTTCAATGTCGTATCGTCAAAGCGCAAACTCGCTTGTATAGCGAGGAGGGATAAATGAAAATTGCAGAACTCTCAGTAAAACGTCCTATCTTTATGAGCTGTGTGCTCGCAGCTATAATGGTAGTGGGTTATGTCTCCTTTAAAAGACTTCCCGTCGACCTCTTTCCAGACGTTACCTTTCCTATTGTAACGGTTACAGTTCCCTATCCTGGTGCGGGCCCTAACGAAGTAGAAACACTTGTTGCCAAACCCCTCGAAGAAGAAATCAGCGGATTGTCTGGTATTAAAAACGTGCGCTCTATCAACTCCGAAGGTGTAAGCACCGTAGTTGCAGAATTTACCTTAGAGACTGACGTTAAGTATGCAGAACAACAAGTGCGCGACCGTGTATCAAGTGCACGTAGAACTCTGCCAGAAGATATATTGGAACCTACCATTCGTCGTGTAGACCCTGCAGACCAACCCATGATGGTGATTGCTCTTCAAGCTCCACTTCCAGCAGGTGAACTCTACGATTTAGCAAATGAACGCATCAAACCTCAGCTTGAACAGGTTCCCAACGTGGGTCGCGTCAATATTTTGGGTGGTCGCAAAAGAGAAGTTCAAGTTCTTTTAGATCGCAACAAACTCTACAACCGTCAGATCAGCGTATCTCAAGTAGCCGGCTCACTTCAAAATGCAGGAGTTAACTTACCTTCAGGTAAAATTGACCAAGCTAAAAGCGAAGTCGTATTCAGAACACTTGGAGAATTCAACACACTCGATTCACTTCGTGATTACACTTTAAGCTTCTTTGGAAACGAAGTACCCGTAAGACTAAAAGATATTGGTACTGTCGTAGATGCATTGGAGGACGAAAACTCGCGCGCTTACTTAGATGGCAAAACATCTATTTTCTTAAACGTTTACCGTCAGTCTAAAGCAAACACTATTCAGGTATCGGATAACGTTAAAAAGAAAGTTGAAATAGTTAACAAAGACTTATTGGCTCCCCTTGGAGCTGATTTTAAACTTGTTACTGTTCAAGACACTGCCAAATACATACGCAATAACGTTGCAGACGTTTATGAATCCATTGCGATTGGTGTTGCTCTTACAATTCTTGTTGTATTTTTCTTTTTAGGATCTGTAAGAAGTACCCTCATCACAGGATTTTCTATTCCTGTATCACTCATTGGTGGAATGACCTTCTTTTACATGGCCGATATTTCCATCAACATTATGAGCCTCTTGGCACTTTCACTTGCCGTAGGTCTTTTGATCGACGATGCAATCGTAGTTCGAGAAAACATCTTTAGGCACTTAGAGATGGGCAAAAGCGCATTTCGCGCCGCACTTGATGGAACCAAAGAAGTAGGACTCGCAGTCATTGCCGTTACTCTTTGTGTACTCGCAGTGTTTGGCCCCATTGCATTCCTCTCAGGAGTTGTTGGACAATTCTTCAAATCCTTTGGATTAGGAGTTTGCTTTGTAATGATCGTCAGTTTATTCGACGCGCTTTCAAACGCACCCATGTTGTCGGCTTACTTTGGTGGCAATAGTCACAAAAAAATGGGCGGCCCCTTAGGTAAAGTACTTGATGCCTTTGATCGTTTTCAAACAGCACTTGAAAACTATTACGAAGTTTTATTAAAAAAAATCATTCGTCATCCATGGATCACAACTTTTAGCACTCTCTTAATTGTTATAGCTCTTGGTTCAACAGTGATGTTTGTTCCTAAAACTTTCTTACCTGCACAAGAAAACGGAGAGTTTGCTGTCACACTTGAAATGCCTCGTGGAACAAAACTTTCCGATATGGACAAACTCAGTTTAGAAGTAGATCAACTCCTTAAGAAAAATCCTGAGGTTAAAAACACTGTCCTCACCGTAGGTGACGAAAATGGATTATCGAATGTTGCCACTTTTTACATCACCCTAAATCCCTTTGGTAAACGTGAAAAATCCACCGTTGTTGTTAAAGAAGAGGTTCGTGAAGCGCTTAAGGCCTATGCATCAGCAAACCCCATTGTTAAAGATGTAGATATGGTCGGAGGCGGAGATCGTCCATT
Organism: uncultured Bacteriovoracaceae bacterium; assembly: GCA_964538275.1. Classification (GTDB taxonomy): domain Bacteria; phylum Bdellovibrionota; class UBA2428; order UBA2428; family UBA2428; genus CANIGN01. The sequence continues at coordinate 28,488 of CAZIFW010000029.1, forward strand.
TACAGTTAACTTACGCGGAGAAGATTTAGATCAAGTTAGAACAGCAGCTCAGCAACTTTTCGCAAAACTCAAAGACCACCCTGCACTATCTGATGCGGAGATAACAGACAAAGAGGGTCTTCCTGAATTTCAAGTTAAAGTTAATGATGCGAAAGCGCAAAGCTACGGCGTAACTCCCGCACAAGTGGGCGGCGAGCTTCGCGCTCAAGTAGAAGGTTTAACTCCGGCTAAGTTTCGCGAAAAAGGATTAGAATACGATATCCGCGTAAGACTCGTAGATAGCCAACGCGACCTAGAAGAATCATACGATAAAATCTTTGTCCCCAACCTCAACCGACGCCTAGTTGCATTGAAAGACTTTTCAGACTCTGAGAAAAAAATTGGCGTTGCAAACATCAACCGTGAAAACCGTTCACGCTACATTGGCATTGGAGCAGATGTTGCAGCAGACGGCCCCGGCATGGGTGCTGCCATTTCAGATATTGATAAGTGGATTAAAACGGGCGAAGTAAAACTCCCTCCTGGAGTTACTTATAGACTTGTAGGTCAGGCAGAGAACTTCCAAGAATTGGGGAATAGTGTAATTGCAGCAGCTCTGCTTGCTATCATCTTTATCTTTCTTGTACTCGCAAGTTTATACGAATCAGTATTCACACCTCTTACCATCATGCTTGTAATTCCCTTAGCGATTGTAGGCGGTTTCTTTGGCCTCTTCGTTATGAACTCCACACTCGATCTCTTCTCAATGATTGGATGCGTGATGTTGATGGGTCTAGCAACCAAAAACTCTATTATCTTAGTGGACTACATTCAGATTAAAATGAAAGAAGGATTGCCCATGGATGAGGCTATTATCGCAGCCGGCAAAACGCGCCTTCGTCCTATTCTTATGACAAGTTTAGCGCTTGTTGCAGGTATGGTTCCTGTGGCCATTGGATTGAACGAAGCATCTAGCCAAAGAACTTCCCTGGGCATTGCGGTCATTGGCGGTGTAACGATCTCCACTTTTCTTACACTCTTAGTGATCCCTTCTGTTTATCGATTTATCGAGACATCACGTCTATGGTTGATCAAAAACATCGGATCCAAAATGGTGACAGAAGTGATTGATGACACTCTTGTTGCGACAAAAAAAAGCAACGGCAAAGAAGCTTCTTTCTAGAATAAATATTTTCTCAGATGCGGTTATGCACCCTAGACGCAAACCGCATTCCTTAACATTATTTTTAAATAAAATTACTTTCATATAACGCGTTTTGTTTTTGGCTCGTGTCACATTTCTCCTATGAAAAAGTCTTAAATTTACCTTTTCTTCGCACCTACTTAATCGATAAATGCTACAATGTGCTTATGTAGAGAGATCTGCAGCAAAGTCTCCAGAAAGTTGTCAACAATGTCGTTGCAACTGGTAAAAAACTTTAAGGAGGTTCTATGAAAATACAATATGTTTTCCGTCACCTAGACCAGAGTGAGTTTATTAAAAAATTCGCCCAGGAGCATATTGAGCGTCTACTGGCACGTCATACAAATACACCTAACGTGCATGGAATTGTGAAGTTGGAAATGGAGAACTCTCCCCAACATCCAGGAAAAGACGTCTTTAAATGCGAAATTTTATTACAATCTCCTTACCATGGAAAAATGATTGTAAAAAAACGCACAAGTAATATGTATGAAGCTATTACAGATGCCACTGACAAGTTATCCTTAGTGCTTTCAAAAGTTAAAGGACGCTTTAAGTCTCGACGTCGCAAAAATACAGTTGATAAAACTCGACTTGCATTTATGCCTTTAACCCCGTCCCTATAACTGTATTTTAGCTGCCAGCTATAAAACAAAAGGTCCAAGCTAAATGCCAAAACTCAGTGTTTGCACAAAAGGCTTGGGCCTTTTATATTTCCTGAGTGTCCGTAAAAGCACTTTCTCAGATTCAAAAACTCAAAGAGCTTTTTGATCACTCTTCTATCGAACTTAGAAATGATTATTGGACCCCAGAGCTTTTACAACTTTACAGCGAAACTCTCGGTGAACGTATTCTTTGGAAGTGGCAAGATTTTCTACAGCATTTAAAAAACACTCAAAGGCATCCGGAGTTTTTATTTAAAGATTCGTCCTTAAAAATCACAGATTGGGGCTGCGGCCCTGGAACTGCTAGCTTTGCTTTTGCTAAATCTTGCTCTGAGGGCCCCCACCATTTTAGTTTTTTTGACCGCTCTCAAGCTGCCATGGGTTTTGCTCAAAAAAGACTCAGAGACTATTCCCACCAAGACACTCAAGTAGAAGCCCCTAGCCTTCTACTTATCAGTTATGTATTGAGCGAATTACCTAAAAATGAAGAAACAAAATTGATTGAAAAAATTTGCACGGCCGATGCATTTATGTGGGTAGACGCGGGCACTTATAAAGAAAGTCGCCGTTTAAGTGAAATACGAAATTCTCTTTTGCCCCACTTCGACTTTCTAGCGCCCTGTCCCCATAGCGCAAAATGTCCACTCAGTGACGATGCCCACCCGCACGATTGGTGCCATCGCTTTGCCAAAGCTCCCCAAGAAGTTTTTCACAGTGCAAAGTGGTCTACGCTTGCGAATGAACTCAAAATCGATTTGCGCAGTCTACCCTATTCTTCCCTCTACGGAGTTAAAAAGAAATTTGCTGATCAAACTGCAAGTGTTGCGCGCGAAGAAATACGCATCGGCAGCCCTCGCGTGGGCAAACACGAAATCACCATCGACTTCTGCACAACTGACGGCCAATACATTCGCAAAAAAGTTACTAAGCGCGAAAATCCTGAACTCTTTAAAAAACTCAGAAAAGAATAATCATTTAATTTATTAGAGAAGCTCTCAATCGCTTAAACAATTCATTCTGAGTGACACTGCTGTTACTTCCACTTGTTCCTAAGCGAACAACAATCATATCCCATTCGGGAATTACAAAACCCCAATTCGCTTTCGCCCCCAAACACATGTAGGTTCCTGCAGGTGCTTCGTGCCATAGACGCGTTCCATCTTTTCGCACTCCATTAACCCACCAATTATATCCATAAACCCCAGGCCCTTCATAGTTTTGTGACTTAGAACTAAAGGGCATCGAAGCAGGTACCTGCACTTTAGTTGCCTCACGCACCCACGCCTCGCTCAACACTTGTTGCCCCTTCCAATTTCCTTTATTCAAAAAAAGATAAAGATACTTGGCCAAGTTTTCGGCATTAGTATTTACACCTCCAGCCGAATCATCAACTTTAGTTCCTTTATAGGAACCATTTCTGTTCGACCACTTGATAGACATTCCAATTTTTTTGGCAATCATGTCGTTAAATACCGCTGAAAAGTTTTTGCCCGCAGCTTTACTAAGTGCTGCCCCAAACATACGTTGAGCATCGTCCCAGTATGCGTATTGTGTTCCTGCTGCAAATGATTGCGCGGCAGGATTAAAAGGAGTTTTAGAACCATCCTGATTCTTGGGACCATAGCCACCACCTACCGCATCGTAACCCGATGTCATGGTTGCAAAATGTCTGAGTGTAATTTTTGAATACTTAGCTTTTAAATCCGTCGCGTATTTTGAAGCCGAATCGTTGAGCGTAACTTTTCCGCTCTCCACCAAAATGCCCAAAACAGAAGATGTAAAACTTTTTGAACACGACCATATTCCGTGCGAGCGACCCGCGTTTTTTCCTCTGTGAATCATAAAGCCATTTCGAATGACAACGGTTTCAGAAGCATCCATTTTTGATCCCAAGTATTTCATAGCTTCTGCAAGTTTTTGCGAATCCACCCCTTGAGATTCAGGCGAAGCTTGTTTCCAAGCGGGGCTGGGAAACTCTCTTTGCTGAGCATTTAAAGTGCAGGGATAAAGCGAAATAAAACCAAGTGTTAGCGATATTCGCGCGCAAGTTGATGATAGTTG
>CAZIFW010000030.1:0-31948 GCA_964538275.1 uncultured Bacteriovoracaceae bacterium
AAGGATCTGTGATCGGTCAACTTAACCAGCGTCGAGCAGTGATTATGGAATCAGGAACCAATGACCGTTACTTTACGGCTGTTGCTCAAGTTCCGTTCTCTGAAATGTTTGGTTACTCCACTGAGTTGCGTTCAGCGACTCAAGGTAAAGGCGAGTTCTCAATGGAATTTGCAAAATATGAACCCGCACCTCGTCAGGTTCAAGATGAGTTGATCAAGGCGTATCAAAAGAAACGCTCTGATGAACAAAAAGCTAAGTAGTTTATGAATTAAAAAAAGGGCGCCAGGCTTTTAAGCTTGGCGCCCTTTTTTTTGTTACTCTACTTGGCAGGCTATAACTACAAAGTGCTTGTCCGCTCGTTTGCCTAGGGTCACCCTAAGTTTCTTATTTGAATTAATAGCATCAACGTTCATTATCTGGCATACGCTGGAAAGCTGAATTGGCAATATGGCGGTAAAGGTATCCTGAGATATAGATGTAAAATAATTATTTGCAAAGTTAGTTTCAAAACTAGAGGTTCTTGTTTTGGCAGTGGGTGTGGAAGCCCTCCAAAGTAGATCTTGTGAAGTAGGAAAAGGCAACGAGACAGTATTCCAATAACGTCCTTGAAGGGTATAACTTCTAACTGAGCCTGAGTTGTCATAAGTAACCTTTTGAGCCAAACAGTTATCAATGAAGAGTAAAGACAAAAATAAAAATGCAAATTTAATCATTGTCTCTATAGATTAAATTGAAACTTATCTTAACAGTATAAATTTGGTGTTAAAATAACTAATTTGATTCATGCAAGTACAGGGTTGAGACAAAAAATCTTAAAAATTGGCTATGACAGAGGCCACCGCACGAGGCCCTGGAATAGTTATATTTCCGCTAAAATCTCGATAAGCATGCCATTCAAGAGCAGCGTCAAAAGCAAGGTGATTCCATGCACGACCTCTTAGGCGCGGGCCAAAAATAAAGTCGTCAGAGATTTCGCTAAAAAGTGGATTTTCTGTTTCGCGGAAAACTTTGTACCAAGCAACATTGGCACCAAAATCTAACCACGTAGGATAAAAAAGTGCGGCTTTTGCGAGTGTAAAAAAATCACCTTTTTCGTAGTCGTAACGAAGTGTTACTAAAAGCTCAGAGTCCACTAAGGGTTTTTTTTGCGAAACCAATGAGTTTTGCGTGCTGCTCACACCTGTAGAAATAATAACGGAGCGTTTTTTTTCTGCACTTCCAGTAAGAGCAAAAGAATTTTGAATTCTCTCGGTTGCAGCATCGTTGCTTAGAGCTAATTCTCGATAACCCATCATCAAATACCCGCGAAAAATAGATTTGGGAAAATCTAAGTTTCCACGTCCTAACATGAGTTGCCAGCCAGTATTTCCAAGTGTGGTGGGGCTGCTGTCATCTCGGCCTTCGCTTTGAAAATAAGTTGGAGATAAATAATAGCCGTGGAATAAATTGTCGGGGTTGCTGCTAAAAGGAATAATGGCATTGGCCATGAATGCTTTAGACTCTAGTTCGGTATCAGCAGATGAGCTTAGGGCCAAACTCCAAGCTCCCGAGAGGTCCATAAGGTGGCCTAGGGGTCCATTTGGAAACTCTGTGTCGACGGCTTGCCGAAAAAGGAGTGGTTTTGCCGTTAAAGTAGGTAAATTGCAAAGCACAAGGAACAACATGACTGGCAAAGTTTTTAAAATTTGGCTAGTTTCCAAGGTTCGTGGCTGCACAATTGTCTCATTTAACCTCTGATCTAGTGAATCGTCGATACCCTGAGGTCGAGATTCTTCTATCTAAAGAGCTCGTAGAGAATTTTTTTAGCGCACTTTCGTATCCCTTTGCTCCCGAAGCAGAAGCTGAGCTGCCTCATTCTCTTTATACCTGTTTAAAAGAAGCTGAATTCGTGATTTTTAATGATTTGGGAATCGAGCTTCACCAGCTTTTACATGTCTCGCAAAGTTTTTCTTTTTACGAACATTTAAAAATAGGAGACTCAATCACCACCCTTGCAAGCATTCATAAGGTGAATTCTCGTAAATTGGGAGGTTCTTTGGTGGTCTTTATTGAATTAAAAAATCAGTTTATGCGCAAAGGAAAGCTTATTGCAGAAGCGAGCGGCAGTGTAATTGTGAGAGAAGTTGTATGAGCACATTTTCTGAAAAATTCTTAATTCGACTCGAAGATATTAAAAAGTTTGCAATTGCCGTAGGCGATCCAAATCCAATTCATCAAGACAATGAAGTAGCAAAAAAAATGGGACTCGAGGGTGCTATTGCACACGGAATGTTTGTTCATAGTTATTTGTTGCGTCGCTTGGATGAGTGGATGCTCAAAGAAAGAGCTGAGAAAAATGTGAAGTGGGAATTAGTTAGCACACGATGCCGTTTTCATGAGCCTGCACTGATAGGTAAGACATTTGAATCAACCTTGGAATTTGTAGAAGATGAATCAAACACAGAATCTGCAAAAATGAATTTAACTTTTGCCAATGAAGCGGGAACACGACTTACTCATATCGTAGCTGTATTGAAAAAATTATAATTTCAAAATTAATCTCTTATTGAAGAAATTTTTCTCTCAGGAACTTTTTTCTCGTCTTTATTGGAAACTTTGCTTCCGCTGGGTTGACCTAGAAGTTCTCCTAAATGAGCGTAAACACGACGACGTGTTTTAAGTGCGAGTTCAATAAATCCATTTCCGCCTTGGCCTTCTGCAAGTGCAGCGCCTCCAGCTCCTGCTAAGTTACCAAATGGATCTTCAAAGCCCATGAATCCATCGCCAAAGGGATTGCTACCACCAATACCACCGTCGCCATCTGCGCCAGCTATCAATCCAGCTTTATCAGGTTGAGTGGGCAAAGTGTAAAGTGCGCCAGGGTTGTTTGTCTCGTAAGGATTTGTAAATCCCCATCCGGCAGGACCACTGTCACCACTGCCTCCGGCACCGGAGCCTGCTGCTCCACCTGCGCCACTCCCACCGCCACCACCACCGCCTTTGCCTAAATTACCAAAGGGATTTTCTGGACCTTTAAATTGAGTTCCTGCAACGGCTCCGCCTACTGCTCCAATGGCAGGCATTTTTTCTCCATCATCTACGTTAAGTAATTCTTGGCTTTGTACGTTGTTAGGTACATTGAGCTTAAATTGTGCGAATTGTTGCGCAAGACGTTGTCTATCTGTTGCAAGTTGACGATCAATATTTGCAAGTTGACGATCAATCTCAGCGGCTTCGTCTTTTACACCTTGTTGGCAAGAATCGTAATTAAGAGCATTGATACGTTTTGAATCTTCAAGACCACTTTTTGCGCCTTCTTTGGCTTGAGAATATCCGTAGTAATTCACGCCTAGAGTTGCAGCGGCCATAAGTAAATTTGCGTTATTGCCAGAGGCAGAAGACTCGGCGGTTATAGATTCTTTTATAGCAGCCTCTGCATCACCCGTAACTGAGAGTAAGTCCAATCCAGCTTTTCTACACGCGCTTGAAACCGCTCCTTCGATAGGTGGTCCGGTATGGCCTGTTGGCGTAACAGTACTATTACCTATAATTTGGGCTGTTGTTTTGATACTACTGGCATTCGTAGCTTTTTCGTTTAGTGTAACGTTCGCAGCACCTTGTGTAGTACCTGCACAGGCTGTTTTAAATTGTTGAGCAGCGAGCTTTTGGCTTCTGAGAGCATCGTTCTTTTGTTCAATGGCTGCTTGTTTGCCAAGGCCATTTGCCGTTCCAAAGTTTTGCATGAGCGGAGTTAAACCTTGAGTCGCACCTTGAATGAGTTGATTCATGGCTTGTTGTTCAGCTTGATCGGCTTGTTGACCTGCTTGAATTTCGGCTTCGTTTTTTTGAATAAAACAGTTTTGAAGTTCGCGATTTAAAGTATTTCTACGGCTCAATAAACCTTCTTTAGCTTGGTTGGCAGCAGAGTTGAGGTCTGAAAGTTGGTTGTTGTAGGCCATTTGAGCTTGCTGTTGCGCTTCTTGTGCGGCGATAACAGGATCTGTCGTGCCAGAGGTTGGTTGAGCCTCTAGGGAATAAATGAGCGTGACACCCAAGAGGGCGCAAACTTGCAACTTCATATATATATCATCGCCTTATTTGAGCCTTTATACTGTTAAATCTTTGTTAAGATGCTTAAAAATACCTATGAAAGGTAGAGGGAAAGGGGCTTTTTAGGGCCCCTTCGCTTGAAGAGTTTAAACGACTGAAAGTTCTTCTGTGCCAGAGGGAATATCTTGTGCTTCAGTGCTCTCAGTTTCTGCAGGAGCTTCTGCTTCTGTGTAATAATCTTTAGACTCTACGTTGTGGCTCGAAGTATTTACTTCATGACTTGCTTCAGCGTCTTGGCTTTCACCCGTTACGATTTCTTTAACCTTAGCTTTGTCACTGTTGAACTTATCTTTAACGGACTCAGCTATAGAAAGATTCTTTTTATCTTTGTTCTTTTGTATCGCTTTACCAATAAAAATTCCCGCTACGAGTGCAATCGCACCTACAAGAAGAAATTTAACCCAGTTTGCCATGGCGGCTTGAGCCTGAGGAACTGCGAATGGGTTTATCTGTTGCCAGAAAGAAACACCTTCACCTTTTTGAAGCTCTTTCAAAATTAATTGAATGTTTTCGTGGATGGGCTTTTGAGGGTCAACTTGAAAAGTTCTTTTGCCAAAGCGAAAAGTGTTTTTTTCGGCATCAATAACTTCTAAGCTTACAAGTAAGTCTTTAGAGCCTTCATTCATGTCGTAAACCTGAATGGTGTTCTCTTTAACTTCAAAACGGGGAAGCACATCCATAGCGGCAAATTGTAGAGACAAGAAACTTCGTTCACTTAGGGCTAGTTTTCTACCCATTAAACTTTCAAAGGAAGCTAGAATATTTTCTACTCGTTTTTTATCATTAGAAGTTTGAGTGTTGTAGTCTTTGCTCAGTTTATCGATAACTTGAATATCTTTCATAAGCTGAGGGTTGCCAGAAAAGCTTTGTGCTGCAGCCGCTTGATAGACATTGAATTGCATAAGTACGATTAGGAATCCAGCACCAAGTCTTTTTGAGAATCTGTTTTTCATATCTTTGAGTATCTCCCCCGAGTCGTGTTCATTAACAATCGGCTCTTTTGTTAGAATCTCAAATTTACCAAAACTTAACAATTCGTCTTTACTGAATTAAGACGTTAATTTGTCTCAATATTGCAGGCACTTGTACAAAAATTAGACACTTTTTTAGTCGCTTTAGCCACTTTACATCCGCATATAGTGAAGGTTTGGAGTTATTCTAAACGTATGAAGAATGTAATGCTTAGCAAAGCGCTTAGTTTATCTTTAATCATTGGAACACTTGCTCAAGGAGTAGGGCTGATGAGCCCCATGCATTTATTAAATGCAGCAACTCCTGCTAAAGCATTTCCAGATTCTCGTTATATAAAGACGTGGAATGAAGTTGCTAAGGATTGGGGAAAAATTAAAAGTGGAACGGATTTGGACAAAGCTTCAAAGAAATTAAAAATTGGTTTCAATAAAGCTTTTCAAGAAACTGATAGAAAGTTTTGGTTATCTCAAATGATCCAAGTTCAAGATATGCCTCTTTTAAAACAAGACGGCGATAACTTTGAATTTTGGAGCGAAGGTTTTAAAGAAAAACTTTTCTCCTTTAAAGTAGATGGAGATAAATACATTTTTGAAAATGCGGCATTTGTTTACAGCGCAAATGAATCTCTTGAAGTAAATCTACAAAAACTAAAAGCTGCAGTTGAAGCTAAAAAAGTCTCTTACTTTGATTGGGCTTTTATTCCTAAAGCTGAAGCCTCTATTTGGTGGGCTATTGGGGGTGCGCTTGCGACATTCCTTGTGATTCGCACTTTTCAAACAAAGGGCGATAACTTTAGAGCCGCAGGAGATAAATTCAGCGAAGCCGGACAAGAACTTAAAAACGGAAATCTGGGTTCTTCAGTAGTTAAGGGCGTAGATGGTGTATTCAAGCCCATTCTCTATAACGAAAAAAGCGAAGATAAAAAACACTAGATTTATTTAGGTACAGGGGACCCCTTCTCTAGGTCCCGATGACCAAAAGAGGGGGTCCTCTGTACCTTTTTTGAACTCAAACGTATTGAGCTAAGATTTTTTTCCCGAGCTCTACTCCAGGTTGATCAAAGGGATTTACTTCTAAAGCTGCTGCTACGAGCGCAGTAACATCCATCCAAAATGCCATCAATTCACCCACGCTTGCTTCGCTAATATCGTGCATGTGAAGGGCGTAGGTTCCACGGCTGGATTGTATGAGTGACTGTCTTGTTGCAGTCCCTTGAGCTTGTAGAAGCTGGTGCCAGCTTTTGTTTTCTGCAAATGCAATTTTACTCGCAAAGATTGGATCGAGCTTTTTTACATCCAGATTATGAGTAGCATGTTCAACAAAAACAAAACCTGTATAGGCATCGTTGCGTCCTTCCGTCATTTGCTGCAATACAGAGTGTTGATCTACGGCTCCTGTAGCAGGACATGCAAAAGCGCCCACAAAAGAGGAGTCTTTCTTTTTGCCTAAGCTTTCGCTCCACAATTGTTTCCACCATGCGCCTACTTCTTTTAGGCGTGAAGAATAAAACCAAAGAGAGTGCACGTTCATATCTGCCAAATCACAATCCGCAAAACGTAAAGCGATTGAGGCCACATCGTCTTTAGGCATTTTAGCAAAAGCCTTTTCGAAGGAGTGCAAAAAAGCTTTGGCATCAAGTCCGCAGAACGCGAGAGGAAAAACACCTACGGCACTTGTTACGCTCCAACGTCCCCCTAAAAGTACGTCCATATTTAAGGTAGTCACATTGTTTGCTTTGGCCCAAGTTGCAAGCGGAGCCTTTGAGCCTTCGTCACTGATAGCGACAAAGTGTTGGCCTAATTCTAAATGAGCACTCGTAAAGCGTTCAATGTAATGTTGAAGGGCTAAAAGTGTTTCTAAGGTATTTCCACTTTTAGAAATAGCGACTACACCCGTTGTTTTAAGATCTTGCGTACTTAAATTAGGAAGATCAGTGGCATCAAGATTTTCTACAAAAAATATTTCACGATCAACTTTGGGTTTAAGCGCTTCCACGACAGCTTTAGTGCCTAGTGAAGAACCACCCGTACCTAGAACTATTAAACGTGAAAACTTTTTGCGAAAATCTTGAGCAAGTTCAATAGATTTATCTAAATCTTTTTTAAAGAGTTCAGGCGCACGATAGCTACTCATTTTGCTGGGAGAGTTAGCGCTAGAGGTATCGTAAAAATGTCCGAGTATCTTTTCGCGCGAAGCTTCGAATACATTAGGAACTTCTAATAAAAAATCTGTAGAAAAAAGTTCTTTGCTATCAATTTTTAATGTCATTTAGTTCAATCCGGGCACGTAGCCCTTAGCAAGTTCTTTAGCCAGGATTATGCGCATCACTTCGTTGGTGCCTGCACCAATTTCCATAAGTTTTGCATCTCTCATGAAACGCTCAACAGGGTATTCTTTGGTGTAACCGTAACCACCTAAAAGTTGAATTCCATCGAGAGCAATTTTTGTGGCTCGATGGGCGGCAAAAAGTTTTGCACTTGTCCCCAGCATTAAGGTTTCGGTGTCGCCTAGTCCCTTGCGATCAATAGATGCTGCAGCTTCATAAGTAAGACTTCGAGCTGCTAAATATTCAGCTGTTGCATCGGCCAACATTTTTTGAACCATTTGAAAATCAAAAATGGGTTTAGCAAATTGTTTGCGGTCCAATGTATATTTTGTACAGTACTCAATAGTTGCGCGCGCAATACCCAGGGAAATTCCCACAATAGTTACACGCTCAAGAAGTAAATTTCGGTTCATGTGTACAATGCTTGAAGCTTCTTCGCCTACGCGATTGGCAACGGGAACTTTGCAGTTTTCAAATATAAGTTCGCTTGTAGGAGAGGCTCGCATTCCAAATTTGTTGAGTTTTTTTCCAACAGAAAAGCCAGGAAATGTTTTTTCTACGATAAATGTTGTGATGTCTTTTTTGGTGGGTCCAGTTTTGGCATAGACCCAAAAGAAATCGGCATAGGGTCCATTGGTGATCCACATTTTGGTGCCGTTTAAGATGTAATGATCGCCTTCCCGTTTAGCTTGAAGTTGTAAGCCAAATGCGTCGCTTCCAGCTCCTGGTTCGCTCATGGCCATAGCGCCAATCCATTCCCCAGAGCAGAGTTTTGGAAGGTATTTTTTCTTTAATTCAGGAGTTCCGTTCTGACTCAAATTGTTAACCGCCAGTATCGAATGAGCTAAGTACGAAAGGGTGGTGGAGGCGCAAACGGCTCCCAGTTCTTCCATAACGAGGGTGGCTGCTATTGCACCCAGTCCTGACCCGCCACATTCAGGGTCTGCGGTAACGCCCAATAGGCCCATTTCACCAAGCTGCCTAAGGGCTTTTTCGTTAAAACCCTGTTCTTCGTCCAGTTTTTCGGCAACGGGTTTAAGTTCGGTCTCAGCAAAGCGGCGTACACTGTCCCGCAGTTGAATGTGAATATCTTCAAAGAAAAGACTCATAGTGATTTTCTAATCCTTCTGAGCGGATTAGGCTAGGCGGGTAATGAAAACTCAAAACAAGATTAGCAATTCCGTAGAGGAGCTGGTGGGTCAGACCCCTCTTCTTCGTCTCAATGCCTCTCTTAAAGATATTCCTGCGGGGCATTGGCTTAAAAAAGAAAAAAACATAGAAAATCATGGCTCCCTGCATGGGGAAATCCTAAGTAAAATAGAGTTCTTTAATCCTGGCGGAAGCGTTAAAGACCGTATTGCGATTCATATTTTAAACAAGGCCGAAGCTGAAGGTAAAATTAAACCTGGGGCGACGGTTGTTGAGGCCACTTCAGGAAACACAGGAGCAGGCTTAGCAATGGTTGCTGCGAGACGCGGTTACAAGGCAATTTTTGTAATGCCGGACAAAATGTCGGCCGAGAAAATCAATGCATTAAGAGCTTTTGGCGCTAAAGTTGTGATTACTCCGACTGCAGTTTTGCCTGAAGATCCTAAAAGTAATTATCGTGTAGCCGAGCGTTTAGCGAAAGAAATTCCCAACGCGTTTTTAGCAAACCAATATCATAACCCCGATAACCCAGAGGCTCATTATCTTACGACAGGTCCTGAAATTTGGGATCAGTGCGATGGCAAGATTGACTATTTCTTTTGCGGTATGGGTACAGGCGGGACTGCAAGCGGCACGGCTAAGTTTTTAAAAGAAAAAAATCCTAAGCTCAAACTTATCGGAATCGATCCGGTGGGCAGTCTCTACTATGACATGGTGAAAACGGGTAAGGGAACAGGAGCAAAAACGTATTTAACCGAAGGTATTGGAGAAGATTTTGTTCCAAGTACTATGGATCTTAGCCTCGTAGATGATTGCGTTTACGTAGATGATACTGAGTCTTTTTCTGCTGCAAGAATGCTTGCTCAAAAAGAAGGTCTCTTAGTAGGCGGATCTTGTGGGTCTGCATACTATGGAGCCGTTCAATATTTGAGATGGCTCGAAGAAAAAGAAGGTATCAAAAATTACCGAGCAGTGATTTTAATTCCCGATTCAGGAAGCCGTTATTTATCTAAAGTCTTTAACGACCCATGGTTGGCTGAGAAGAAAGTCACTACTCAATGGAACGATCTCAAGTTGGGTGGCGATGTAGAATACATTGATGGATCTAAAAAAATAGCAGGCGTTTAAGGAACAAAATGAAAATTCAAGGTGATACAAAATCAAGACTCAAAAAATTTGAAGGATACAAGCAAGAAACACTTGCGATTCATGGGGGCCAAGAGCCTGATCCAATAACAGGTTCAGTGATGCCCCCTATTTTTCAAACCTCTACTTATGCGCAAAAAGAACCTTCTAAGCCCATAGGTGAGTTTGAGTATACCCGTTCGCATAATCCCACTCGTCGTACGCTTGAGGATTGCGTGGCCCTTATGGAGGGAGGGACATATGCTTTGGCTACTTGTAGCGGTATGAGTGCAACTCAACTCGTAATGGGATTGTTGGGTCCTGGGGACGAAGTTTTGTGTGGCGATGATGTGTATGGCGGTACTTATCGTTTGTTGACAACCGTTCTTAAGAAAATGGGAGTTAAGTCCAAGTTTTTAAATTTGGCGGAGCTAGAGAAAAATCCTAATTTCTTAAAAGAAAATTCTTCTCCAAACACGAAACTGGTGTGGTTAGAAACTCCTACGAATCCACTTTTGAAGCTTTTTGATATTCAAAAAATTTCTAAAATTTGTAAAGAAAATGGCTGGCTCTTGTGTGTGGACAACACCTTTATGTCTCCTATTTTCCAAAAGCCTTTAGAATTGGGTGCAGATTTAGTTGTGCACTCCATGACAAAATATATTGGTGGCCATAGCGATACAGTGGCAGGCGTAGTCGTAACTTCAGATGAAAAGCTAGCGGATCAGTTGTACCGCGATCAAAACTCAGTGGGCTATATTTGTGCACCTTTTGATTCGTGGTTAATCTTAAGAAGTTTGAAAACACTTCCCATTCGCATGAGAGCGCATCAAGAAAATGCTCTGGCATTGGCGCAATGGTTAGAAAAGCATCCTAAAATTGAAAAGACGATTTATCCCGGTCTTCCTGCGCACCCTCAACATGCACTTGCTAAAAAGCAGATGAGTGGTTTTGGTGGAATGATTAGTTTTTACATCAAAGGCAATATGGATGATGTCAAAAAGTTTTATTCTAAACTTAAAGTTGTTACGCTTGCTGAATCTTTGGGAGGGGTTGAGAGTTTAGTAAATCATCCTGCAACTATGACTCATGCGAGTATCCCTGCAGATGTGCGAGCTAAATTAGCCATCTCGGATACTCTTATTCGTTTGAGCGTTGGCTTAGAAGACTTGTCTGATATTCAAAAAGATTTAGAAAACGCTTTAGGATAGTGAGTTACTTTTAGAGATTGCTATGAGCCAAATCTCTATGCGGGATTTCTTGGCTGGGGGCAAAACGTAAGTGTGAAGCATTAAATGCTTGCTCTAAGTCTATAAACTCAAGCTTGCCATCTTCGCTAAAAGCAATACTGAGTTTATCCATAGCATCTTTATTCACTTCGCTTTTGATTTTTAAAGTATAGGAAATACTTCCATTGTCATATTCCGCTTCAAAAGGGAGTGAGCTTAGAAAAAGAGTTCTAACTTTTTCTTTGCTCATGAAAGGTTGAGAGATGATTTTGTCGAACCAAAGTGAGCCTGAGAAAACTACAAAGTTTTGTTTTCTGTTTTCTATGTTTTGTAAAACTCTTAATCCATCTTTGGGATTAAAATTAAAGTTTGCTTTCACTTGTGTCGCTTTAGATTCAAAATCAAAATTAAATTCGGCTTTATCAATGTTGTAGGTAAGAAATGCATCGCCAGATATATAACGAGGCTCAATAACAGTACCCATTCCGCTCATTTTTCCTGCGGGTTGTTTGTTGAAGTACTTTATTAAGAGTGACTCCTCAGATTGCGCGCTAAAGGCGGCAATAAAGAGGATCGTCATGATCCCTCGTAAATTCATTAAATATAAGCTCCGTTTGGTGTTTCCGTGATGAGTGGAGGTGGACGATGTCCTTTCACGAGTTCAGGATGAATCTCTGAATTACATTCAGGAGCAAGAGTACTAAAGGTGGGCATCATACGACGCTCCATAGGGTGAATTACAGATTTTCCTTTAAATGTAGTTTTAAACCCAGGTCTCATTACACTCCAATGTGCCTTAGGGTTAACAATGGGGAGTCCTTGGTTTTGAAATTGACCATCCATGATGCGTAATGCACATGAGATACTGTCTTTGGCGTTCATTTGGCTTTCGCCTTTACGCCAGCAACCAAAGCCTCGCGCGTTAAGAGAAATCTGCATCAAGCCTTTGGCAAGAGTGTAGCTGCTTTTCTCGTCGCCTTTGTAGCGTGTGCTGTTATACCAAGTTTCAGCCCAGCTCAGAGAAGCTAAAACTTCTGCAAAAACTTCTTTTTTCTTTTCAACACTAAATTTATCGTAAGCAGGGCAAAGTGGTCCCAAAGGGTTTCCACCTAATTGACCTAAGAGTGCAGGATGTTTGTCGAGCTCACTTTTTACATGTTCTGAATATTCTGCTTTCCATTCGCCTTGCCATCTTGGGTTTTGACCCCGCAAGGAAAGAGTGACTCTATCGGGAGGAACTAATCCTCTATCTCTATTAGAGGTGCCGTTGTTATTGCGATCTAAGTTAAATATTTTACGCCAATCAAAACTGCTTGCACCTGTGTTTCTTCCAAGCTGTTGAGAGCTTGCATGGGTAGAGGATGAACCATTTTTGCCACTGCTATTTTCTTGAGTAGTGGGTACAGTGCAGGCACTTAGGGTTACTAAGAAGGTGAATATGAAGACGTTTCGCATATCTTCATTTTAACAATTTCAATATTGTTAAGGCCTTTGTTAAGGCTCAATTTCGCTCTAAAAAGACAAAAAAAGTTATACAGGTGATTAATAAATAAACACCTTAAACAACCTCACTAGCTGTTATAAAGCTTTTATTGCGGTAGTAATTTTCTACGTTTTCTAGGGTAGTGTGGGTAATATTTTCTAGAGCTTCTTTAGTAAAGAAAGCTTGATGCGAAGTTAAGAGAACATTGTGAAAGCTTAAAAGTCTTGCAAGTTGATCGTCTTGAAGAATCTTTTCTGAAAGGTCCTCAAAAAAAATTCCTTCTTCTTCTTCGTAAACATCTAATGCAGCGGCTCCAATTCTTTCATTTTTTAATGCTTTAATGAGCGCAGGAGTGTCTATGAGGGCACCACGTCCTGTGTTGACAATAAATACATTTTTTTTCATCACATTAAATGCCCGATCATCAATCATGTGGAGTGTGCTTTTATTAAGAGGAACATGGAGCGATATGATATCACTTGAAGTAAGGAGCTCCTCTAAGCTCACATACTTTAAATGTGAGATATTTTCCTTAAGGGGTTGAGTGTCATGGGCAAGTACCTTGCATCCAATTCCTGCCATGATACGTGTAAAGATATAGCCAATGCGTCCTGTTCCAACGACTCCAACGGTTTTTCCATTCAAGTCAAAACCCATTAAGCCATCTAATGAAAAGTTGCCTTCTTTTACTCGTTGATAAGCTCTGTGAAGTTTTCTGTTGAGACAAAGAATCATGGCAAGTGCATGTTCGGCAATCGCATGAGGAGAGTACTCAGGAACGCGCACAACTTTAATACCAAACTCTTTGGCTGCTTCGGTATCGACATGGTTAAATCCGGCTGAGCGTAAAGCAATAAACTTGGTTTTTCCTTGGCTAAGGACCTTTAAAGTTTCTCTATTGAGTTTGTCATTTACAAAACAACATATTGTTTCAAATTCAGAAGCTTTGGCACTTGTGGCTTCATTTAATCTAAAATCAAAAAACTCTATATTGAGCGAGTATTGTTTTTCTAATGCTTTATAAAATGGGATTTCATATTTATGAGTGTCGAATATTGCAAGTCTCATGGTGCTAAGTATAGCTCCTTTGTTTAGCTTTGACCCTGTTTTAAGTCATGTCTTCGTTATACGCTTGGATATATGAAATTAGGTTTAGAGTTTCTTGGAGCAGCAGGACAGGTGACGGGCAGTCGCACCCTTATGAGTTTTTTTGGAAAAAGATATCTCATTGACTACGGACTCTTCCAAGGAACACGCGATTTGAGGCAGCGAAATTGGGATGCGACTCCCAAAGAAATATCGCAAGTCGAGAAGGTTTTCCTAACACATGCTCACCTGGATCACTCAGGCATGCTCCCGCGCTTATTTAAGGAAGGGCATCGTCCCGAAATCTGGTGCACGGAAGGCACAGCAGCTTTTCTAAAAATACTCCTATTAGATGCGGCTCATATTCAAGAAGAGGATGCCCGTTATGCAAATGATTCGGGCCATTCTAGGCACAAGCCGGCAGCTCCTTTGTATACAGAAAAAGATGCCTTAGCAGTTCTTGAAAAAGTGCGAACCTTTAAAAGGGATGAGTGGATACAAGTTGATAAGGGTATCAGTGTAAAATTTTCTAGAGCAGGTCATATATTAGGTGCGAGCTTTATTACATTTACTTTAGAGGCAGAAAATGGCGTAAAGTTGCTCACGTTTTCAGGAGACATTGGTAATGGTAGGAGTCTTATTTTAAAGGGACCCGATCCGCTCATAGAAAGTGATTATCTTGTTTTAGAATCTACTTACGGAAATCGTACTCATGATACAGGAAACGCACTCGATCAATTAGCGGAGAGTATTCAAAATATCTCTAAAAGCAAGGGTGTGCTTATTATTCCAGCTTTTGCGGCGGGACGATCGCAAGAATTGATTTATATGATTCGAATGCTTGAAGACGCTGGTAGAATTCCAAAGCTAGAAGTTTTGCTGGATAGTCCTATGGCAACTAAGGCTACCGAAGCCTTTTTAATACATAAAGAAGATCATAAATTTGATACTTCATTTTCTACTTCTCAGGAATTTTATCCAGCTATGTATCAAATTATAGAAACACCTGATGACTCAATGTTGGCTTGCATGCGAGAAGGCCCTCTTGTTGTTATTGCAGGAGCGGGAATGCTTACAGGTGGTCGCGTCTTACATCATTTAAAAAAGCGATTGCCTAAAAAAGAAAATATAATTTTGTTTTCGGGTTTTCAGGCTGAAAGCACCAAGGGAAAGTATTTATTAGAGGAAGCCGTTAAGTCTGGGTTTTTAAGAATTCATCATCAAGAAATTCCAGTAGAAGCGCAGATTAAAATCATTAGCAGTCTTTCTGCACACGCAGATTCTAGCGAACTCCTTCAGTGGTGTGCTCAAATGAAAAAAGCCCCCAAGAAAGTGTTTCTGAACCACGGTCAACCCGAGGCTATGAACGCACTTGCTCAGAGGCTTAAGACTGAATTGAACTGGAGTGTTGAGCCAATTCTAAAAGAACAAAAAATTATGCTTTTTTAGGCATAGCTAAATAAGAATTACACCAGCCTTCAGTTGCAACTAGGCCACCTTTGATAATTTTACATTCGCCCCATTGATCATTCTTTTTTACATATTGAGCGCAATTCGCGCAGTTTTGTCCTGCAACATATTTTTTGTAACGTTTTGTATCCACTTTACTTGCATCGTGCTTGTAACCAAGCGCATTTGCCATGGGTGCTTTTTCATCGAGTGCTTTGGCGCCTTTAGGCAAGGTCTTCATGTCCGCAGCAAAGAGTTTTGTTACGTTTAGTAACGAAACAGCCACAGCAGAAGTTGTGAGAATTTGAAGGAAGGATCTACGAGAGATTTCGTTTTTCATGTGGTCAATATCTCAAGTTTTATTTTTTCTATCAACGAATATTTATTGTTTGCAAAAGATACCTAAAAGCCTGATCTGCATCATGTTTTTCTTATTTCCTTGGGTGTAACTTACTTAGAAAATGCGAGTAGCTTTAAGTTTTAATTTGGGATTAGCCTTAGGCTTTTGTCTGTCTATGTCTGCTTGGGGAGCTAATTTGCCTCAAGGGATGGTCCAACTTTTAAGTGATCAGCAACAACTTAAAATGGGTAAAGAGCTTTACGGGAGACATTGTGCTTCTTGCCACGGCGTAGAAGCAAAGGGAAATGGTCCATCGGCTCAGTTTTACATTCCTAGACCAAGAAATATTGTAGAAGGCGTTTTTAAATTCAAATCTACATCCTATGGATTACTTCCTACGCGTTCAGACCTTATGCGAGTTATTGAGCGCGGACTTCCAGGTAGTGCCATGCCTTCGTTCAAATTGTTACCTGTTCAACAACGAGAAGCTATTGCCTCATACGTAATGTCTCTTAGGGATGGTTGGGCAGATCAGGCTGTGACCACAATCGAAGTGCCTTATCCGCCGGCCGAATTAAAAAATAAAGATACTTTTTTAGTAAGCGCATTAAAAGGTCAAAAACATTACACGGAATTATGTGCCACATGCCATGGAGATAAGGGCTTGGGCGATGGTCCTGCAAGCGAAGGAATTGTAGATGTCGACAATCTACCCCTCAAGCCTGCAAATT
The DNA here is from genome assembly GCA_964538275.1 of uncultured Bacteriovoracaceae bacterium. GTDB lineage: Bacteria > Bdellovibrionota > UBA2428 > UBA2428 > UBA2428 > CANIGN01. The sequence goes on from CAZIFW010000030.1 coordinate 15,980, forward strand.
TAAGAATGAAACATCTTAAGTCAGGCTCGGGCTCCCGCGACATTTATAGAGTTGTAAGTGCGGGCATTGAAGGAACTCCAATGCCTCCCTATGGAGATGTCTTAACACCCGAACAGCGTTGGGAACTGGTGTCTTATGTTCTGTTTTTTAGAGGACAAGAAGAAGGTCTGTATTCAAAAGATTTTTCTTTAGAAAAAGCGGTGAGTAAAAAATGAGCCAACAAGTAGATACACAAAAACAAGATATAGATTACGAAGTTATTAAATGGCATTTTTATGCTTTTTGCTTTTACCTCATCATCGTTCTATTAGCTGGATTAAGTTACTCTCTAACTTTTTTGCAACGATATCCGTTTCCTGGCGTAGAATTGCTAAGCCCAGGTCGTGTACGAATTGTTCATACTCAAGCTGTTGCTTATGGAATGCTCGCGAATGGTTTGTTTGGAATGGTCTATTATATGGTTCAAAAGCTAACCAACTTTACCGTTTGGTCAAAAAAATTAGCGCGCTACTTGTTTTGGGCCTACAATGCTCTTGTTGTTGCAGCAGTCGTGCTCATTCTAGCGGGATTTACACAAGGCCTGGAGTGGGCAGAAACACCAAAAATTTTAGATCCTATAATTGCAGTAGCTGCAGTGGTGATGTTTTTAAATATTGGTCATCCTATTTGGAAAGCTCGCGATAAAGATTTTTATGTGAGTCTTTGGTACATACTCGCAACACTTATTTGGTTTCCTTTGGTTTATGTGTTCGGAAATTTTTTACCTGAATATATTTTTGCGGGAACTTCAGGTGCAGCAATTTCTTCAATGTACATTCATGATTTAGTGGGTCTTTTTGTAACTCCTCTGGGGATTGCAAGCGTTTATTATTTACTGCCTGTTGTCATGAAAGTTCCGCTCTACAGTCATGCCTTAAGTATTATTGGGTTTTGGGGGCTGGCCTTCTTTTATCCTTTAAATAGTGCACACCATTACCTTTGGTCGCCTATTCCTATGTGGGCTCAATATGCCAGTGTAATCACAAGTATTGGAGTGCACGTTGTTGTTTACACTGTAGTTGTAAATATCATTGCAACGATTGCATCTGACTGGAAACAGTTGATCAGTAACTTCCCGTTGAGATGGATTTTTTTTGGAACACTAGCTTACTTAATTACGTGCGTTCAATGTGCGGTACAAGTAACGATGTCTGCTCAAGAGGTGATTCACTTTACGGATTGGGTCGTAGGTCATGCTCACTTTGTGCTCTTTGGAACGTTTACATTTTGGGTGACTGCCTGGGTTTACTGGCTACTGCCTAGGATATGGAAAACTCCAATTTTCAGCGAAAGCTTAGGGCGCTGGCACTTTTGGTTATCTGTCATTGGAATTAGCATCATGCAAATTGATTTGCTCGCAGCCGGAATGGTTCAAGGTCTTATGTGGCGATCAATGTCTCCTTTTATTGATACAGTTTTGGCCAGTGTTCCTTTCTGGTGGGTACGTACACTTTCGGGAATTGTCATTTTGTGTGGCGAAGCCTGTTTTTTGGTAAACCTCTACCTTACATGGCAAGAATCGCGCGGTCATAAGCCCGAAGTGCAATTGGAAGTATCTAAGGCAACAGGTGTTGTATGAGAATGATTGAGCGATTCAGTGGTGTTTTCTTAATTGCAGGGCTTTTATTGTTTGGATTGGCAACTCTCTCGCTTGGGATTGTACCCGCGATGATGGTTGATAAGGTAAATCCAAAGCAAGGGCTTCCAACTGAAGTTCCTGCAGTTGTTAAGGAGTGGTACTCCACAGTGGATGTATATCATGCCGCTCTTCTTAGAGGTCGTGATCTGTACGTGCGTGAGGCTTGTTGGCATTGCCATAGTCAGTATGTACGACCTGTGAGTAATGAGGCTGCTTACTATGGTCCAGTCGCTACACCCGGTGAATATCAAACAGTTTTACAGATGCCTCAACTTTTTGGAACACGAAGAGTTGGGCCTGATTTATCGCGCCAAGCCGGTAAACATTCTAACGATTGGCATTTAGCGCATTTGTATCAGCCTACTTGGGTCGTACCCGATTCAATAATGCCTTCTTACACTTGGTACTTTAATAAAAGTAAAGAAGGTCTTGTTACACCTACGGATGATGCCAAGGCACTTGTAGCGTACTTGCAATCGCTTGGAAAAGATTTTGAGGACGCACAATTTTCAATTGAACCCGAAGATATGATGCTACCTCCAGGAGAATAAAATGAAGCTATTGTATGGAATCTTAGTGTTACTCGTAAGTGCGATTTACGTTTTATCTCAAGTGGGAGGAATGGAAAATGCGGGCGCCATAGCTTCATCGTTGTATGGAGTTCTTATTACTTTTTTTTTATTGGTATTGGTTTGGGGGTTTTCAAAAACTCACATCAGTTATCTTTCTCAAATTGAAGATGCCAAAAAACAAGTCTTAGAAGTAGAGGGTTTGCTTCCATGCAAAAAAGAAAAAACTCTTTAAATTTTTTGCCTTGTCTTGTGTGTGGAGTTGATTCGGGTCCCGTTTTGAGTTTTTTTATTTGGCTTATTGGTGGCGTTTTATTGGCTACAGTCCTTGTTCTTTTTTGGGCAGCTTCTAAAGGAAAGTTTGATACTAAAAAACTAGAACTTAAATCTATCGAAGCAGAGGAGTTCACTCATGAATAACGAACCAGCAGAACAAGGCACAGAAATTGATCGACTTAAATATAAAGGCAATTCAATTCCACTTTTTATTAAATTTGTATGGTTGGCTATCATCGTTTACACAGTGGCTTATTTAACTCTGTATGCATGGCCAGATTTGCTTCTATGGATAAAAAAATAATTTCAGATCTCTCTGATCCTGTTCGAAGCACAGTGATTTCAGAGGAGGAACAATATGCAAAGCGTTGGCATTTTGCACTGAGTATTTATGCTGCAGCAATGCTTTATGCCTTTATTCATAAAGCTTTGCTTCCTTTTATGTTGGGTCATCTTGGTACCTCTAGAATTGATTACACGCAGATAAGTTACGGAGTCATTTGGATACTTGTACTTGGATTTACGTTACATAAAGAGCAAGAGATAAGTCCCAGGGTTCAATTGCTTATGGGAACGGGCTTGGCTTTCGCATGTTATGAGTTAGGTCTGATTTATTTTGAAACGCAAAAGGGATGGATGATTTTTAGTCATATACTTGCGGGTGTTCCTCTCATTCTAAGTATTTTTAATCTTCTTCGATTTGCAACTCGCAAAAGATGGGGAGTTGTTGCTTCTGGTTTTATTTTATATTTTTCTATGGAAGGACTCTTGTGGAAATTACCTCAGTAAAGTGGCAATTAATACTAACTCTTTTAGAGTTCTTACTTGTTGGGGGGATCTTTGTAGTTCTTTTTCGTTTTCACAAAACACTTAAGAAAATGGAAACTAAGAAAAATGATTGAAGTTTGGAGTACGGGTAAACTTGCTACAGAAAATCCAATTTTTTTTAAGTCACCTTCTTCAGAAAAAGCCTACTTAGTTTTTAAAAACAAAAAGACAGAAGTTTCTGTACTACCTGTAGGAAACCAATGGCAGGGAGAATTTAGAGTTTCTTTGCCGGGAACGTATGAATTACAGGTTGGTAAAGAAGCCTATTCCTTAAACATTGAGGAGTATCAGAGGTTGCCCATACAGTTTGAACTCATTTTAACCATGTTAGCGGTAGCTTTGTTTTTTGTAGTGCTTGCTTTTAAGCGAAGGAGGACTCGTGACTATAAATGAAAATAAACCACAGAACAAAATGAAAGCTATGCTCTTTATGTTTGTGTGGGCTGTACTCATTGTGGCGGGCATTGTTGCCAAGAGAATTTATGGTCATCCTGATTGGATGGTTTTGTTCCATTTGCCCGCAGCAGTTTTTTTAGTTTTAGGTATGCGGGAGTTAAGTGGGGATCTGCGTAAGAAGTATTTAAAGGAAATAGCTGATTACCAGCGTAAACCTGATTTAGATCAGGGTACTTTCTAATAAACTTGAATAATGTGTGCTTATGAAATGTAAAACGCTTCAAAAGTACATGAGCACCAATCCCCATTCTATAAGCGCTGAGCAAAATCTAGGAGCAGCAGTGGCTCTTATGGATAGATATAAAATTCGACATCTGCCTGTTCTAAATGGAGGTAGAGTCATGGGTATTTTGAGTGATCGCGATATAAAATTTGCTTTAAGTTTTAGCGAGACTCATCCAAATGAAATGAAAGTTTCAGATATCGCTCGTGAGGAAGTTTATGTTGTAAAGCCCGACTCTAAGTTAGCAGAAGTTGTTTCATATATGGCCACGAGAAAGTTAGGAAGTGCGGTGGTTATGGATAATGAAAAACTGGTGGGGATCTTTACGGCTGTAGATGGCCTCACAGCACTCGCCGATGTATTAGACGAGAGAAGTCATGGGGGATGCTGCTCTCATTAGTGAATAAATTCATATACTTATGCGGCTTTTGCCTTTTTTTACGCGCTCCTTAAAAGAAAATGATTCCGATTTAGTGCTTTCGAGAAAAGTGCTAAATTGTTTCTTATGAGTAGCGTTTGTTCTTCGCAAAAGAATGTTCATTGTCCAAGTTGTGATGGGCGAAAATCAAATCCTATTTTTAGTTCTTTAGAGCCAGCTGCATTGGCTGTGCTCGATAAAAACAAAGCTGTTAAACTTTATAAAAAAGGTCAGTATCTTTTTCACATTGGGAGCTCTCCCAGTGGTTTGTATTGCATTAATTCCGGTGTGGTTGTTTTAGAAAGCGAAGGAAAGGCTGGTACGAGTCACATTCATAGGGGCTTCACCAAGGGAGGAGTTTTAGGTTATCGTTCTTTATTTGCAAACGAATCTTATTCTACTTCTGCTTTTGTAAAAGAAGATGCTCTTATTTGTTACCTTCCAAAAGAATCTGTTGTTGAACTCCTACACAAATTTCCAGATGTTGGGTTTAATTTTCTTAAGCATGTCTCCAAAGAATTAAGGCAAGCAGAATCAAGGCACGTAAATCTAGTTGATAAAGAAGCTCCTAAGCGAGTTGCTGAAACACTTTTGCAATTAAAGCATAAGTTTCCTGAGATCAATTGGACTCGAAAAGAGATTTCAGAGTGGGCTGACACCACACCTGAAACCGTTATGAGATGTTTTGCTGACTTTAAAAAACGTGGCTTTATAGATTTCGAAGGCCGTAAAGTAGAAATTATTGATTCAAAAGCTCTCGTAAATTTTGCGGATCTCTCATTGTAATTTCGACAATACTTTGACTTCGTTCCGTAATGTTTCGCAATTAACTGAATATTCATAGAGTCTTAGAAATCAGCGCCGATGGGACTCTTGAGATGTTTACTTCAAGAGAACAAAAAATCTTTCTAACATTTTTTTTGACGACTTCTGTTGCATGGGCTGCCGGTAGAAATGTGGAATCACCAAACACACCGGAGTCTCCATCTGTTGAAGAACCCAAAGCGCCAGCGCCTCCATCCAATACAAGTTATACATACAGAAAACCTGCATCGAACGCGGCAGTTTTTTTTGTGAAAAATAATTTTACTCTTAAGAGAGAAAGCGACTTAAAAAGTGCAGTGAAGTCACTAAAGGGGTCGACCTATTCCTACAACAAAAGCAAAAAAGTTTACACGTGGGATCTCAAGGGTGGAATCTTGGACGGAAAAAATCAAAAGGGCGATGGTGGTCAAAGTGAAAATCAAGAACCTCTTATTCGTGTGCAAATGCCTCTCATTATAAAAAACGGTTTTATTAGAAATAATAAAGATGCGCTTTCTTTTTTTGTGCCTGACTCTGGTGCTGAACGCCTTACTTGGCTCAATGTTGGTGAGGATGCAGTGGCAACTCACAGAGGTGCTTATGATTTTAGCATCCGAGACTGTGAGGCCATTAATTCTAAAAAGGGCGATAAGAGTTTTCAGTTTAATGAAGCTCTTGGTTTGGTGGCGGAAAACAATTTGATTGTTGGTGGAATTACCGGAATGCGTATAGGGGATTCTAAGACAACTCAGGTATCTGAGATGGCATATGTGAGCAATAATCGTTTTGTAAATGTAGATACAGCTCACAATATTTCAAAAATCACAGTTAAGGATTTGGGCGGAAATATTTATTCAAATGTGAATAAGCTCTGGGTTTTATCGAATGGTGCAAAATTAGTTAAGTAGTCTTCTAGGCTTGATTAAACCAAGACTATTGTGTCAACTATAGTTGATGCCACATTTGCCACCATTGATTACCGATCTCGCGTTAATTCTTGCGACTGCTGGAATTGTAACCATTATTTTTAGAAAAATTAAACAGCCTGTGGTTTTAGGATACTTGATAGCGGGATTGTTAGTGGGCAGTCATTTTCCCATTTTGCCTACAATCGTTGATGCCAAGAGTGTTCATGTTTGGGCAGAGATTGGAATCATTTTCCTACTTTTTTCCTTAGGTTTAGAGTTCAGTTTTAAAAAGCTCGCAAAGGTAGGAGGACCAGCGGGAATCACCGCCATTATGGAAGTGGTGGTTATGTTAGTGGTGGGTTTTTTCACAGGAAAGCTTTTGGGCTGGTCAACGATGGATTGCATCTTTCTGGGCGGTATTCTTGCCATTTCATCAACAACCATTATCATCCGCGCCTTTGATGAAGCTGGGGTAAAAGGACGGCGTTTTGTAAGTCTTGTTTTTGGTGTCCTAATTGTAGAAGATTTAGTGGCGATTTTATTGATGGTGCTTTTTTCAACGTTGGCTGTAAGTCAGCGCTTTGAAGGCACTGCCATGATTTCTGCCATGATCAAGCTTGGCTTTTTTCTTACCCTTTGGTTCCTCATGGGAATTTTTATTATTCCTTCTTTAATCAGAAGATTTAAAGCGCACATGAAAGATGAAACTTTGCTCGTTGTAAGTATCGGGCTTTGTTTCACGATGGTGGCCATAGCCAATCAAGTGGGCTTTACGCCCGCCTTGGGTGCTTTCATTATGGGATCTATTTTGGCAGAAACCACCGAAGCGGAACGCGTGGAGCATTTAATCAATCCAGTAAAAGATCTCTTTGCTGCGATTTTCTTCGTATCTGTGGGAATGTTGATCGATCCCAAGTTGTTGATTGAACATGCTGGGCCGGTTTTGATTATTACGGCTGTCACTCTTGTATTTAAAACACTTGGAACAATGGCGGGGGCGTTGTTAGCGGGCCAAAGTTTAAGACATTCCGTACAGTCTGGTTTTAGCTTAGCGCAGATTGGGGAATTCTCTTTCATCATTGCAGGTCTGGGACAAAGTTTAAATGTTACCAGCCCATTTCTATATCCTATTGCAGTGGGTGTTTCAGTGATAACAACTTTCTGTACACCCTACATGATCATGTACACGGACAGAGCTTATGTTCTTTTTGAAAAGTCACTTCCTACTCGCTTGCGAGAAGTTGTAGGAAAAAACAATGATTCTGTTTCAGTTATGCGTGAGCAAAGTGAGTGGGGTAAGTTTATAAAGTTTTATCTCTTCAGAGTATTGGGTAATGCGGTTCTTGTTGTGGCTATTATGTTGTTGGCTGCAAAATACGTTAAGCCTGCTTTGGCAGATATATTTTCTGAACCGAGTGTATCCAATAGCGTGAGTCTCTTTGTGGCGCTTTTGGCCGCAGCTCCTTTTATTTGGGCCCTAGCTTTGAGGCGTTTCAGTGCGAAAAGCATTCAAATACTCTGGCAAACTCGTAAAAATAGAGCCTTACTCATTATTTTCCAATTAGCCCGAATTGGCATCGCTTTTACGCTCTTCATATTGTTAGCTCCGCAATTCATTTCATTAACATCGGCTCTTTTTATTGCATTGGGTGTATTAGGTCTTATGTTTGTTCTCTTCTCTAAGCGCTTTGATGCGCTTTATTATTGGTTAGAAAACCGCTTCATGTTGAATCTGTCTGAGCGAGAAGATGCTGAATTGCAACGCCGTCCTCAATTGGCCCCTTGGGATGCACACATTGTTCAAATTGACGTTGCACCTAGTGCACCCGTTGTTGGCTTAACCTTACAAGATTTAAAAATTAGAGAAACTTTCGGAGTCTCAATCGTAATGATTGAACGAGGCACTAAAAAAATCACGGCCCCTGGGCGTGCAGAACGTATTTACCCTTTTGATACATTGTCGCTTGTTGCAACGGATGAGCAAATCTTAGCTTTCAAGAATTACTTAGACAGTGGATTGAATAATGCATCCACACCTGTAGAAGTAAACTTTACTCTATTTCCTTACACCGTACGTGCTGATTCAGACTTAGCGGGTAAAAGCATTTTAAGTTCTGGTTTGCGTCAAAAAACATCGGGACTTGTTGTGGGTATTGAACGTGGAGATAGGCGTATTCTCAATCCAGATTCTACAGAGGTAATAGAAGAGGGTGATTTACTGTGGATCGTAGGCGATGAGAGCTTTGCGACAGCCACTCGATAATGTAATCTTACCTTATGTTTTTCTTGTTTAAAGTCATTCTAACGGCATTCATAATTGTTTTGGTTTCAGAAGTTTCTAAGCGGAGTTCTTTTATAGCCGCAGTTCTTGTTTCGTTACCGCTAACGAGTCTTTTATCTTTTATTTGGATTTATATAGAATCGAAGGATCTACAAAAGATTTCATCTCTTAGTTCAGATGTGCTTTTAATGATTTTACCTTCTTTGGTTTTGTTTATTGCGCTTCCACTTTTTATTAAGTGGGGAATGAATTTTTGGATATCTTTGTCATTGTCGTGTGTTTTAACTGCTTTGACATATACCGCATACGTAAAAGTATTGGCTCGTTTTGGTGTCATACTTTAAGTCCAGCGGAAAAGTTGCCGCTGGACTTAAAATTAACAAATTCATTTACTTAAATTTCGTGAAGAACATCAAAGTATATTTTTAGCATCTTTCCATCTTCATCGTTTGAGTGAACATAAAGCACATTGTATTTAAGATCGCCCCAAGAATTACCAATAACTTCAGTAAGGGTAACATTGAGTTTCAAGTCTTGAATCTTTTGTGTGAGTGTTTTGAGATCTCTCATACAATTTTGTGCAAGGTATTCTCCGCTTTCTGAATTAATTTTCATGGCACCACAAAAGAAAGGTCCATATTCATAGCTTTCATCTTCTACATAAAGTCTTTGTGCTAGCTGATCTGCATTGAGTGTGTTGAATAAATTGTCCTCAGGTTTGGCATCTTTGTCCAAGTAAAGTGAAGTGACTTTAAAGGTTTCAATGCCTGCGCCACTTTCTATGAGATCAGAGGATTCAGTCTTTAAAATGTGAGCCACTGCATTTGTGTCAGCTTCGAGAGTTACAGCTTCAGAAGTGAATTTGAATTCATCTTGTGAGTCCAATGGAATAGCAATGTTCTCAAAAACTTCATTAACCGCCTTGAGGTCTGCAGGAAGTTCCGCATTTGCAGTGAGTGAAAGACCAAGTGTTACACCTAATAATAATTTATTCATAAATTCTCCTTGATTGAGAATTCAGCAGCAAAGGAATTTAGAGTAAATTCCTTCTGCTAACAGAAATGAATGATTTTGTTAAAGAGAGATGTTACAGAATGTTACTACTTCCAAGCGGAATCCGGGTAACGACCAAAAATCATTCGGTAAAGTCCCGTTTTAAGCATTACGCGACCCCACTTGTATTCCTTGTAAGTTTTTAGAAAAGTCCAAATCTCTCTAAGTACTAAAAGTGCTTTCTTGGGGCCCAAAGCAAGCAGTTCCTTTTTCGGATCTGCTTCATGAGGGTTTTTAAGGGCAATCATAAAGGGGTTCCATTGGTCGGAACATTTTCGAACTTCTGACTGAATGAGCTCTCTATATTTATTTTCTACAGTTTTGTTTTTAAGGTGAGCCTCTACAATAGCTTCTCCAGCTATTGCACCAGAGTGCAAGGCGCAACTCATTCCTTCTGCAAGCATATTTAAAAAGCCAGCCGCTTGACCTGTTAGCAAGACACGTCCTTTACCGAATACATATTGATTAATAAGAGAAGGTCCAAAGTTTTCCATGCAACCTTCGGACTGAGAGTGAGTCGCTTCTTCTAGTTTTACACCATGTTTATTTTCAAGATAGTTTTTAACTTTTAAATGAGCTTGATCAAAGTTTTGTCCAACTTCGAAACCGACGCCTACAATTTGTTGGCCATCGCGTGCGTGACTCCATACATAGCGACCCAAATCTGGGTGGAACCAAAAGTGAAAATATTGAGGGTCTAAAGGGCAATCAATAATCTTGTGAAATTTTTGACCCACAAAAAATAAAGGGTTGAGTTTGTAAGAGCTTCCGTAAACGGCTCTAAGTACGGGTGAAGATGGGCCATCGGCGCCCACGAGCCATCTAGCTTTGTATTTAACAGAAGTGTTTGTAGAGTGTTGGGTTGCAATAACTTCAACGCCTTTTTCATTTTCTACAAAAGACTCAAATGAAGTTTGTTCGTGAATTTTTGCACCACATTGTTTAAGGGCCCAGTGATCTGAATATTTGCGATGTAAGTGAGGAGTGGCACCTCCTAAAAAATCCATTTTCATGGAGTTCAGTGAAGGAAAGTGAAAAGTAACGCCATTGCAGGTGTGCGGTTCGTGCAAAGTTTCAACAGGAATGGGGCCAAAGTTTTCTTCAAGAAATCTTTTTCCTCGCGGAGAAAGAATACCGCTGCAAATTTTGTGACGAGGCAAAGCCTTTTTTTCTAATATTGTAACGTCAAGACCAGCATCTACTAAACGCTTAGCGCATGCTGCGGCAGCAAAACTGCCTCCAACTACAATCACATCACTTTCATAAGTTTGAGCTATATCTTTCATAATTCACCAATAAGTTCTGAAACATGTACCACAGGGTACTCGCTATTTTCTTTGAGCCATTTCCAATCGTTTTTATTTTCTACAACGATACGTTTAATAGATTTGTTGAAAACTACCCAGTCATATTGTTTTTTGCGCTCAAAGAACGCATTGTCGTAGCCCAAGGGCATTGCGGTTCTTTGTAAATTCCAGTTCAATTCGCATTTGCTATCTTTGCGAAATTTATCATAAACCCGCACAAGTGTTTCATAGTCTTGGTGAAAGCTGGGTGCATCTATCCAATAAAAGTCACCTTTTCCAACATGCTTAGCGAGGCGTTTGAGCATTTGTTTTTTTTCACTTATGTTTGAAGTCCCTACAGTTTTCTTTTCTACAGATCGGCCCAGTAAACTTAAGTGAAGAGTGTCCTCAGAACTAACTTTTATTTTTTCTGGGCAGATAGGCTCGCAAGCTCCACAGTGTACGCAGGCTTCAAGGCTATCTTTGATTTCAGCCGAAGTGGCTCCCCCTTGAACAGCTTTAGCTCTACCCCAAGGGAGTAAGTCGATGGCTCTATTTTGAGTCCAAGTAGGGCATACGAGTGCACAAAGTCCGCAGCCACTGCAATCATAAAAAGTAGACATTAAAAAATTACCTCAGGATTAAGAATAAAAGCGGGGTCCATTTTGAGTTTTTCATCAAAATGTTTTTGCATCATTTTTTCTCCAAAGACTTTAGGAATGTAAGCTTTCATACCACCACCAAATCTATAAAAACTTGATTGGTGCTTGATTCCCACATCGTAAATTTCGTTTTTGAAACTTTGAAATTGATCACGACTGTAAACTTTGTCCAAAATCATAGGTTCAAATTCACAGCCCCATGCAAAGTTTTTAGCATTGGGTGGAATGCAAGAAAGTTCATAACGTTCAGGTGAATGATCTTGAAGCTTTATGCCCACACAGTACATGGTGAAGTAAGGAAAGTGTTTTTTGCAAACCTTTACGCCTTCAATGACGGCATCTGCAAAGCTTTCTGTATTAGACGCTATATCGGGAATAACTACGATTTTACCACCCCAAAATTTCCAAACGGCACGCGAATAAACTACGGTGCGATCGTGAATTTTATTGCCATCCATAAATTCCGGACGGTGAAATTCAGGAAAGAGAGCTTGTTTTCGCTTAAACAAAAAAAGCGCTTCTTTGAGTTTCCAAGGGTGAGTTAAGTAGTGAACTGCCATTCGCAGGGCAAAAATCATTTCACTATGACCACGCACAAGCTTTATGTGATTCTTTTTAAAATTTTCTTCTGCTTCGTCTGAGTCAAAAGCAACAAGAAGATTTATAGCTTTGTCGTTGATTGTTAAAATTCCGTAGTAATCAGCAGCCTGTGCAAAAACTAAGTTTTGCATATCCTCAATGGCAGTTCGCATGTCGCTGTAAAAATAATAGTTCATGCGGAGCGGGGTAAATTTGCGTATCTTCAATGTAGCTTCTGTGATCACGCCAAATTGTCCGTAGCCTAAAATAACTTTGTTAAAGAGATCTCGATTTTCAGTTTCAGAGCATTCAAGTATATCACCCGTTGGAGTTACAACTTGAACAGCAAGAGCTTGGTCGGCGGAGCAACCCCGCACGGGAGAATTGATATCCACTCCTCCCACACCCAAGGTTCCTCCTACAGATGAAGTAAAGTTAAGAGGCGCAGATTGGTAGTCCAATCCATAGCGGCGTAACTCTTCAGCAAGTGAATGCCAAAAAATACCAGCTTCTGTTCTCACTGTAAGGTTTTGGGCATCAACCTGTTTTACCCGACTCATGCCCGTCATATCTAAGAGCACGCCACCATATGCGACAGATTCGCCGTCAGTTGTTAAACCACCACCGCGAACTGTAATGGGAACTTTATATTTTTGGGCCGCTTTTAAAAGTTTAGAGATTTGCAGGGCACTTTGAGCTCTTAAGACTCCCGAAGGAAGTCCATGCGCGAGTCCTCCACCATCTGTAATAAAAACAGCGCATTTGGCTTTGCTGCATTCTATCGTTACGTCTTGGGAAGCGAGTTCATTAACAAAAGTGTCCCAGTTGGTGGCTTCCCATTTTTTTGCATTTACTGGAGTCTTGCGAATTCGCGAGGTCTCGGGCGTAAAATCCATATGTTTAATGAAAACTTAGTTTTGAAGAAATGTCGATATGCATTCATGGCCGTCTGTAAGCGGTTGCGGAGCGTCTAGTAGCTAATCTTGTTGATAATTCTGGTCTCTTTGTGAGACTCTCTACGGGTGCAAAGACCTATTTTTGAAGTAGTACATACGACGAGCGGGGCTATTTCTATTCGAAATAATATTGTTAACGAAATAATGCACAATCCTGTGGGGCCTTGGGCTGAGGCGAATTCACTTTACATAGAGCAATCCAAGTTAAAAGAAAAACTTACTTCATGGAATAAAGATGAGATCGTTCTTTTTGATGTGGGTCTAGGAGCAGCAGCCAATGCGCTGGCTGCCATTCATTGTTCGGTAAGCTTAATGCAAGCAAGACCTTTGCGAATTGTTAGCTTTGAACGCGACTTAGATTTGCTTCGTTTTGCTTTAGAAAACGCTACTTATTTTGAACATTTTTCTGGTTATGAAAAAAATATTTCAGAGCTTTTAGAAAAAAATAGCACCCAAGTGGGAAACATTCACTGGGAGTTACGTCACGGAGATTTTGTTTCGCTGATTGAAAGCGAGAAAAATCTAGCTCACGTAATTTTCTATGATCCTTACTCGCCCAGTGTAAATCAGGATATGTGGACCCTTGATCTTTTTAAAAAACTTCGAAAAAAGTGCACTCTCTCTGAAGAGGGAACTCTTCTTTTGACTTACAGTAAGGCTACTCCAATTCGAAGTGCACTTTTATGCGCAGATTTTTTTGTTGGAGCGGGTATGGGAACAGGCGAAAAAGATGAGACAACCCAAGCTGCAACCCATTTAAATTTATTAGCTAATCCTTTTGCTCAGCGGTGGTTTGAGCGCTGGACTAAGTCTAGCGTTCCTTATCCATTGCAAACTCCTGAATCAGACAGAAAAAAACTCGAACATTTGATTCGTAATCACGAGCAGTTTCGGGAGTATGCATCTTTCTAGATTCTATTCTTAACATATTCTTAACAAGGTGAATTTTTAATCATAAATTCCGATAAGTCAGCGTGTTCTTCTATGTGCGATTTTTTGTCTTAGGGCTCCTGTTTATGAGCTTGCACGCGCATACAGCGAGTTGCTACGACACGCTCAAAAATGAAGTTTTATTTGCAGACCTAGAAAAACTCCAACAAAGACTTTCTGATCTCGATGTTAAAGAGTGGGACGCTGCTTTGAAAGAGTTTGGAATTAGAGTTCCCGAAGCGCCTTTACTGCTGCAAAAATGGGGAAGTCCAGAGAGTCAATTTGCCTATAGAGATTACCAATTAAAACAAGCTATAGGTCAGCGTGTAGCTGTTCATTACGAAAATTTATCAAAAGATTTTTTAGAATCACCCATAGGACGTGAATTGTTAAATGACCCTCAAAGTGCACCTGTGCTGCGTGAAAGAATGCCACAAATATTGTTAGCTTTAGCTGCCTCGGGAGAAGTTCCTCTTAAGCAAGTGCCTGCGTGCGGAACACAGTGCCGAACCAAGATGGGTGAAAAAGCCTATCAACAATTAGTGCGTGCAGTGGAACTTGAAAGCTTTTCTTTGAATCATGAAAAAGTTAAAGCATGGACTTTTGCAATGCGAGAAATGATGCAAAAAAGACCCGATCTTTGGGAGGCCCTACAAGGACGAGTAAAAAATGTTGTTATAAATTCAGAAATTCGCGAATTTATGTCGCAACGAGGTTTTACAAATTTTGCAGAACATTTTAAGCATGATGGCTGGCTGCTACGTTCTGATTTAAATCTTTTCCGTTTTGATGATCAGTCAGCACTAGGACCCGATGTGCGTACACTTTTTGCTACCGAGAATGCCGCTTGCTGCGGAACAAGTTGCGGCCATTGTCCTTTGGGATTTCCGATTGTACTTAAGGATGCCCAGGTAAATCTTAGTAAAGAAAATAAGAAACACGCAGGTTTTTACAGCAGGCAATTAAGGGTAGATGAGAATAGAAATATGTACCCTCAGGAGAGAGAAGTCATCTTAGCTTCGATAGAAAAGACCGAAGAAACTTTAAGGCAATTAACAGATCAAAGTTTTGGAGTTTTTTCTGATCGGCCGCCAGAGTGGTTGGATTTCTATTTCCGAAAAGGCGTTTTAGATGCGCAGGTTGAATTTATGGTGAATGAACGTGCACTTGTATTGAGGCACTCACAGCATAATACTGAGTTAAGAGGTGCTGTTTTAAGAATCTTAAAAAACCCCTTATTGCGTCCAAATAGAGATGCACAAAGTCTTTTATCGGAGTTACAGAGAAACTAAGACTAAGGCGAAGCTAAGTCTTCAAGGACATTGTCAAGAAGTCGCATGGTTTGCGCGAGCTCTACGAGTGGCATGGCTTCATTGGTTTGGTGAGCATTGTCGACTTGCGCACCGATTACAATCATTTGCATGTTGGGATACATTTCAGACAAGTAACTAGCTTCAACAGATCCCATAGCTATGACTGTTTCTACTGGATAATTTAAACTTGCAATGTTTTGTCTAAAAAGCGTGTGAAGTTCATTATCTTCTGCTGAGCTCCACGCAGGAGCAAAGGCTCCATTCGTAAGACTCATGTTGGGAAAGTGTTCTTCTTTGTAACTTTGAAGATAGTTTGCAAAAGCTTGGTGGCTAGTGAGTTCTAGAAAGCGCGGCATAAAACCCGCTCTGATTCCTTTTTCATCTATTACAAGAAAAGCCGTATTCGAGGAAAAGAAGGAATCTGAAATGCTAGATGGCCAAGTAGAATTTTTGGGACCTTGAGGTACATTGTTTATTGCACTCAATGTTTTTTCAACTTCCTCCCAGTGAAGGGCATCTAAATTACTTTGGATATTTTTGATTTCAAATTTAAATTGCTTAAAGCTCTCAATGTCTTGATATCGAACACGCAATTCATCATCAAAACGTTTAATAGTCGCTTGAAGTTTTGCAAGGTCTTCGGCACTTAATGAGATATCTAGAGAAAGTCTGTTGGGAATAGCATTGTAAGTTCCTTCGGTTCCACCCACGAGGGAAAGGACTTCGAGTTCTGGAATTTCTTTTTTTAG
>CAZIFW010000031.1:0-30007 GCA_964538275.1 uncultured Bacteriovoracaceae bacterium
AGTAAACTCTGAAAAAATTAGATTAGTCGTAAGAGATCGATTTAGAAGTGACTTGATTCTTAAGGATCAACTTTTAAGTAGACACATAGATTATACAATTGATTATCGTGCAGGTACTATTACTTTCAAGCGAGTAGTTGATGCATTTGTTGATATGAACCCGCAATTTATTGTGGCGGAATATGAAACACTCGGGGCAGCAAGCCGAGATTATACTTATGGTGGACGTGCGGAACTTAAAGCATTGGATGACAAAGTAAAATTAGGTGTTACGCACATTGAAGAAGATGAAGGGATTAATCGCTCTACATTGCAAGGCTTAGACTTAAAAGTGAAGGTAGCTCAGCAAACTGAACTTAAGTTAGAAGGCGCTCAATCAAATGCAGAAGTGAATGGACCTGAGATCAAGGGGGATGCTTACAGAGCTGAAATTGATCACCGTGGTCAAATTCTCGATGCAAATGCTTATGTAAAAGAAACAAGTCGTGAATTTGGTATTGGCCAACAAGCTGCTTCAGAAAATGGTAGTTTTAAGACCGGTGCAAAAACTAGCATTCATGTTACAAAGTCTTTAGATGTCAACTCAGCTGTAGATCACCAAAGACAAATATCTTCTGGCCAAACTCAAGATGTTGCAAGCTCAGAGCTTAAATACAATCACGAGATGGGTTCTTTAGCAGTAGGATTCCAACGTATTGAAGAAGATCGTGGAGTTGAAGAAGTTGAAGCCAACCAAGCAACTGCAAATGTAACTCAAAGAATGTTCAATAACCAACTTGAGCTTCAAGCTAGTGTTGAGCAAAACATTGCTTCTGATCAAAGTGTGGATTATCCAAACCGCTATATTTTACAAGCAGGATATAAACTTACTGAAAAAGTTCGCCTTATCGCTGCTCAAGAATATGCAGATGGCAAACAATATGATGCCTCCACAACACGTGTAGGATTTGAAAGTACTCCATGGGCAGGTGCTAAATTAGGTTCTACCTTGAACCAAAGTGTTTCTGAATATGGTCCCAGAACATTCTCTACAATGGGAATTTCTCAATCGCTTCCGTTTGGTAAGAATTGGACTTTTGATGCATCATTAGATGCAACGCAAACATTTAAAGAGCGTGGTCCAGCAGTTCCAGTGAATCCATCTCAGCCTCTTACTTCAGGTGGTTTCTTAGGTAATGGCGGATTTACTGAAGACTACGTTGCTACTGCAGCGGGTGTAACTTACAGAGCTGAGCCTTGGACTTGGAACTTCCGAGTTGAAAATAGAATGGGCGAAGTTGAGGACCGCATTGGTGCCGTAACAAATATCATTCGTGAACTTTCTAAGGGTGTGGTTCTTGGAACTTCTCATCAGTACTATCGCAGTGAATTTGAAGGCGGAGCTAACGGTCAACTCTTCCAAGGTGATTTTTCTCTAGCTTATCGTCCCTTAGACTCTCGATGGACACTGTTGGACAGAGTGAAATATCGTTATGAAATGGTAGACAATGCACAAAGCTTGCCTATCTTTGGTCAAACAACTTTGCAGGGAGTAGAAAATGCTACTTCTGCAGCTATTGTAAACAATTTGAACATAAACCGCCTTTCCAAGACACGAAAAAACCAGTTCTCGTTGTACTATGGAACAAAGATGGTTTGGGATACCTATGATGGTGATCGTTATCAATCCCTCATTGATCTTTACGGCTTAGAAGTACGCCAAGATATTACAGAAAAATGGGACGTTGGATTCCAAGGTTCTGTTCTTAATTCTTGGAGTGCAGATAACATGAAGTATTCTTATGGTCCTTCTGTAGGTTGGACTCCTGTCACTAACAGCTGGATGAGTTTGGGTTATAACTTCAGAGGTTTCTACGACAGAGACTTTGATGCCGCTAGATACACAGCTCAAGGTGCTTATTTAAAACTTAGAATCAAATTTGATGAAAAGTCCTTGGGCTTAAAAAAGGATAATAAAGCCGAGGTGAAATAATGAAACGCAAGGATGCCTCATTATTAACTTGTCGAAAAGGCGTCAGAGACCTTTTCGACACCCCTCCGCAACCTTTTCGACAAGCCTTACAAAAAGGTAGCGGGTATCTCCCAAAAGTAACTAGGTACCTTTTTGCTGGAGTCCTTGTGTGCTCGCCATTTCTGGCACAGGCGCTTACATGTACGGCAAATACGGGAACCGTGAACTGGACCACTATCGGCACTTGGAGTTGCGGAAGAATTCCTATCAACGTAGATGATGTTATTATCCCTAACGCGTCTATTGTAACGCTCACAGCCGCTAGCACTATTACAAGTTTAACTGTTCAAAACGGCGGGACACTGAATTTAAACCTTACCGGAAATGCTATGCCAACTGTTTCTGGTACAAAAACTTTTGATACAACAAGTACTGTAAACTATAATTTTGCTGGCAACCAAAACATCAGCCCTGAAACCTATGGCAACTTAAGTGTTTCAACATCTGGAACAAAAACACCTTTAGCTGGAACTTTTAATATCGTTGGAAATTTTGTGATCAACACGGGACCTACGTGGGCAGGAAATACAAATAATCCTGTTATGAACATTGGTGGAAATATAACTCGAACAGGTACCTATACTTCGGGAACAGGTATGCATACTTTTAATGGTGCCGGAACGCAGACAATTTCTGCAGGTATAACTATTACTAACGTAACAATTTCAAATACAAGCACTCAAGGTTTGAGCTTAACCGCTACTCATACTTTCACGAATTTAACGATGCCTGCGAACTCTGTAATGAGTTTAGCAGGAACAACTACGGCATTTCCCACAAATACAACACGGAGTATGAATGCAAGCAGTACTGTGCGAGTTGTAGGTACGGGTACACAAACACTTGCTGCAGGTACGTTTGGAAATATTGTATTGGGCGGAAGTGGGGCTAAACGTCACGCTGCAGGTACAACAACTGTTTTGGGCAATTATACAAAAGAAGCAACGCCTACGTACGCAGGAACAAATAACCCAGTCATAAATATCTCAGGAAATATGGACATTAGCGGTGCTTATACGACTGGAACGGGTGCTATTTCTGTAACGGGTAATCTGAATGTGAATGCAGCTGCTACCTTAAATTTAAATCGTACTCCTGCAGCAATGCCTACTGTAACGGGAACTAAAACATTTAATGCAACAAGCACAGTGAGTTATAACGCCAATGCCAACCAGAATGTGAGCGCAGAAACTTACGGAAATTTATCTGTGTCAGGTACATCGGGTACTCGCGTGAAAACTCCATTAGCGGGGACAATTAATATTGTAGGTAATTTTACTATTGGAAACTTTAGTTCCTGGGCGGGAAATACGAATAATCCTATTTTGAATATTTCTGGCAATATTACTCGAACGGGTACTTTCACCTCGGGAACAGGAATGCACACATTTAACGGCACAGGAACTCAAACAATTTCTGCGGCTGTTACAATTACAAATGCTACAATATCAAACCCAAGTACAGAGGGTTTGAGCCTAACTCTTACACACACATTTACTAATTTAACGGTAGCTGCAGGAGGAGTCTTGACTCTCGCAGGTACCACAACAGCCTTTCCAACAAACACGACACGCAGTTTTGATTCTACAAGTACGGTACGTTTTATTGGTTCTGGCAACCAAGCTATTCCTGCTTATAATTACGGAAATTTATTAACGGCTACTGGTGGAGTTAAGACCCCTGCAGCAGGGACAGTAGGAGTGGCAGGAGATTTAACAATTGGCGGTGGCACTACTTGGGCTGGAAATACGAGCAACCCTGCTGTGAACATTGGCGGAAACTTTTTAAATAGCGGAACTTTTACTGCAGGTACAAACGTTTATACTTTTAACGGAACTAACTTACAAAGTGTTACGGGCACGGTAACCTTTGCTACTTTAACCATTACAAATACGACAGCTCCATCAGGCGTAACTTTGTTATCTACAATCACAACCACAACATTAAATGTAAACGCGGGAGCCATTTTAACATTAGGTGCCGCTACAGTTCCCATGCCTGCTGGAACTAAAAATTTAAATGCAACAAGCACTGTGCGCTTTGCGGGCACGGGTGCTCAGGCAGTGCCCGCCCTTACTTACGGAAATTTATATGTTGGAGGTGGATCTACTAAAACACCCGCAGCAGGAACGCACACTTTGGCGGGAAGTTTTACTTTGGATACAGCAACTACATGGGCAGGTAATACGAGTAATCCGACAGTGAGTATTGCAGGGGATTTTACAAATAGTGGAACGTTTACTTCTGGCACCGGCACCTACACCTTCAATGGTGCGGCTTTGCAAACTTTAACGGGAGCAACTACGTTTGCTCGATTCACAATCAATAATTCAGCGCCACTTCCTGATCCGGTAGTGTCTTTAAATAACGACTTAACCGTTGGCACTCTTCTAACAATTACATTTGGTGGAATTGTAACGAATGCTAATAAAGTGATTATTCCTAACGGATCAAGTATTTCAGGCGCCAGTGCAGGAACAGGTTGGATCATAGGAAATTTACAAAAATTTATTCCCGCAGGTGGATCAACAACAACTTTTGAAGTTGGAACTTTAGGCCTTGTAGCTCCTCAGCTTGCCTATACACCTGCTTCACTTACATTTACAGGTGTGGGAGGAGCAGGAGGAAGCTTAATAGTTTCTACAGCTCTTGGGGATCATCCTCAAATTGGAACTGCTGGTTTGGTGTCTACAAAAACAGTTAATCGATGGTGGAATTTAACAACAACTGGAGTTACGGGCACTGCACTTCCTGCTTTTACAAATTACAGTCCAACGTTTAGTTTTGTTACGGAAGATTTAGATGTGGGTGTGAATACAGCTAACTTGTTTGTAAACCGATATACAGGTTCTGCGTGGGCGGCGCCAGCAACTGGCACTCGTACTGCAACTAGCACGCAAGCAACAGGTGTTACGGCACTTGGACAATTTGCATTGGGTGAACCGGTTCCAGTAACGGTTGTAAAATCTTCTGTCGTTATTTCTGATCCAACAAATGGTGCCGTAAATCCTAAACGCGTACCGGGCGCTATTATTGAATATACAGTTGTTATCACTACAGATGCAACAGCAGTAGCATCTTCAACAGCCGTTATCGCTACTGATAATATTCAGGCAGGGCTTACTTATGTTCCTGGTAGCTTGATCGTGAATGGCGCTGCCGAAGATGACGATGCCACAAATGGCGGCACTTCAAATCCTGATGTTGGAAATTACAATTCCGGAAGTAGTCGCATAACTGCAAACCTAGGAACTATCGCTCCCAGTGCTTCAAAGAATTTTAAGTTCAGAGTTGCAGTGAATTAAAATTATTCAGCGCTCAAGTTAGTGAGTGTTCCATCGCCTTCAACAAAGAGGGAGTTATTCACAGAACTTGTTTTGAGAATGGTTTTAACCTTCCAGCCAACTGATATTTGTGCTGCTGCAATGGGATCTTCTGCAGTGCCTCTATTCACGACTTCGTAAATTTTTGCACCGGCATCTACTGTGTATCCCCATGCCACATCAACCGTTTCAGGAAGTACGGCTAAGTTAGCTATGTATTTGCCTTTACCGTTGTAGCTACCCCTGGGAGTAAAAGTCACACGAAAGCCTAAATCTACTACTGTAATGCCATAAAGATTTTTATAACTAGCTCGATAAATTGCAGAGATGGGGCGAGACCAGTTTTCGAGTTCTTCCCAACTTTGTACTTCGTTTGGAACAATGTGTGCGTAAGCTCCTTCGACGTTAACAACGGGTTGATTGGCTTCTACAAATTTCCAAATTTTAGATCCCAGCACTAACATGCCGTTCGCAATAGCGAGTGGATTGTTTGGAGCTGCGTTTTCAATGCCACCTGCAAATTGTTCAAAGTTAAAATTATTGATGTTAATTTTCTTGGTGTTGTTAGGTGTAAAGTCGGTTGGGGTTTTGTTGTCTTCTAAGAGTTGAATTTTTTCAATTTTAATAGAATCAAGGTTGTATGTGAGATGGCTGTTATCTACAGCTTCTTGAGCAATGAGCAAATTGGTTAAAGAAAAAAATGATATTGTTAAGAGGCTTAGGTTATTGAATGAGAACTTGTTTTTTTGATTGCTTTTATTGAACATGTTTATCCCCCACAGTGTTCTATATTTGTTAGCGAACTATTTGTTGAGTAGGGGTCTATCAAGGGCGAATCTATTGGAGAACTTAATTTGGCTTAAGGACTGACAAGTTTCAACGAATTATGTCAGCTCTGTCAAAAGGTACCAATTACCTTTCGACAGATACCCTATGCCTTTTGACATATTTATGAACCTTTTAATCTAGCTAAACAACTAGAGGCAGAATTTGCATATTTTTCTTGTCTTGAAACTATCCACGAAAGCTCAAAATGAATTTTAATATGATTCACGATGTCACGAGGAGAGAGCTTGGGTTTTTGATTTGTTTCATCATAGGCAAGTTTTAAAATTTCGCTTTTAAATGCATCTAGTTCTGTTGCGTCGCTAGCATCTAGTTTGCTCATTCCATAATCTGCTAGCATTCGATCAACAACATGCGAGATTAATTTTACATGTTCAATTCGTGTTTGGGGTCCGTCGTAATAATAAGGAATAAGTCTGCTTACCAAGTTGGGGTTGTATCCAGAACTAATAAGGTCATTGCTTGTTAATTTACGAACAGCAGCTAGATCGGTTTCAGAAGCTGTTTGGAACCCGAGTGTATTGCCACGTTTTCTCATACTTTCAATAACGCTTGGATTAAGATTCCCACCAAACATGAAATAGCTATGATTGGTTCTCACTTTCAAAAAGCGGCGATGTTCGCTGCCCTCAGAAATCTTGCGCGAATAATTTAACTCATCTGAATCAAGAATAGAAAGCAATGTTGTTTGCAGCTCATTTGGATATCCTTCGCGATCGTAAGCTTTTTCTAACTCGTCTATAAAAATTAAACTCAGTGGCTGCTCGGAAATAATTTTTCCAATGGCTTCTCGTAATCTTGCAACGCCATCTTGAGTCATATAATCCGCGAGTGAGAGCCTATGGAATGGAAGTCCCATGAAGGCTGCAGTTTGCTGAGCAATATGAGTTTTACCTTTTCCAGGAGGGCCGCTGAGTAGAATTCTTCCTACCGGTACTTTTTGATTGCGTCTGTAGTTTTCGTTTCTGTAGGCAGCATCTAACTCAATGAGATGTTTTTTAAGTGCGGGCTCTAGGAAAAAATCATCTTCAACACTCTGTTTGAACTTAGCGTGAGCTTCTTGAGCGAGCTCCGGAAAGAGGTAGGAGCGATCTATAGAATAAATTTCTGCAATAAACTCTCTCATGCTTCTTTCATCTAAATCCTCAATTTCAATTTTTTTACGTCTGCACAATGCAGAAATTTTATTGAGCAGTCGACTACTTCTACTCAATATAGATTCGTTTGGATCGAATTGTTCAGCATAGTTGATAATGAGAGCGAGTTGTTCTTGAGAAAATCCCAGATTTTCATTTTCAATGCGCGCCCACATACGTTTAAATGTTTCTTGAGGGGTAGGGCTTGCGAACTTTATTGCAGGAAGGTTTTTCTTGAGCGAAGGATCAGAACCAATAGTAGCATCGTAGTTATCTGGATTAGAAATACCAATGATTCTTATTCTTTTATTGGTGAGGTAAGAGTTGAGTGCGCTCAAAGCACCTACGGGATTGTCGCGGTGGGTGCCTTTGTAAGCAAGTTGATCGATGTTATCAATCACGAGCACTACGGGGTAGGGAACTTTGTTAATGGCTTGAACGAGTTTGTCGATAAATTCAGAAGTTGAACCCGCACTTGAGTTTTCGAATTCAGAGGCATTGATCATCCAAAAGAGTGTGTCTGATTGTACTCCGTCAACTCTTGCATTCCGTGCTTCTGCAATGAAACTGTTTATAAATTCGCTTCGACCCGATCCTGCTTCACCCGTAACAACGGCTCGTGGATTTTGTGGATCCGTAATGGCCGCCGCAAGCAAATCAAATTCGTGAGCTTCCCTGTGATAAGTGGCTTCCAAGTTGAAAAAGTTTTCTGCGGGGCCACCGAGAGGAGCGAGTTCTGCAAACTCTGAATCGTTCACAATAACTTGGCCACCTTGGGTGTTTTTAGCCTTTAGCTTAGGTGGATTATTTTGTCGTGATCCTTTGGGTAAGCGCGGGCTTGCTGTTTTGTCTGCGAGTTCATCTATGCTCACTTGGCTGCGAATATCAGCAGAGGATTGAATGACGTCGGTGCGTAAATTAACTGAGGCAAACTTTTTACCTACTTCTAATTTGAGATTTGTAGAGGAAGCATCGTAGTTGATTTTGATGTCCTTGCTTTTGTATTTTGAAGGAAAATAAGCTCTGAGCACTTTTCCGTTTTTAAAAACGTGTACAACTAAATTGTCTTCGCCTTCTATAGCTAAGTAGAGAATGTCCTGATCTGTGTATTCAACTACGAAGGGAATATTGTTACTTACTGTATAAAGACGTGCTTGAGGGTTTTTTCCAGCAACATGAATTACTTGAATCGAGCTTAATTCAGAGCTTATAGGGCTTTTCTGGGAATGGGCAACGTATTCCATGTCTCGCGCAACTTGGATGCCTTTTTCAATTACAATTTTAGGGTCTGAGGCCTCTGAGCTATAAAAGAAACTGCGTATTTCGAGGCTAGCTCCAAAGATCACAGGCTCACCCCCATTATTGGGTTTGAAGCTTACGTCTATTAAACCCTCTTGCCCGGCTTGCTTGTATATTAGGGTTCCTTCGGGAGTTTCATAATAAGCTTCTTGGGCTAGGGCAGAGCTATTAATAACTAGTAAAATCGCAAAAACAGCGCGCGCCAGCATTGCGAATGGTCGGATGTGCACCCATCTTTTCATAAGTAGGGTGCATGGTGTCACATCTGTTCAGCCAGCAAACCTAAATGCTCTTTCAAATTGGGGGTTTAGTAACGATTTAAGAAGTAGTCTTGAAGGATTTGCCTGTGATCAAATGCAATGTTTTCGGGCAAGTTAAACTCATGATAAAGGTTAACGGCTTTAGCGTCGCTAGAGGCTTTGGGTTTGCCATAACCTCGGGCTACAAAAACAGTGGATACACTTTGTTGGCGGGGGTCTCTTTTAGGGTCTGAATAGGTGTGGAATTGCTTAATGATCTCTATATCAAGGCCAGTTTCTTCTTTTACTTCTCGAATAACAGCATCTTCTAGCGACTCACCTTGATCAACAAATCCCCCGGGAAGTGCCCATCCGTGCGGCTCGTTTTGTCTCTCTATTAAGACAATAAGGCCAGCGCCCATATCAATAATGGCGTCTACACTAATGGCGATTTTCTGAGTTTCCATCCTCTTAAAGTCTAATGGTCTAGTGCCTTTGGGTCAAAGGCCTCTGTCGAAAGGCATAGGGTACACAAAAAGGTACCAATTACCTTTCGACATGGGTGGGGGCAAGGTGTGAAAAGGTACTAGGCACCGCTCAAGGGACTCTGGATTAACGCACGCCACTCGGCTAATGTTTGCCCTCATGAGAATCGGCGTTCCTAAGGAAGTAAAAAATCTTGAAAACAGAGTTGCTCTTGTTCGAGCGGGTGTAAGAACCCTTGTGTCGCAAGGTCACGAAGTGCTTGTGCAAAAAGGTGCGGGCCTAGGCTCGGGAATTACGGATGAAGATTATAGTTCCAACGGAGCGCGTATGGTGGACACAGCCAAGGAAGCTTGGGATGTCGACATGGTTATCAAGGTTAAAGAACCTCAGCCAGAAGAGTTTCCTTTGATGAAAGAAGGTCTCTACTTATTTACATATTTACATTTGGCAAACGAAGCCAAGCTTACTCAAGAGTTGGTGAAGCGCAAAGTTAGAGCGATTGCTTATGAAACCATTCAATTGGCGGATGGAAGTTTGCCGCTTTTGAAACCAATGTCTGAAGTTGCGGGCCGCATGGCGCCTCAAATTGGCGCACACTATTTAGAGAAATCTCAAGGTGGAATGGGTGTGTTGCTAGGTGGAACTCCTGGAACATCTCGTGGTCAAGTTACAATCATTGGCGGCGGAGTTGCGGGAGCGAATGCTGCAAAGATTGCTGTAGGCCTTGGCGCACGAGTGACTATTGTTGAGCGCAGTCAAAAGCGTCTTGAGTATCTTGACGATATTTTTGGCTCTACTGTGAACACTCTTATGAGTAACCCCATCACTATTGAAGAAAGCGTAAAAAAATCTGATCTAGTGATTGGAAGTATTCTTATTCCTGGAGCAAAAGCTTCTAAACTTGTTACTCGTGAACTCATGCAACAAATGAAGCCCGGCTCTGTCTTGGTAGATATTGCAATTGATCAAGGCGGATGTTTTGAAACTTCGAAACCCACTTCTCACCAAAATCCTATTTATGTTGATAGCGGAGTTATTCATTACTGCGTAACAAACATGCCCGGAGCTGTGGCGAGAACTTCTACTTTTGCACTTACAAACCACACTTTAACTTACGCTTCGCAAATTGCAGCTGATCCGATTGGAGCTATTCAACGCGATCCTGCTCTTGCTTTGGGTGTTAACTGCTGGGATGGTCACTGTGTTTACAAACAAGTTGCTGATGATTTGAACTTGCCATTCACTCCCCTACAAAAACTTTTTTAGGAAGACAGTAAGTGGCAGGATTTAGCGATCAGACGCGTTCGGTGATTTGTGTCCCAACCTACAATGAGGCGGATAATATTACGCCTATAGTGACAGAAATTTTCAAGTTCGTTCCTGATAGTACGGACATCTTAGTTTTGGATGATGGAAGCCCCGATGGCACCGCCGACATTGTGGAAGGCATTCAAAAAAATTTTCCTCGTTTGCATTTGATGCGAAGAACGAAAAAAGATGGTTTAGCTGCTGCTTATTTGGCTGGCTTTCAATGGGCATTAGATCATGGCTATGATTGGGTTTTTGAAATGGATGCAGACTTTTCACACAACCCTAGGCATTTGCGCGAATTTTTCTGCACCATTGCTACCGGTAAATACGATGCTGTTTTGGGTAGTCGTTATGTTGAAGGTGGCGGTGTTTCTAACTGGTCTAAATATCGTTTGTTGCTTTCACGAGGTGGAAGCGTCTATGCGCGTTTAATCTTAAGATACGATTTGCTTGATTGGACGGGTGGTTTTAATGCGTGGTCTAAAGAACTTTTGCGTGCCATTGATTTACCTACCGTGCAGTCACGTGGATATGCTTTTCAAATTGAACTCAAATATCGTTCTTTGAATCGTGGATTTCAAGCTAAAGAAATTCCTATTATTTTTGAAGAGCGTCGTGCTGGAACTTCTAAAATGAGTGGATCTATAGTTAAGGAAGCTATTGGCGGAGTTCTTAAAATGAAAATTCGAGATTATTCTTAACGAATGGCTCGTACGCTACCATCTTGAGGACACGAACTTTTCCACTGATACACGCCGCTAACTTTTTCAAGGCAAGCGACGTCTGTAAGATATCCACCTTCTTCTTTAATGCCCGTGCATTTTCCATTTTTCTTAAGGTCACGGCAACCGCCAATAATTCCTTGAATTTTATTTTCTGAATTAATAAACGGACCACCTGAGTTACCGCCTACGATGGGGCAATCAAATGTTCGAAAGGGGTATTCGGTAAGAGAACCATCTGAAAATTTACAATTTGTGTAACTTACAAAATTAAAGTTTTTAAACGCTTTCAAAAGTTCGGTATTTTGAGCTTTTGATTCATCCATTTCATTGGGGGAATAGAGTAATGTTTTATATGTAGCATTGTTGTCAGCAAAGTTTTCTTCAAGTTTATAAGAACGCACATTTTGGGGAGCTTCATTTAATTTGAGAATAAGAATGTCGGGCCCTTGATTGTTCTTCGAGGCTTTTGCATCCATTTCTGCAGAAGACCATAGAACTTTGGAACAGGTAAAAACTTTTTCTTCGCTTGAGTGTAAAAAATGCATTTTCGAGCAGTAGTCTTGAGGACCATTTTCGGATTTAGGCACACAATGTGCGGCCGTAATGAGCTCATCTCCATTGATGACTGTTGCCGTACAATTTTTTGAGTAGGTTGCGGTGTCTGTTGTTCTTGTAATAACGCTTAATACTCCAACACCTGCAGCTTTAATATTTGTTTCAGTTTCTGGAACTTTTGTATTGGTCGGAGGTGTGGGGTCTACAGGTTCTTCCAGTTTTTGGTTTGGAAGAGATTCAACGAATTCTGTTTCGCTTAGATCAGATTTTGCATCAAATGCAGATTCTTTTTTATTGGCTGTTTTTCCGCAAGCTACACAAAAAAGAAGGAGCAAAACGGACGGCATTTTCATGATTTCTCATTTTCTCAAAAATGCTCAATTTCCACAATGATTGCATAAGGCTGGGAGGGGCTTGCAAGAGCATCTATAGGAGCAAAGTACGGCATGCTGCCTAGAGTATAAACAAAAGGTACAGAGGGCCCCCCCCTTTTGGTCATCGGGACCAGAAGGGGGGGCCCCTGTACCTAGTCTAATTTAATGGCTTTTACGGTGCGAGTGTCTCTGAGTATCCCTATGGCTAGCGCTTTAACATTTGGAACTTTGCGCTCGAGGGCGCGCGTATAAATTCCTAGTTGAGCTTTGATTTTTGTTTTGCGTTCTTCGTCGTTTAGAAGCTCTTCTCGAAGTGATGTTTTCCAATCGATAATCAATGCTTCGTCTTTTTTGAGCATCAAAACATCGGCGTAGCGAAAGCTTTCTTCATTTTCTTTTTGTTCAATGATGGCTTCTTCGCGAAGAACCATCCATTGCGAAGCTCCAGGTTTAAGCGCATTCCAATACTCTTTGAGTTCGGGGCAATTCTTAAGCGCGATCAGTATTTCCTTCATCTCGCTTCTTTGCGCTAGATCAATATTTGATAAAAAGTCCTCAAGGAGTTCTTCCTCACCATTCCAGTTTTCTAGAATAGAATGCAAGGTTTCTCCCCAGATTTGATGAGGAGTTTGTTTTTGAGTAAACGGTGTTTTTAAAGAGTTTTTGCTCTTTGCGCTTAAATTGTGAGCTTTGAAAATGAGCTTTTCTTCTTTTGTCTCACCTTCGCTTTTGAGTTCTTGGAAGTGAGCTAAGGAGTTATCCAGTGTGCGAATAGCATGCGACCACTTAAAACGCTTGATTTCATTTTCTTCACGCCAAATGCTCCACCAATGAGAATCGTCACTTGTGCTACTTCTTGACTGACTAGGTTGGGGTATAAAAAAATCAATCCCAAGTTTGGCGCGAGTAATGGCTACGTAGAATAAGCGTTTTTGCTCGCTCTCCAATTTAAAAGTTCGATCAATTTTTTGAAGTTCGTGCAATAAGCTACGACTTTTGAGTTGGGGGCTTACAGAAAATTTAAATGGAATTTCATCTTCTTCAAAACCGTCTTTAAATGAAATGCGTTCGCGAGGATCGGGTAAATAAATGAAATCGTATTCTAAACCCTTAGATCCATGAATAGTTAAAAGTGTAAGGTTGATTTTAGCGTGTTCTGCAATTGGGGTTTGAATATGTAGGTTAGGGGCGGCTCCCGAATCTAAGAGGCTTGCAATTTTTCGCCAGTCGCTGATGTCTTTGCTGCGTAGATCTACCAAAAGACGTTCCATGGCAGCAGTCCATTGTCGTCCTTGTGGCCAGCGGGAAGGTTCTTTGCTTTCGCAAAAGCTATAAAAGTAAGAAAGATAGTCTGTTTCTTGGATTTGGGCTGCTTCGCAAAGGGCTTCCACAAATGCATGAGTTAGAAAATGATCAAGATGGTTTTCTGATCCTTGTATTTGAAATGGAATTTTCAAGGATAATAAATATTCAGCAAATGCGTAGAGCTTTTTCCATTCACGAAAGAGTACGGCGTGTTTTTTATCTGAGATTTCGGTGTTGCGTAAAAGTATGCGATCTTTAACAAAACTATTATCCCAATCATCAAATTCAGAAACAACAACGGGATTTTTAACTTGAATGTACTCTTTGCCAGCTTTTAGAGATTGTGGTGCTGGATCTAACTTTTCTGTAAAGAAGTTTTCTTGTAAATGGTTTGTCGCTTTAAGTACAGCTTCAGAAGAGCGAAAGTTTGTTGAGAGCTCAGTAAGCTGAATTTGTGATTTAAGCTTTTTGTAAAGTCGAATGTCTGCTTTTCTAAAAGCATAAATACTTTGCTTAGGGTCGCCTACTAAATACCAATCGCTTGTTTCTGAAGAAATACGTTCAATGATTTCCCACTGCTCGGGACTGGTATCTTGAAACTCATCTACAATAATAAGGCTCAAGCGTGGGGGCTTTATTGTTCCATCGCGAAGTCCTGATAAACAGCGGCGTTCTATTTCGGTAAAGGTTAAGTGCTTGGATACTTGCGATCGCAGTTCTTTAAGTTCTTCTGCGAGAAAATTAAATATTTCTTTTTCTTTATCAAAAAGATCTAAAATAGGAGTGTAGATCTCTTTTTTTTGAAGATTTCTGAGTTGTTTAACTTTTATGTAAAGCTCTGGATTTTTTTTGACAATTTCTTTAAGTAGTTTTTTTTGTGAAAGCTTAATATTTGCATGTAGATCTTTTTCAATAAGATTTAGCGCTTGTTGCGGCCAATCGCTTTCTTCAAGTTCCTCTAAATCTAAAGAATTAAGGCTTCGAGCTAGGTTTTTTACAAAAGCTTCCCAAGTTGCTTTAAGTTCTTCAAAACTACTTTCTATTTCTTTGTTAGAATCAGCGCCCCACAGTACAAGATTTAAAACTTCTTTGATATTTACAAAAGAAAGTAGCTCTTCAAGTTTTTTTTGTGTGGAGAGTTTTTCTATAAATTCATCTTTAATAATTAAAACAAGTTCTTCGTCGGAAAGGATTTTGGCTTGGCTATCAATTAAACGAGCTGAGGACAAAAGATTTAAGCAGTATGCGTGAAAAGTGCCCACGTATGTGGCATCCAGTCTAAGGGTGGGATCTTTTTCTTTTATGCGGACGCGCATTTCACGAGCAGCTGCATCTGTGAAAGTCAGCAAGAGGCATTCTTCAGGTAGGTAAGCATTGCCCCCTTCTTTTTTTGACTTAAGGGCACTCAAAAACTTTGTAATAATCGAAGTGGTTTTGCCACAACCAGCACCAGCTTCTACGAGAATCCGTTCTGGACTTAGTTTTTCTGAACTCACGGGCTTACTCCATAAGGATATCCGCAGCGACCAACATAGGCACAGTGATCACATTCGCTTTCATCTCTTGGCAGTCCTGTTCTTAAACCTGATTGCCAAATTTTAATGAGTTCATCTACTTTCACTTTTAAATTTTGCTGAATTCTTTCTTCGTCTTCAGCGCTTATTAATTCATAGGGAACATTATGTGTGTCTAGGCTTTGGTAAAAGGTGTCCTTCAAGGGGGCTTCTTTAAAAAAGAAAAGTCGCGATTTTTTAAGGTCTAGGGGATTGATGTATCCACCGCCATGAATGGGAGTTCCTTCTTTGCGGAAGATTTCGCGATAAAGCAGCCACTGGAATTTTCCATTCTTGAAATGTGTGTCGAGACTAGACGAGTAGTTCCCCGTTTTGTAATCCCAGAGTAAAGCGCCATCCCCCACAAAATCTAAGCGGTCAACTCGGCCACGTAAGGGGATATCTCCCCATGAAGAGTTTACATCGATTTCGGGTTGGCTTTTACGTGCTGGAAAATTCTCATAGAGAGGAATGTCGATGGCAATCACGTAATGATAAAGTGCCTCAGACATTGCGTTAGCCTGAGCTTTTACAAGCGCAAGATAGTTGTCGCTCGCTTTGGCATCAAAGGCGCGAGGTAATTCTTGCAACAGTGTTTTATGAATCAGTTCGCGGGTAATTTTTTGGGGTTTACTCCAAGGTAGTTTTTCTAAGGTGTAGTGAATCCAGTTGCCACGTCTTAATGGGCTGATATCAAGAGCATCTTCTCCTTCAAATTGTTCAAGGCGTTCTTCACGTGAATAGTGAAATAGCAAAGAGCACTTGTTGAGAGTTTCTAAACCTGAAGGCGAAAGTCTTTTAGAAAGCTCTTTGGCCTTTACTTGATAGGGTTCGCTTTGTTCCCAGTTTCGTGTTTCGTTTTGCTTGAGAATTTTAAAGTGCGGAAGAAAACCATAAAAATATTTCTCAAAGTTTTTTTGCTCTTCATCTACGCGAGGAAATGCGATTCCTTCAGCAGCCAAGTGTTTTTCTAAATCTTTGTACGCTTTTAAGGGGTTTAGTGATGAACAAAAGTCGCTTACAATTTCGCTTAATTTATCAGGTTTTCCCCACAAGGCTGTGCGCGAAGGATTCACAAGAGGAATGTCTTCTAGGCTTAGCAAGAGAGGATCTGAGGGGTTTTTAGAAAGGGGAAGGGGGCGTTCTAGCGTCTCGATACCAAGCTCAGAATTTTTAAAGAAGGATAGGGATTCCAGAATACTAAGCGTTGAACTTGGTTTTTCTTTTAATAAGCGGTTGATGAATTCAGCCTCCGTTTTACGGGCTTCATTAGCCTCTAGTTTTTGGGCTGCTTCTTTTAACCAATTATCTTCCTTGGGCCACGAAGCTTTGATTTTATCCAGAGCAGGAGAATGGTAACGAATATCTGATGAAACGCTGAGGCGAATGGGTTTGTCGGATTGTGTAAGTAGTTGAGCTTCGAGTGGACCGGGCATTTTTAAGTCGCTCGCCCATAACAAATGAGGGCATTCATGAATTTCTGCAACCGTTTGGGGAAATGATTTTTCTTGATTGAGTATCTCATCGCAGAGAGAAACTTTTCTAAGTTTTTTCTCTAGCAAAGAAATTAAATTTTGTTCGGCAGGGTAGAATTCACGAAATCCAATCAAAGCAAAGTCTTTGACTTCTTCAGCTACATGAAATTCAAAGTCTACATCTTCTTGAGTAACTAACTCGCAAGCTTCTTCCAGAATGTCAAAGTCATGAACATTTTTATTATGTTCCAAAGAGTATTTCTGAAATAGCAAAAGTGTATAAAGTATCCCTTGAGATTTTTCTGAAATCTCACCTTGGGCAATAATCTGTGCAGCTTGAGTATAATTTACAAGTTTGCGTAAATTTTTAGCTTGAATAAAATCCTCGAAAACTTCTTCGATGCGCTGCTCGTTTCTTGTGGCCGCAACAAAAGAAAAAAGGGCCATATCGTTTGCTCGTGCTTTCAATCGTGAGTACTTTTGCAGAATTTTTGTAGCAATTTCTGTGGGGAGATAAACACCAGGTAGCGGCCACTGAGAATGGAAACTTCGCATGCCCTTGAGCACACGACGACCATAGGTGCTTATGCTTCTATCTCCAATTATGAGGGGAGTGTTTAAAGCTAAGTAACGATAAAGTGGGTTTAGGTTTTCCAAAGCGCGTCGGTCTCAGAATTTAATTTAACCACAGTTCTGAGGGTCCATTCGTTGGCTTTGTCGTAACTTTCGGCACTGGGAATCATATGGATGGTATCCCAAGGACAGTATTTTGCGCAGAGCTTACAGCCGATACAGCGATCTAGATCGACTTCTACCATTTTGTTCATATCGGGATATTCAGGTCCAGGAACGAGTTCTATGCAATCTACAGGGCAAAATTGAATGCAGGCTTCGCACCCCGTGCATCCTGACTGATCGATTACAGCTAACGTTTTAGGAACCTTAATCTTACGAGGGTCCTTTTGAGCAACGCCCTCATGGATTTCTTTGGCTTTAGCTTTAGAAATGTCACCGTAATCGAACATGGGTATAGTATAGCCCAAGCTCTCTACGAGTAGAATTAAAATTTAAAGGATTTACGGGGCTTCTATCTGCAAATTAAGGCCTCATGGGCCTCAATAGCTTAAATTAAAGGCCACGTTGTACGTTGAATTTAACGAGAGAGGCGTCTTCCACCACGACTACGAAATCCCATTGAATAGTGAGTTCGTTGTCTTTGAGCATTTCAGCAGGAGGGTGAGGGAAGGGGGCAGCTTCTCTGAAGCTAATTTCTGCGGCTTTATCGAAAGATTCGATTCCGCTGATTCCAACTTTTTGGACAGAAGTGATGTCACCGCTGGGGCCAATTTTTACTTGGAGTTTTGTTATTTTTGAACCCAATCCTAAACGAGAAGTTCCGTCGGATGCGGGCCTGCGAGCTTTTTCAATTTCATTGCGTATGCGTGAGCGCCAACGCTCTACAAGTAGCGAGCGAACGCGTTCGTAAAAGCTGTAGTACTTGAATTGCTGGGTGTTGAGCAAAGTGTTGGCCCCAATAGCCACTCCTTCAAGATAGTCATCTGTGGCAGAAAAACCTTTACCTCTTTTGCTGCCGCCGGGACCACCTAACACGCTTGCAGGAGCGCGTTTTTTATCTGCAGCTGCATCGGCTTTGCCTTCATCGCTTTCCTTGTAATCAGTTGCAAGAGCAAAAAGGTTTTGGGGATCAAAGCTTGCAGCTTTTTTTTGTTTTTTTGCAGCAACAGCTTCTTCGCCCGCAGTTTTTTTCTTGCTGTCCGTGGGATTTTCTAACCCTTCTTCGAGTACGTTTTTAAATTCACCTATGCGAGCTGCTCTAGTATTGCGATCCACGCGTTGGTTATGTTTTGAAAGATAAATTTTTTCAGTGCGCGTATTGGGTGCTTCCTCGTGTTTAAGTTGCTCATCTGTTTGAACGATCACACCGGTATTTTGTAAACGCTGGCGAGCTTCAACTTCTTTTGTAAATTCTTCTTCTGTCACGGGTCTAACGCTGAGGGGATTTGTATGGGGTGCAAGAGTGTTCACAGGAGTATGGGCAATCTCTTTCCACAGAAATCCTGCCATTAGAATATGAAGGGCGAGCGAGAGCCCCAAGCCTACACGATACATTTTCCATTAGCTTCTTCGGCATAAAATAACTGTGTCTAAAGAGTGACAGTAGAATTAAGTTTTAGGGGAGATTGTTAAGATTGGGTTAATTATCAAAGTCTTTATTCATGTAGATCGACTTAAGCGTGAAGAAATTAGACTCTCTCCATTCATTGCGAAAGGCTTCCGAAAGAGCTTTTAGCGCTTCTACTTTGTTGGGGGTGTTTTCTTTTTGCTGGGTGAAGAAGTCAAAGCTTTCGGCGTTAAAAGTTAGAACGCCGTAATCCAGCCAGTTCGCTTGGGTATTTAAAAGATTGAGCTTTAAGTGTCCTATGGATCTACCCTTTTGGCCGCCTAAACAAAATAACCTTTTATGGCGAGCAAAGCATTTAAACTCATCGGCCTCTGAGCTTGATGATCCTAGGAAAATTTCAAGAATAGATTCTTTTGAAGGAGGGAGCTTGTCCAATTCCTCTAACGGCAGAGTGCTAAGGTATATGTTTAATGTTGAGGCGCTAAGTGAGTTGTAAAATTTAGAGTAAGACTCGGAATTATCAAGGGGTCTAATAGAAATGTTAAGCTTGTCTTTGTAGCGAATTTTTTTTTCCTGACCCATTAGCAAAAAGCTTTTACTCTCGTAGTTAAGCTTTTTGTTTTTAATGTGATCAAGATCACTTTTTCTCAGCACAGCTCCTGAGCTTGGATAACTGCTTTCAAATGCAATAATTTCATTGCTTTCTTTTTCGTTACTGCTGTCATTGAATAAGCCGCCTGTGCTTAAAAACAGTGTGTCGGGGTTTAGCTTTTTTTCTGCAGACAGGTATTTTTTGAGGCGATGAAGGCCACCTAAAGGTTGTAGGGAGCATGAGCAGGTCTCAACTTGTCCTTTGAGGTCTCCCCAAAAAAGCAAATCTAATTTGATTCTGTCGTTCTGATTAGAGACTTCTTGTAGTTGTTTAACAGTAGGTGGATTTTTCTGCGTACATCCTAGAATAGAAAGTACGCAGAAAAAAAATAGGAGCTTTTTAGAGAACCTTACTCTTTGCAAGCTATGACGATTTCCTTAGCAGACTCTTTGTTCATTTTTCCACTTTCAACAGAGTGGAGTAGGCCAGCGAATAACATAAGCTTTTTGCTGTCGGGACTTACTTTAACGCCAAATTCTTGTTCAAGGTACTGAGCAAGATCTTTTCTTTCAGCTTCGGTAATTTTTCCGTCTTTAGCACCTTTAGTGATAGTAAGTTTTCCACCTACGCGTGAAACGCTGAACCCGTCTGCAAGAGCTTCACCGCTGTTAGCGTAAGCTGCAAAGTTAGCGTGTGCTGTATCAGAACCTTTTTTAGCTTCTGCAAGAGCTTTTGCATAAGCCGCTTTGAATCCAGCGCTACTTTCGGGAACTGTTTTCACAACTTCAGCTTTAACTTCTTCTGCATTAAGCTTGAGAGAGTTAAGAAGTGCAACATCACCATCATCTAAAAGAGAAGTGATAGCAGCGCCGTCGTTATCTTTTAAATTATATTGCAAAAGAGATGTGAAAGCAGCGATTTCAGAGGGGCTAGATTTAGAAAAATCTACACCTGCTCTTTTTGCAGCTTCAGCAACCATACCTTCGATACGGCCTCTTAGAACGGGATCGCTTACTTGCGAAGAAATTGCTTGAGAAACTTGAGATGCAGATCTCAAGTTTTGCATTGTTTCAATTCTAAGAATGTCTGCACCTGATGAAGTCGCATCAGCGGCTCCTGGTCTTTGGCTAGGGGTAATGTGTATTGGAGCACCCGGTACAGCTCCTTTAATTCGGTTTTGGGGGCTTGATGGATCTATCAATGCTGCGCCAGAAGGAGGGAGTCTTGATTCCGCACCTGGGTTAGCACCCGGTCTAACTTTTTCAGCGTTACCTAAAGAAGCTAATAGAATCGAAAAACATGCAATTGCACTTACACGAGTGTGGACTGTTAGTTTAAACATGGAAGTAGAATACAATTAGACGGCATTCAGTGCAACGCGAAAAGTGGGTTTGAAAAGCGACTTTTACGAACTCCAAAGTGGTGGGTGTCTAAAATTTGTACACCTCGCAGCTTGTAAAGCATTTTAAAGCCTAGTTTTGGCCAGCTTTTTTAATGATAGCATTGGCTTAACAATGCTACCAATGTGCCGATGAGAGGTTGTGAATATGCACGCTCGTCGTTTTGTTTTAGGAGCTAGTTTATTAACTAGTTTTTGGGCAAATACACCCATTATGCTAGCAGCAGAAGTTTGCTCGCCTGCCTCTAAGCCGATTGTGTGCCCCCCAGACCCTCGTGAAGTAAGCAGACAAAATCGATCTCATTATTTTAGCGAATTAGATCCTCATAATTCTTACTCGTTAGGGAGTGAGCATCGTAAGAATTTTCAGCAGCTACTTAATGATTCCAAGGCAAAGGATGAAAAAGATCGGAGTTCTGGCAACCTCTACAGCGCTGAATTTTTAGGAGTTCATGGTAGGCTCCAAGACCATTTCAAATTAAACAATCATTTTACTCCCGATGATTTAGTTTCCATAATGAAGCAAATAATGCCGGGCGAGCTTGAGGCAGCCTTGGCGGCCAAAAGCCCCGATCCTTACATGGGTGCCTTAGTGGCTTGGATTCAAAAACAATCTGAGGGGTCAACACTCCCGCCACAAGAGGCTGTTCAACAAGCAAATATAAAATTCACAGAGGAAATTGCAAAAAAAATTCCAGAGCTGATGATTGGCAAGGTCTTAGGGCGAACAATCGGATCAATGGCTACTAGGGCTGAAGCTAAACATAAGGATGCCGCTAAAAATGGTTTTCCGTATTCTAATTCCAGTGATTTTTTTGACGTTTCATTGTTGAAACTTTATCAAAGCCGCTTTGATGTGGCCGCTAGTGATAAAAGTATACTCGATTTAAAATCCTCTCAGAGTAAACATAATCAGGTTTCTATTAAATCGCCTGATAATGTTGTTGAGCGAAGTGTAACAGTTGCACGCGACGGAACTCGTTCAATAGAGTTAGATCAAGAACGTCCGTTGGTAGATGGATTCAAAACAGCAGCTATTGAAAGTTTTTTTCAAAAAGTTCCAATGTTTGACATGCTTGATTTGAAAAAAGCCGAGACACTTCCGGGAGTGGGAAAGGGTGGGACTTCAACTCAAAAAATTGAAGCACTGCTTTCACTGACGTCTTGCGAAGACTATAAAATTGCAAAATCAAAACTAGGTAATAGCCACGCTGAGTTTTTTACAGCTTTTGAAGGTGTAGCTTGGAGGCAAATATTTCTTGAAAATGGTGTTTCAGGAAATACGACTAACGGACTTTGGTGTGAGTCTATTCCAGCAAATACAAACTTTAAAAAAGTTACCCAAGATTCCCTTAGGGTGCTTTTTTCAAACTTCATAGCCAGTTTAATCGAAGTGGATAGTGCAGGTCCTGTAAAAGACTTAGAAGCAAAAATAAACACGAAGCAATTGAGTAGCCAAATAGATGTTGCTGGGCTTATTCAACATTGGAAAGTTACAAATCCAGCTCTCGCGACAGCAATGTTGGATTCTTATAAAAGTGGCAGTCCAGCCACTGGGCTTGAAAGACTTTTGGGTGAAGAAACTACTCATGCAGCTTTGATGGATTTAATTCCTGCAGAATTTTATCAAGAGGCCTTTGGAGAAAGAGGACACGGACTAAGTTATGAAAAAAGTGATGACATCAGTGAGTGTCATCAAAAACAATTAGTAGATTGTGTAAACCGCGCATGGATGAATAGGATTAGTCACGAAGGTTTTGATAAGTTAAATGTAGAGCAATTAGGTAATGTTCGAAAAGAAATTTTTGATCAATGCGTTCAAGGCACGGGATTAAAATCTGAAGCATTGGTAGAATCTGCGAAAAGATTTTCAGAAGCG
This sequence comes from uncultured Bacteriovoracaceae bacterium, assembly GCA_964538275.1. GTDB lineage: Bacteria > Bdellovibrionota > UBA2428 > UBA2428 > UBA2428 > CANIGN01. The sequence goes on from CAZIFW010000031.1 coordinate 22,652, forward strand.
TTGTTGGATCAGTTGGGAACGACAACGGTTGCCACGAAAAATCTTCATGACGTTTACAGTCAAAATTATGAAAGTATCAGTGATGATCCAGCTGATTTGTTAAAGTTTCAAGAGTCTGCGGATGCAATGGACGTGCTCAAGAAATTTGGAATGCAAATTTCTAAAAAGGGACATTTAGGCGTTGATGCTGCAATTGAATTTCCAAATTTTCATTTAGCTAAACAAAAGGTGAGCGCGAGCGGATTTCCTGATGCACAGATACAAGAGGAAAATGATCCTGAAACACTCTCTGAATTCATGAGTTTTTTAGGGAAGAAAGAAAAAAATCCTGAAGAAACCAGGGCATTTATTGAGTTGATCAGAGCATCGAGTGTAGGAAATATTATGGGAGAGCCGCCTTCGCCAGATAAACTGCAGAAGTTAGGTGAGTGGGCTAGCACGGGAGAAGCTTCTCAAAAAAGTGATTGGAGGCTTCAAGGCATGAGCGGTCTGCCAGATCCTGTGGTGTTGGGTCGTAGTGTTTTCATTCCTCATATTCACTTTGATCGAGTGACTCGTCAAAACGTTAAACGAGTAAGGGTGATGGATATTGCAGATTGGGAAGCTGAAGCAACTGAGGCTGTATCGTTTTTTAATAAAACTTTAAAAGGTAAGTTAGAGAAGATTCAAGAAGCGGGCGCTGAGGCAGCTTCTGGTGCACACCAGCTTAAAGTAATTCCCGGTGCAATTGGTTATGGAGCTCTAAGGTTAATTAGAAAAGTCAGTGGAGGATACCTCTTTAGTGAGTCTGGCAGCGACGAGGCAGGTGAGGTACTTATAAAATATGGTACTAAAGAATTTGAGGCATTGTCGGACTCCATTCAGAAATTTGAATTTGCTGTAAATGAAGTTGGCGATAAAATTCCCGTTGCAATACAGAAATTGGGTTTGCGTGGAGCTTTAGGCAAGCAATTTACAGGTGGAGTCGATCTAAGCGCTCTTGAACATGAAAGTAAGGGGCAATTAGCTGATACAGTTGAAGCGTCTTATAGCGCTGCTAAAGATAAATTTATTTCTGTGGGAATACAGTTAGCGACCTTACCTTTACTTGTTGAAGGTGGGGGGTTGATATGCGGTGGAATCAGTCGAATGGTTGCTACACGCGGTCTTACTCAAGCTGCAAGAGCACGTATTATACAACAAGGTGTTGCTGAAACGGGCAAGTGGGCATTTAAAAAAGGCTTAGGCGCTGGGCGCTTTGCAGGTGTTTTAAATACTGCAATGGGAGCGGGTTTTGGAGCAATGAGAGAATACGCCAATCCTTTTTTAAATGATGAAGAACGAGAGGTAAGGGGCAAAGATTTAATAAATACTGCGCTATCAGCAATCCCCGCTTTGCAAAAAAAACAAAATCCTGAAACCAAAGAGTGGGAATATGATTACGCAGAATACTCTAAAACAGTCATGCAAACTTTGGTAATGACAGGTGTACTCACAGGTTTAGCAGGCCCCTTGGGTGAAAAAACTTATTTCGCTCTGAAGGGCGAGCGAGCTGCTAAAATTGCTTTCTTAAAACCACTCGTAAAATCTGAATTGGGTATAAATATCACTGCAAACTTAGGTGTGTCGGCTGCGACTCGTCTAGCTATGTATGGTGGTCAACAAACCGAAGTTGGAAAATATTTCATGGGCGAAACTCGTTCTGAGCAAGTTAAAAAAGCTGTTGAAGAATCAGCAAAGACTTTAGATGAAAAACGTACGAATATGTTGAACGTGCTTAAGTCTATGAAGCGCGCTCCTGGGCAAAGCGAAGAAGAATTCAAAGCAGAAGTAAGCGCCGTTAGAAGAGAGGTCGCTACAATTGAACAATCTGTAGCCATGTTGAGAAATCCTACTTGGAAGGCCGCTATGGCCGATGTTGCACAGGATGTTGTGCCTGATTTACTCTTTGCAGCAGCTGGAGCAAGATATTATCGAGAAGGTAACGTTCGAGTCTCTGTGGCTGAAGCGAAAACGAGCATGAATAAAATGCTCTTACATCAAGCCAGCGTAAGCACTGGAAGTAGAATTAAAGCATTAGATAATGGTGACGTGCAAGTAAGCCTCGCTCCTGAGGCTATGTCGAAAATGAAGAATTACGCGCAACGAGTTCACGACTTTTATAGAATGGAAGCACCTCAATTTAATAAGCCAGCTGCGGGTAGTTTTGAGTATACTACCTCTGGTCCTTCTAGAAGAGTGGAAGATGGCTGGGCTAATTTAAGCTCTCAAGATAAGTTTCAGATGTTAGGACGTTTCGTTGGTGCCAAGTCGCGCACCTTCACGATACCTGCCGCTGAGATCCCTACATGGTACAAGCAAACTGCAAAGACCAACAAGCCGCTGGCAGATGCTTTGCTTGTTGAGTTTGCTCGAACAAGTAATCCTACTGTAATCAACCCCTTCTTAATTCAAGAAGTAAAGGGTAGGACAAATTAACTTATTTCAAACCAATTTGCTTTAAGCGTTCATCTAAATATTCACCTGCAGTGGTAGCGGGATCTTTTGCAGGATTGTCTGCGGAGACACAGCTAGGAAGTGCAGCAAGTGACATTGTAGATTCTGGGTGCAAGAAAAACGGCATTGAATAGCGATGGGTTTTCATCAGCTCAAGGGGTGGATTGACTACGCGGTGAGTGGTGCTCTTGAGTTTGTAGTTAGTCAAACGCTGAAGCATATCGCCCACGTTCACAACAATTTCGCTTTCTTTCGTTTGAATAGGAAGCCATTCGCCATTGCGCATTTTTACCTGAAGCCCCGGGCTTGATGCTCCAATCAAAAGTGTAATGAGATTGATATCTTCGTGCTCGGCACTGCGTACTGCGCCAGGTTGTTCGTTACCTTGAAGGGGAGGGTAGTGAATGGCGCGAAGTTTTGAATTTCCGTAACGAACTTTTTCTGTAAAAAAGTTTTCGTCTTGCTCAAGAATAACGGCGATTGCACGGAGAATATCCATCCCAAGTTCGTTGAGTTTAGTGAAAAGTTCCGTTTGAGTTTCGTCAAAGCCTTTGATCTCAGGAACTTTTACGTTTTCACAATAGTGACCTTTCATGGGGTGGCCATCGGGAACAGTGGGGCCGTATTGGAAAAATTCCTTAAGATCGCCAACGGGGTTATCTTTAGAATGTTCTACTCCAAAAGAAGTGTAACCACGCTCGCCGCCAGTGCCTTTGATGTGAAAAGTTTTTTTCTTATCTACGGGCATTTTAAAAAAGGCATCTACATTTTTGTAAGCTTCTTGTTGAAGATCAGAATTTACATTGTGTCCTTTGATGATGACGAATCCAATATCTGTGAAAGCTTTTTTGAGATCTTGAACAAAAGCTTTTTGTTCAATCACATCAGGACCAGTCCAATCACTTACGTCTAGAGTTAAGATTTTTTGAGTCATATAACACCTCCCAAGGTGCTTCAGAGCTTAGGCAATCTTTGCACTTTTGACCACTCAAGAGCACTGACACAATGGGCCGCAAAGCGACAATGCCCTATGAATGGCGTTTAAAATTATTGCCCTAAAATATAAGCAAACATCAAAGGAGCTACAATCGTAGCGTCCGATTCAATAATATACTTAGGAGTTTTTACGCCAAGTTTGCCCCATGTGATTTTTTCATTGGGAACAGCTCCAGAGTAAGAACCATAGCTAGTAGTGGAATCGCTGATTTGGCAGAAGTAACCCCACAAAGGAACGTTATCTTTTTCAAGGTCTTGGTGAAGCATGGGCACAACACAAATTGGGAAGTCGCCTGCAATACCACCGCCAATTTGGAAAAATCCTAGGGTGCTTTTATCCGTTGCAGTCTTTTCGTACCAGCTTGCGAGTTCAATCATGTACTCAATTCCAGTTTTTACCGTGTGCGGGTTTTTTACGCGTTTTTCGATGCAGTGAGAAGCAAAGAAGTTAGCTGTGGTGGAGTCTTCCCAGCCTGGAACGAATATGGGAAGGTTCTTTTCGCAGGCGGCTACCATCCAGCTATCTTTGGGATCAATTTGATAGGAACTTTTTAAATTTCCAGAGCGAATGATGTTGTACAGGAATTCATGAGGGAAAAATCTTTTTCCTTCTTTGTCAGCTCCAACCCATGCATTTACTAAGTGTTCTTCAAGGGCACGCATGGCTTCTTCTTCAGGAATACAAGTGTCTGTAACACGGTTCATATGTTTTTCTAAAAGTTCTTGTTCTTGCTCTGGAGTGAGATCTCTCCAGTTAGGAATTCTTTTGTAGTGTTCGTGGGCCACGAGGTTAAAAAGGTCTTCTTCAAGGTTAGCGCCTGTGCAGCTGATGCCGTGTATTTTATCTTGGCGAATCATCTCGGCCAATGATTTGCCGAGCTCTGCTGTGCTCATGGCACCTGCTAATGTAACAAACATTTTACCACCATTTTTGAGGTGGTCTTCATACGCTTGCGCGGCGTCTACTACGCTAGCAGCGTTAAAGTGTTTGAAATGATTTAGAAGATACTGAGAAACGGGACCTTTTTTTGTCATAGGGACGTTGTAGTGAGTGTCGCTTCTTTTGACAAGGTTTGGATGCAATTAGCCCCTATGAAGTGAGTCAAAAAGAGGTCAAAATAGAGTAATGGGTGCCCTTCATAAACTCTGTTTTTGGGTGCTTTCTGCAAGCGGAAGCTTACCGGTGCCAGAGGCCCCGGTTCCTAGCGAGAATGCTAGATCCTTAGCTGGACCACGTATTGTTGGCCGTAATCATGAGGGGGGGCTTCTTCCTCACGATGTCGCGTTTATTCGCTACGAGGATGGCTACAAAGCTGTAAGTATCGATGAGATAAATCCAGATGGAAGCTTAAAGGTCTCTCATTTAAGTACTGGTAAAACTGAAGTCGTCCAACGATCGGAATTATCGAGAGAAGTCCGACCAGAACTTTTAGAGCATTTACCTGTTGGTCAAATTCCCAAGCACTTTGATTTGAATGATCCTATCCAGCTTACTTATATTGACGACGATGGGAGGCGCATATTTCTTAAAGGAAACTATATGGGCTTTAATAGTGAGCAGGGTTATTTTCGTTTTGTAGATGAAAATGGGAAAAAAATAGGACTTTTTCCAGACAGTATCGTAGCTGCGAGTATCTATGAAGCGAAAGAACAAAAGCCGGAGACGTTGAAAATTTACCACGATGCTCCTTCGGGTATGTTTCAAATCGTAACCTCTAAAGATCCTCTACTTGCAGAGCAAAATGCTCAGTGGATGGATACGATGAGAAAAAATGGAGTAGATACAAATTACAGCCGTGAAAAAACTTATGACCGTGTAGCAGCTATAGAAAAGGTTTGGCGAGAAAAGATAGTGCCGACTTTGGAGAATTCGGCGACCGGAAAACAATATGGCGAAAAGAAGATGAAGCTTTTTCGTCATTTTGCTGAACTCGATAGAGAGTATGGGGCTCAGGCTAAGAGGGGTATTGCATTTTTAGGCGAAATTAACGAAAAAAAATATGCAGTTTGTTTGGATCTAAGTTTATCTTTTCACTACATGTTAGCTGAGATGGGTGTGGCAAGTAGTGTGGTCACTGGCACTGTGCCTGGAGGGCGACATGCATGGGTAGAAATTTATGATCCCCTGGGAAGGCCAGTGGCTATCGTAGATTCAAACAATACACGATCAATGCATCGTAATTTTCAAGAATATCGACAAGCTATAGGCTCGAGATCTGCCACTGATATGTTCGTAGAGCATAGGCAAGTGATTCGCCAAGAAGGCGATTTCTATTGGTCTAATGTTTCTCAATAGCGGCCTGTAGCCATCTTCCGCGCTCAGTGTAAAAAGCATTGGCAATTCACAAAGCCTAGTTTTGAGTTATATGTGTAATTAGGCACGTTAGGGATTGGCACAATACTTGTATCGGATAAGCCCTCGGCCGTAGGCCGATCAGCTAAAGGTACAATAAATGAAGAACCCAAGCTTTTTAACTTTTAATAAACTTTCCTCATTTTCTTTAATCGTTCTATTGAGTTCATGCGGAGCCGGTACCGCTCCTGTAGATTACGTGGATTTTGAGGAAGAGTTTAGGGACACCACAAACGTAAAAGCTGTGAAGACCGAATACGGGCAAGAGCTGCAAAAAGATTATCGCGATATGTATTGGGTAGAGCGAGAGTACAATCCTGACAGTACGGAATTAGAACAATTGCAGAGCAATGCTACTACTGCAGACACTGCATCTGAAAACGACCGTGAATATAAAGGACGTTTGGTGATGGATGCTGATTTAGAGTGGCGCACTTCTGATAATGCCATCAACCCAGCGCTTCAAATAGTATTTGAAGGTAAAGACAAAGATAAAAAATGTTCCAACATTAAAATTTCTGCTGATGCCAAAGGAATTGATTTAAGTTATCGCGTGAGTCGTTCAATACTTTTAGGTCGTATAGCAAATTTATATAAATTTGATGATTATAAAAAAGATTGTGATGAAGCCTTAAAGGCTATTTTGACAAAACTTGCTTCCGAGAAATCCTATAAATTTTCGTACTGGTATTTAAGCAAGGTCAGCGATTTGGGTTTTGTAGATACCGATCGAGTTAAAACTAAATCAAAATTAGTACATAAAGCAAAAATTGTTCGTAAGCTTTATCGAGTAAGTCCCGAGGAATTAAGAGTTGGATTTGATGCTTTCTTGGCTCGAATTGCTGCCATGCCCATTGAATTGCAAAATCCCGATGACCCCAACTCTTTACCTATGTTGCGAACCAGTTACATAACAATCGTAAAAGATCCTTCAGTTGTAAGTGTGACTCCTCTTACTTTGAGATTAAATACGGTTAAAGAAAATACGAAAGTAGAAGAGTGGAAGCAAAAAATCTTTGATCCGTACTCTGGACCAGTTCGTCGCGCAGCGATGTCTATAATTTTCATGCCCGTCACAATATTTATGGGAATGCTGGGTGCAGATACGGATCAGATGTTTAAACCTTTCGAGTTTAAGCACTGTCAGGATGTTTATATTTCCTCAACATTAAAAGCCGTAGATATGAGCCTAAGTGAGCTTCCTTCAAAAGAAGAATCAAAAGCGTGTTTTGGTGAATTAGAAAACTTCTTTAAAGGACGTTCAATTCACTTTGATTATGTTCGTGAAGAAGCTTTGCCCGCTCCTGCGACACCCTAGTAACCCGCTCCCTTATTTGTCGAAAGGGAGGGGGTATGTACAAAGGTAATTGGTACCTTTTATATCAATCTTAAGCTGGGATTGATCATCTCTTCAGTGCCGCGGTTAATTGCGGGGGTGTTGGGATGATAAATGTGGATGCCTTGCGAAAGTTGGCGGTGTCCCTCAACGTTTGTGAGAGTTGCACGAGTTTCGAAAAGCGGAGCCAAAGGCA
>CAZIFW010000032.1:0-29717 GCA_964538275.1 uncultured Bacteriovoracaceae bacterium
CCGCTAAAAACGATCAGCCCGCTTTTATGGTTTTTAGTAACAAAACATTAGAGGATCTAGTACGCAAACATCCCCGCAGCAGCCACGAGCTTGCAGACGTAAATGGGTTTGGACCGCATAAAATTGATCTCATGGGCGCAGAACTTCTTAAGGAGCTCGAAAAAGCCCTTCAAACTTAAAGCCAGCACTTACTTAGCTCACAGGGCACTCGGAATTTACTTTAGAGGTGCACGCATACAAGCTAAGGTGCGCTATAGTGACTTCCTTTAATAACTTCGAACTTTTAGCTTCTCTTCAGCGCACTCTTGCAGATAAAAATTTTAAAAAACCTACAGAAATTCAAGAACGCTGTATCCCTCTTTTACTCAGTGGTGCCACCGTTGTGGGAGTTTCTGAAACAGGCAGTGGCAAAACACTTGCCTACACACTCCCAGTTCTTCACAAACTCAAAACTCTTGAAAATGAAGGTGACCCTGTAAAAAAAGAAGCACGTCCTCGCGCTTTAGTGGTTGTCCCTACCCGAGAACTTGGCGAGCAAGTTACAAAAGTTTTTAAACCATTCACTCACGATACCCGCCTAAGAGTAAGAAGTGTACTGGGTGGAACCACCATGGAAGTTGCAAGACGAAATATCAAAGGCGCTTTTGAAGTTCTTGTTGCCACTCCAGGTCGCATGTTGCAATTAATGGATCGTGGTCTTTTAAGTTTAGAAGATGTGCGCATTCTTATATTCGATGAAGCCGATCAAATGTTAGATCAAGGCTTCTTAAACGATGCTAAAAATATCGCAGCGGCTTGTCCAACTGATCGTCAGCTTGCAATGTTTTCTGCCACCATTTCTTCTAGTGTAGAAAAATTTATCAGTTCACTTTTTGAAGGAGCCGAAGTAATTCGCAGTCGAAAAAGTAATCGATTAGTTGAAACACTCACCACAGAAAATCGTCGCGTTCCCAATGGAAAACGCCTGCCTCTTATTGAGAAAATTCTCTCTAAGAAAGTTGAAGGCGGTACTCTTATTTTTACAAACACTCGCGAACAATGCGACAAGCTATTTGAAGAACTCACAAACATGGGGCATAGATGCGTGATCTATCGAGGAGAAATGGATAAAGTTGAACGTCGAGCCAACCTTAAACAATTCAGCAAAGGCGAAGTAGATATTTTAATTTCTACAGACCTTGCTTCGCGTGGACTTGACCTGGAACATGTTGGGCTTGTGATTAACTATCACCTGCCACAACAAATGGAAAACTACATCCATCGCGTAGGTCGTACAGCTCGGGCAGGACGTAAGGGGCTCGTGGTAAATTTTATTACCGATCGCGACGAACCCCTTATGAGAGAAGTTGAAAAACTAAAGAGTTAAGTTTTTATAAAACTACGCTAAAAATCCGCCATCTACATTTAGCGTAGTACCTGTAATAAACGACGCTTCTGCGCTCGCTAAAAATAAAACTGCTGCTGCAACTTCTTCGGGGCGACCAAAGCGACCGAGTGCAAGTCCTGCTTTTTGTTGCTCAGCTCCTGCGCCACTTTCGGGATTCATATCTGTATTGATAGGACCAGGTTGAACAGTATTTACCGTTATTCCCTTTGCACCTAAATCTCTTGCCCAACCTCTGGTGTAAGCTGCTACCGCAGCTTTGGTAGCAGAGTAGCCAGCAATCCCAGCAGAGGGTGTTCTTGCTCCTAATACCGATCCGATATTAATAATTCTCCCACCTTCTTTTAAGTGTGGAGTTGCTGCTCGAACAGCTGTTGCAACAGCTTTTACATTTATAGCAAATTGTCGATCCTCTTCTTTTAGATCGGCTTGAGTTGCTTCAAGTGGATCAGAAATAAATACCCCTGCATTGTTCACCAAAATATCTAAGTGACCAAATGCTTTCGCGACATCTCCAACAGCTGCTTCTACAGCTTTTGAATCGGCACTATCTACTTTAATAGCTAGGGCCTTACCTCCTTGCTCTTCAATCAAGGCTGTAATCTTTGCGGCCTCGTCTTTACTATTTGAAAAAGTAAATGCGACAGTGGCTCCTTCCTGAGCAAATTGTTTTACAATGGCAGCTCCGATCCCGCGTGAACCTCCTGTAATGAAGGCAATTTTGTTTTTAAATTTTTGTTGTGACATCTCTTGGATCCCTTTCTTAAAGCGCTAAAAGCGCCATGTTTAAAACTAAGACTGCGAGCAACCATAGCATGCTGGGCTCGAGAAGAAGTTCCTGTTGTTCTACCGCTTTGCTTATTTGTGTTTGATTCGCATGTACATAGTTCATACATTCACTATATTAGTGAGCCCAAGAATAGTCAATACATGAACTATTAATTTACGCACAAAATGTGATATAATGAATAAAAGGCCTCAAATATGAAAAAAACGCATAACCAGACCAGTTGTAGACTTGTAGAAAGCTTTTGGAGCTTTTGGCCCTCTTTTCAGCGCTGGGCCGATAGCCAAACAACCTGCAAAAACTTAAGTCCTCAGAGAATTAGGATTTTGGCTCTTCTCGACGAAAAGGGCCCACAAATTATGGCTTCACTTCGAGATGAAATGGGCGTAACAGCCACCAATATTACTGCGCTCGTAGACGCACTTGAAAAGGACGATCTAGTTGCGCGCAAAGCTCACCCCACAGACCGTCGTGCTACTATTATTGAAATCACAGCAAAAGCTACTAAAGAGCTTTCACAAGGCTGTTCTATCTATCGCGAAAAAGTGGCCGAACTTTTTAGCTGCCTCAATGAAAGCGATCGCAAAGAGCTCCTCCGGATTATGGAGACACTTCAGGTTAAGCTTGATAGCTTACCCTCTAAATGACCTTTGAAGACCTAGGACTCAATACAGAATCAGTTGCTTCTTTAGCAGCCAATAACATTACTCAGCCGAGCCAAATACAAGAAGAAGTTTTCAAACCTCTGCGTGAGGGTGAATCGGTCATTGCTCTTTCAAAAACTGGCACGGGTAAAACTCTCGCTTACCTTGCGCCGTTAGTTCAACGATATGCATTTGATTTAAAAGAAAGCCTACCTGCAAACGAAACATGGGGACTTATTCTTGTTCCAACGCGTGAACTTGCTACGCAAGCTGAAAAAAACCTTAAGCTTTTAAGCGGCGATAAGCTTCAAGCCGTAGTTATTATTGGTGGTGAATCTGAAAAAAATCAAATTGCATTGGGATCTCGTTCAGCCGTCTACATTGCTACACCAGGACGTTTTTTAGATCTTCTATCGCGCAAACAGATTAAAGCGAACCACTTAAAGTGTGTGGTTTTTGATGAAGCTGATCGTATCCTAGACATGGGCTTTGCCAATGACATTCGTGCCATTCGCCAACAACTTCCTAAGCAATTACAACTTTGTTTCTTCTCCGCCACTATTCACTTTGGCATAGATGAAATTGCCTATGAGTTTGGAGTAGAAGCCCAACGCATCGGAAAAGAGTCCGACGAATTAACGGTAGAAGGTCTCGATCACCGCGTAGCCTTTGTAGGTGACAACGAAAAACTTCATGCCTTGGTTAACTTTTTAAAAGTTCGCCCACAAAAGCGCGGAATAGTTTTTTGCAATTACAAACAAGACGCTTATGGTCTTACACGTAGACTCGGCGGATTGGGATTTATTGCTGAATCGCTCACTTCAGACTTAAGCCAAGCAGAGCGCACACGCACCATGCAAAAATTTAGAGACAACAAATTGCAGGTGCTCATTGCTTCAGATTTAGCCTCACGTGGTTTAGACGTAGAGGATTTAGATTTTGTAGTGAACATGGATCTTCCAGAAGATCCAGCGACTTATCTACACCGTGTAGGCCGTACCGCGCGAGCAGGAAAAAAAGGTATCGCACTTTCTCTTGTAGGATTCAGAGATGCATTCCAATTAGAACGCTTAGAAAAATACCTCGGTAAAAGCGTTGAGCGTTTTGAATTTGATCACAGCGAACTCACTGGCCCCTTACACCGCGCAAACGGCAGCGTACATATCGAAGAAGAGCGCCCTATTCACTCCGAAAGAAATTCTAGAAACCATGCTCCGAGAGCACATGCCCCTAGAGAACACAAAAACCACCACTCACAAAGAGCGCCACATTCAAATAGAAAAGCTCCACAACCCCCAAGACATGAGCCAAGAAAACCTCATCCTATAAACTCGAACAGCTCTAAACCTAAAACAAATTTTGATGCTCCTAGATCCACACCCAAAGATTCTATCTTTAAAAAAATCGTTAAAAAAACGCTTAAACTTTTTGGCCTAAAACTCAACGAAGCAACTTCAACACACAAAGTTCAGGTTCCTACTCAGAAAAATTTTAGAAAGCCACACAACTCAAGGCGTCGACCACAAGGTAAAAATCCAAGATCAAGATAAAACTAAGCTGCTTTTTTTCTATTTTCCTCTTTAGCAAATAGACTCGCGAGAAGTTGCCCTAAACGATCTTTTTTAGTGGGCTTCGATAAATAAGCATCCATACCTGCAGCTAAGCAACGTTGTTCATCTTCTTTTAGTACGTTAGCAGTCAGCGCTACGATTGGAATACGTCCGCCTTTTGAAATCTCTATCTCACGTATCATTCGAGTGGCTTCAAAACCATCCATTTCAGGCATCTGACAATCCATTAAAATTAAATCAAAGTGATTCGCATTAAAAGCAGCAATGGCTTCAATACCATTAGCGACAGCCTGAGCAGAATAGCCTAAGGCTTTTAACTGAGCCAAAGTTAAAAGTTGATTGGTAGAATTATCTTCAGCCACCAATATTTTATAGGATTTGTTTGTATTTAGGAGAGCCGTCAATGCTGTCGTAGAGCTCTCTTCTTTGCTTTCAATTACGTGTTCTTTTAAAGCGGCCTCAAAGTTCGCTGTAAACCAAAATTCTGATCCTTGGCCCTCAATACTCTCAACTTGAATTGTTCCATTCATTAACTCAACAATTCTTTTACAAATAGAAAGCCCCAATCCTGTGCCGCCATACCTACGATTTGTAGACCCATCTGCCTGCACAAAAGGATTAAATAAAATTTTAATCGTTTGTTCAGAAATTCCGATTCCCGTATCTTTAACACTAAATCTTAAAACAGGGGCTGTTAAATCATTGTTCAACATTTTAACACTGAGATGAACACTTCCTTCTTTCGTAAATTTTATAGCATTTGCAAGTAAATTGATTAGAACTTGACCCAAGCGACCCGGATCTCCACGAAGCTCCCGTGGGATGAGCGGATCAATTTCTAAGCTAAAACGCAAAGCTTTTTCATCTACCTTATGTTTAAGAAGATCCGCCATATTCCTTAGCAAATGTTTCAAATTGAAATCGTTCTTTTCAAGGGTCATACGACCCGCTTCAATCTTAGAGAAATCTAAAATATCGTTAATAACTTTTAACAAGTGATTTCCAGATTCTTGAATCAAATTTATATGCTTCTTTTGCTCTGCACTCATCACACTTTCACTTAACAAATCAGCTAAGCCTATGACAGCGTTTAAAGGAGTCCTAATTTCATGGCTCATATTCGCTAAAAATTCAGATTTAATTTTGGCGGCCTCAAGAGCACTTTCTCGAGCCTCAATGAGCTCTTTTTCACTTTTCTTACGCTGTGTGATGTCATCAATGAAAGAGGTAAAAATTAAGGTTCCATTTTTTTGCGTAACACTCACAGAAAGTTGAATTGGAAATAGCTCACCGTTTCTGCGCATTGCTTCAATTTCAATTGTTTTATTAAGCAATGGTCCGTGGCCAGTATCAAAAAACCTACGCGTAGCACGCGCGTGCTTTTCTCGTAAACTTTCGGGCATTATGAGCTCATGAACTTTCTTGCCTAAAGCCTCTTCACGTTTATATTGAAACATAATTTCGGCACGAGGATTCCATTCGGTAATTACTCCGGATGCGTCGTTTGTAATAATAGCTTCGAATGCAGAATCAAAAATAGACCGTAAGCGTATTTCACTATCTTTAATAGCCGTCGCACTTTGCTGTTCCGCTAGAAGCTTAATTCGCAAAGATTCAGCTTGTTTGATTTCAGAAATATCTTCAGAAACAACAACTCCCCCCGTAATCTCTCCCCTCTGATTTCTAATAGGGGCTGAGGAAAGTCTTAAAATAACATGACTTCCATCCGAGCGAGTCACATGAACATCTTCACTTAAAACAGTTTCACCTTTTTCAATGGAACGGGCCAATGGCCAATCCGAAGCTTGATATTGAGATCCATCAGGACGAAAACCCTGCCACGAAACATAATCGCTGATTTCCTTAGAATATACAGTTTTTAGTCCCCATATCTTTTCAACCTGAGAATTTACAAACACGATTTTTCCACTTGGAGCTTCTGCAACCACTACAGCTGAAGGCATCGTCTCAAGTACCGTACGAAATAAAGAAATATCTGCCTCACGTTCTTGGCGAAGTCGAGTTCGTTCAACTTCTAAGCGTAAGGCTTCTTGTTCCATTTTTAAAACACCTTTAGTGGTGTGAACAAGAATTACCATCCAAACAATAACACACATGACTACTGTTAAAGTGAGAGCAAAATCGGTATCGTAAAAACCTCTGCGCGCACCTGCAAGATTTACAATCCCCAGGGCCATAGGTATCAACACAGCTGAGGGAATTAAATCCCTCAGCATAAGCCCCGCTATGCTATCGCTAAAAAGAAAAGAAACGAACCCCTTGTCTGGACGTAAAAACAAAATGGCAACAGAAACACAAAACACAGAGACTGCTGAGTAAATTGTCATCTGTGTGTATGACGCAATTCCAACTGAAAATGAAATTTTATATAAGTAAATTATTATCGTTGGGAAAGAAATAAGGGCACTTAAAACCGCAAGAAATTGAGCAGGTCGGTATTTTTTGGATCCTAATTCCAAATCCAAAACACACAAAGCCGTGCCTAAACTTGCAATTGCAAGACTAGTGGTAAAGGCCATTCTTCCAGGAATTACCTTAGCTACAAAAGGCGCCAATGTATCTTTCCAAAATAATTGATCAATTCCTAAATCTACCCCAAACAAATATTGAGAAAAAGTTAAAAAACCTATTGTTGTCGGAACAAATGCCGAGAGGACTCTCAATACCTTATGAGAGCGTAGCCAAATTTTGTTTTTTATGTGCGTATCAAGTTGCGCAACCACTAAGCTTAATCCTAAAAAAAACAAACTTAACGACGTATTGAATTTAATATACACACTGGCATTAAATAAAGTCGCTAATGCATCAATCTTTAAAAACCAGCCCATCAATCCACAAAGCCCAGAAGCTATCGATGCAAATGCTAATATATAAACGTATCGAGAAAGCTTTTTTTGAAAATCAGCCTTCATTTTTATGCAACTCTTCTTATCTGATGAGTGTCTATGAAATTTTCTAACGCGCTTAAAGTTTCAAAATAAGCACTTTTTAAATCGCGAATAAGTTCTTCTTGTTTTTCTTCAATAACAAGACCTGCATTTGTTTCTATGTACGAAGTCATTTCATAGAGTCTCAATAAACCTAAACTCGCACTACTCGACTTTAAAGAATGTGCCTGCTTCTGCAAAGCAGCCACGTCAGAAGATTCAAAAGCCTTTAAAATTCGGGATAAAATCTCAGGAGTGGTGGCTTCAAAGGTATTTATAAGCTCCACAAGCAAACTCCCCTCTCCGAGTGCTTCAAGAGTAGAAATTTCTAGTAAAGAATTCTCATCGAGATAAGGTTTTTTAAAATCCATCCAAAGGCTATAACACTTTAAAGCCTTCCTCTTTATCGGCTATTTGAGACAAAGCATTTAGCCAACACTGACTCTAGTTTTCATAGAGATAGCCCCTTAAAAGCTATCCCGCCCGCAAAACGTCAAAAATTTAATATAAACAATTATAGTTTAATAATTACGCATTAACATAAAATTTACATTCCTATTCATCTCAAACATTACACATTCAAAAGGATGGTCTAATGTAGCCTTATGAGTTCTCAGCTTAAGCAGAGTATTTTAAAGAAATTACTCGAAAGTCTAGAAAATGAGATGCAGGTTATGGTCTCTGCAGCCTTGATAGCTCGCGAGGCCGCCACCCATGAAGAAAGTAAAGCCGAGGACAAGTACGATACTCGAGGACTTGAAGCGAGTTATTTAGCTGGGGCTCAAGCAAAACGAGCGGCAGAACTTCAGCGAGTTCTTCATAGCTTAGAGACTCTTGAAATTAAAAGTTTTCATAAAAAGAGTCCCATCGACTTAACAGCTTTAGTTGAAGTTGAGATAAACTCTAAAAAAACCTCTTTTTTCATTGTACCTAAAGGGGGCGGCATTCAACTTCAAGTTGAGGCAAAGAACATTCAAATTATTACACCTGATTCAAGGCTTGGAAAAGAACTCATGGGCAAAATAGCGGGTGATATATTTGAACTTGATATCGCCAACAAAACCAACGAATACGAAATTAAAAGTATTATTTAATTTTTTGTAAATCCAAAAGAACTTTGCTCTTTTGAAAATGCAATTTTAGTGTCATCAAAAACAAAAATAATCCCGTAAGTATGAGAAGCAAATCAGCTCTCTGCTGAGACTTTAGAGAAGCTTGAGTAATTGCCCCGCAACCACCTCCCCCATCAGAAGCTGGAATTATTGTACAACTACTCGCACCTGCTGCTGAAGTCATTCCAGCAGGACAAGGAGAACAATCTATAGACTCAAAATTAGAAGTAAAAGTTCCTGCTTCGCAGAGAGTACAAGAAATCTGACCTATTTGGTCTTGATAAGATCCTGGCTCACAAGGAAGACAACTACTTTGCCCCACTTGGTCCTGATAGCGTCCCATTGCACATGGAACACACGGCTCAACACCACCATCTCCAGCCTCTCCTACATCGCATACTTGTGCTTGAAGTGAACTCGAAAAGCTAAGCGCCAATATTAAAAAAATGTACCGCACTTTAATAGGCTACCTTAGATTGTGAGTTTATAATAAACTTCATGCATCGCATCCTTCTAATAAACCTTGGAAGCCTTGGAGATTTACACCCGTTTATTGGAATGGCACTCATCCTTAAAAAAGCTGGTTTTGAAGTGAGCCTTGCAAGTAACCCTGCACATGTTCCGCGCATTGAAGCAGCAGGGATAAAAGGATTCGGTGTTAGACCAAATCTCGACCCGCAAGATCCAGAAATTATAAAAGTTGTAATGACTCCTATTCGAGGTCCTGAAATTTTACATAGAAAATATATATTTCCAGCTTCTGAGGAAGCTATTGAAGACATACTTCCTTTGGCTAAAAACTCAGATCTCATTATTACTGGAATGCTCGGTTACACCATTCCTACCGTTTCTGAGTTAAGTAAAGTACCTTGGGCGATGGCCATGTTAGCACCTATAGGCTACTGGTCAGCCATTGATCCGCCCTCTGTGCCACCCATTCCTTTTATGCGTTCTTTAAAATTTCTAGGCCCTACTTTTTTTAAAATTTTTTATAGAGTTATATTCTTTTTCTCAAAATCATGGGCAGCGCCCCTGCAAAAAGTAAGAAAAAAATATGGGCTCAAAGAACAGCCTAACCCTTTACTTCCTTCCACTTTAACAAGTGGTGCTTTAAATCTTGCATTATTTTCTGAACACTTTGCGCCCCCTCAAGCTGATTGGCCCAGAGACCTAAAACAAATTGGTTTTATTGAATATGATGGCTTTGAGAGCGAAGCTCCTTTAAAAAAAGAATTGTTAGATTTTTTAAAAGGCGGAGAGGCTCCCATTCTTTTAACTTTAGGATCCACAAATGTTTTTGAACCTGGAAAAATATACGATGTCTTTTACGAAACAATAATTTCTATGAAAAAAAGAGCTATCATGAGCGTATCTCATCGCGATCTAACTCAATACAGAGAACGCTTTAAAGATAGCCAGGTACATGTAACAGATTACATTCCATATGGACAAATCATGCCCCAATGCTCAGTGATCGTGCATCAAGGTGGGATAGGGACTACAGGGCAATGCCTGCGTGCAGGGAAAAGTAGTGTAATTTTAGCAAGCGTTAATGATCAAGTAGACAATGCACGGCACGTAGAAGAAATAGGTGCGGGTGTGTTTTTAAAACTCAATAAACTTAACACTCAAAAATTAAAAGATTCGTTAGAGAAGTGCCTTAATGCACAAACTCAAGAAAACGCTCTTAAGATAGGCGTACTGATAAGAAACGAAAAAACTAAAGAAAAACTCGTTAAAGCAATTACTGATTTTTTTAATGAACGAAAAAAATTATTCATTTATGATTGATTGCAATCTTTGATAAGCCCTGAAGAGACGGTATTCTTTTCTTTTTAGAGCGGCTCCTATACTTGATTTTAAGTAAGAAGCTAGTTCATCATTCAAGTGTCCACGAATAACATATTTGTAATTATCATAATCATTCATAGCTAAAGACATTGTATGCTTTTGGTCTAACTCTACATGAGCTAACTTCGAGAGCAGATCACCTAAGGACTGAGGAATCTTCTGACGAGGATCTAAATTTTCCAAGAAACTCACATAAGTATCCGCGTAACTTTCTATCAAAATTCTATAATGACTCTTTCGAAGAACATTCTTGTGAAGTTCTTTTATGTCTTTATAGGTCGTTTCATTCAACAATCGCTGCAAAGATTGTAGTTGTGGATAAAAATTGAGGTCACCCGTATTTTTTGGAGCTTGAGGCACAAACTGAGATTGAGCCAAAACCGCTTCGCGCTCTAATTGATAGGCATAAGCAATAGATTGGCTCATCTGATTCATTTTTTGTTTCTGGCTCGCTTCCTCAGTATCCAAAGCCCCTATGTGACCATAAATAAAGTTTGGATTATTCCTCGCTCCACTTCTTATGAGAGCTTGGCGAGTTCTATTGTCTGTAATGGAATGTCTTAGCTCATGCGCGAGATCAAAAAGAAGATTTTCTTTTTCACCTTCAATACCCAACTCAATAGATAAAAGTTTATAAACGGGAATGCTAATGTATTCGAAAGAAGGATGCCTCACCGAAACGATCGCAACCTCTCTATCAAAATTACTCATGTCAGCATCTATAACAAAGCGCCCCCCTCGCTCCATAAAATGCTTTACGGAATAGAGAAAAGGAATTCTCCTTGTGGGCTCAATCAAATGCCCTGTATCAGATAACAAATCTCTGAGTATTTGAACGCCCAATCGGTAGATTTTTTTCTTGGGTGTTTTTCTGTAATAATCAGTGAGTAATTTAGCTCGCTCTTTATTTATTAAAGTAGAAAAATTAGGTTTTACGGAAGAGTGCTTTATTTGAGTATGCTTTAAAACGTCCCTAGAGAGTGAAACAAAACATTGGGGCTTACTAGCCCCCGCAAAAAGCGTAAGACTTCCTCCAAAGTATAACAATAAAGCTAAAACTACACCCTGCACTCAAGGTGGATTTATACTCAAAGAGAATATAAAACGGCACCGACTAAATTAATAATTTCCCTTACTTAGAGCGCTGAAAGCTTAAAAAACCGCCTTCTCAACAATGACCTTACGATCCAATAGCGAAGAGACAATGAGAGCAGAATGAGAGGGGTTTTCACTGGTGTAAAATTCTAAAAATCTAGAAGAATTCATACTAAGCAACAAATGGGCCTCAACTAATCTTTTTTCGAGTTGGCGAGCAACAGCCGCTCCCGTATCAATCAGAGTAATATTGGGTCCCGCAATTTCGGCAATAATTTTTTTTAGAAAAGGATAATGTGTGCACCCCAAGACAAGTGTATCAGCCCCTTTGTCCAACAACGGAACTACGAAAGACTTCACGAGCTCTCTCACCTCTTGACTATTCAAATTGCCCGCTTCAACACATTCAACCAGCCCTGGAGCAGGTTGCAATACAACTTTAGTTTTTGAAGCAAATTTATCCAGCAAAGCTGCAAATTGCGCACTCTTTAAAGTCCCTACAGTTGCCAAAACCCCTACGATTCCCTTTTGGGTAACAGCTAATGCAGGTTTAACAGCGGGCTCCATTCCAATGATTGGCATATCTGGCCATTTTTTTCTCAAAACACCAATAGCGCTTGCTGTTGCAGTATTGCATGCAATTACAATTGCCTTAGCTCCTTTAGAAATAAGAAATTCTGAAATTTTTAAACTGCGATCTCGAATAAAATCGGGGCTTTTATTTCCGTAAGGGACATGTCCGCTATCCGCAAAATAAAGCAAACTTTCGTGGGGCAATCTTTTTTCAATTTCAATGAGGACTGAGAGCCCACCTACTCCACTGTCAAAAATCCCAACTGGAGCATTCTTTAATTCAGACAAATTCAATATCCTTATTTAGTACCCCAAACCTCTTTGAGTCTTTTGTCTCGGCCGCATGCAAGTCGATAAGCTTTATACCTAAGGGGATTCTTTTTATAAAATTCTTGATGATAATCTTCAGCGGGATAGAATTTTTTAGCAGGTAGTATTTCGGTATGAAACTCTGCTTTAGTTTTGGCTTCATCTTTAAATAAACTCTTTAACTTCTCGGCAACTTTACGTTGCTCTTCCGAAGTATAGTATATGGCTGATACATATTGATCTCCTAGATCACAAAATTGTCCTTTAGCATTAAAGGGATCAATATTGAGCCAAAATACTTCTAGAATCTCTTTATAGGTAATTTTCTTTGGATCAAAGACCACTCTAATAACTTCACGGTGAGAACTATAGCCTGAGGAAACTTCCTCGTAAGTGGGGTTTTCAGTGATACCACCGCTGTATCCCACTACCGTAGAGATAATTCCTCTGTCCTTTAATTTATCGTAGAGGGGCTGGACGCACCAAAAACAACCTGCAGCCAAAATAGCCACTTCTTGATTGGGATTTTTAGGTTGTGCCTCAAGCTTTGAACTCAAACTTACTAGGAATATAAAACTTAAAAATATATTTTTCATATTTTATTCTTCAAAATCTTTAAGGTACTTTTCGTACCCTTCTTCCTTGAGCTTATTTTTAGGAATAAAACGCAAAGCGGCTGAATTCATGCAATAACGCGATCCCGTTGGAGTTGAAGGTGCGTCTTGAAAGACATGTCCCAAATGAGAATCTCCGTGCTTGCTCTTAACTTCCGTACGGGTCATGAACAATGCTTTATCTTCTTTGGTAACAATATTCTTTTCTTCTATAGGTCGGTAAAAACTTGGCCAGCCCGTTCCGGAATCAAATTTATGTTTTGAACTAAAAAGTGGTTCGCCTGTAACCACATCAACATAAATACCCTCTTCGTTGTTGTTCCAGTATTTATTCTGAAAAGGCATTTCAGTGCCACCCTTTTGTGTCACTTTGTATTGAAGCTCATCAAGTTTATTTTTTAACTCTTCGTCACTGGGCTTAATGTAAGCCGCCGTACCTTTTGTTTTATTATCTACTTTCGCCAGCAATAAAGGTCCTACGATTGTGAATGCCATAACTAAACTCCTTAAAAACATACTACGTCTCCTTAGCGGATAACTTTGATTATCTCTTATTAGTCTAATTCGGTAAAATAAGCTTTAGGGTTACATGATCAAGCAAAATTGATCCTCACGCTATTTTAACAATGCCTTCTTGGTTTTATGTGTTGCCTGCGCTGTCCAGGGGTCTTCTGGCCATGGATGCCTAGGGTAACGTATTTTTAATTGAGCCCTAAGTTCTGGATAAGTATTTTTCCAAAAGCTTGCTAAATCTCTTGTTGTTTGAACTGGGCGCTGAGCTGGGGATAAAAGATCAAAAATAATCTCAATTTTTCCCTCAAGAATAGTGGGCGATTTTGCAAGGCCAAAAAGCTCTTGCAATTTTACCTTACACTTCACACTTTCTAAATCTTCAGAATAGTGCAGCCGAATATCACGCCCTGAAGGAACTCTCAGCATAGATGGAGCATTTTTATTGAGCACATCTAAAAACTGCTTAGAACAGAATACATCGATTAAAGAGCCTACATCGAAAGAGTCCACTGAAGACTGGCGAGTGTGTTCTATTACAGCATGAATAAAATTTAGTTTTACTTCATCAGATAACGATTCAACATTTAAGCCTGGACAATATTTTTGAAGATATAAACATCTCAACTCTAATTCAGCTAAAGCTTCAAAACGCGCACAAAACTCTGGCCACTTTTTTAAAACATTTTGAGCAATATTTTCAAAAGTAGAGTTTTCACTCATTTCTTTTGCAGATACTAAAAAAGGCCCCTCAATAACTAAATCTCGATATGTGACTGTACGATAACACTGAACTTTAAAGGTCTTTAAATCAAAATCAGCTTGAACATTTTCATTGATTTCTTTTCCGGCTAATTGCTTGAGCTGCTCTCGGCTCAAAGCAGTTGCTCTTAAGACTCGGCTCTCAGCACTTGCATTAACATCCATAATTTCAAGAGCTAAAAAAAACTCTGCCTTTTGTACTTCTGACTCTGGACTCAAAACAACGCCTCTACCTCCAGACATGACAGCTCGTGGACTCCCCTTTTCACGTCTCCTACACAAACGATCAGAAAAAGAAACAAAAAGGAGTTCTGATAATGTTTTCTTTACTCTTGGCTGAAGTGCCTGAGGACCTTTAAGCTTTATATTCTCGACACTTCTCAAAAGCTCTTCCGCTAATTTTAAACAACGCCTACTAGTAGATGAATCCATTCCCCATTGTGAGGGATTAGCGCCTCGATAAATTTCTTCTAGGGCGAGTACCTTTCCCTCTAAATCACATTCTGTTTCAACAGAAGAGTCTAAGCTTGCGGAATTCATTTGTGGGTCTTTTTCACTCAGCACAGCTAAAGCAAATGCCATATGTTCTTCTTGCTGAGTCTCTTTAGCTTTCAAAAGTGCCAAGGCTAAACGCGGGTTTAAAGGTACCCTTTGTAACTGACGACCTAATTCAGTTAAATGCTTTTCTTTATCTATAGCTCCAATATTCGTAAGCTCTTTAAGACTCAGGCTTAGTCGTGTCGCACTAGGGCGTTCAAACCAATCGAAATTTTCAAAATCACGCACGCCCCATGCTGCCAAAGTTAAAAGTGTAGAAGCCAAGTCTATCCGCTGAAGCTCAGCATCTTCATAGGCTTTAAAGCCTCGTTCTTCGTCTAGACTCCAAAGCCGATATACGCGGCCAGATTTTTCGCGCCCTGCTCTGCCTGCTCTTTGTTTGGCTGATGCTAAGCTAATACGATTTAAATCTAGATTATCAATTCCACGAGAAGCATCCCATCTAGCAACTTTAGCCCAACCGGAATCTACAACTGTAGTTACACCCGGAACGGTCAATGAAGTTTCTGCGATATTAGTCGTTAAAATAATTCTTCGAATTTTACTTGGCTTTAATACTTTTGATTGTTCTTGCAATGAAAGTGAGCCATGAAGCTCTAAAATTTCAAAATTCTTAAATTGAGCTTTTGCTTTTAAAAAATCTAAACTTCGCTTTATGTCTCCTACTCCTGCTAAAAAGACTAAAAAATTTCCGCCATCGTCGCCTGGGTGTGCTATCAAAAAACTCAGGGCTTCAAAGACTTGTTCGTCCAGTCTTTTCACATAAGATCTTCGATCTACTTTTGGCTGATTTAAAATTTCAACTGGAAAGACTCTTCCTTGTGCTTGTAAAAGTTTTGCATCCGGCAGATAAGAAACGAGAGCTTGGCTCTCTAAAGTAGCAGACATCACTACGATGCGTAAATCTGGACGAAAAGCTGACTGCAATTCTTTAAGTAAAGCGATTGCCAAATCCGAGTGGATACTTCGCTCATGAAATTCGTCTAAAATGACACAAGCTACGTCTTCAAGATTTGGATCCTCTAACATCTTACGACTGAGTATTCCTTCGGTCATAACAAGGAGTTGGGTCTCTGGTCCTAAACACTTCTCAAAACGGACCTGATAACCAACTTCTTTTCCAAGTGTCCATTCACGCTCTTCAGCAATGCGAGCCGCTACAGCTTTAGCGGCAAGGCGCCTCGGTTGTAACATAAGAATCTTTTTATTTTTGGGAACAAGATTCTTTGCAACTAATGCGGGTGCCAATCGAGTGGTCTTTCCTGCTCCAGGGGTAGCCAAAATTATTATATTATTTTGCTTTGAATACGTATCCAAGAAGTCATTCAGTATTGAATCGATAGGCAAAACATTCGTCATTTGTAGTTAGAGACCCCAAGGGTAGCAATTTTATATACATTTGAGGAGCACTAGTTCTTGGCATTGCCCTTATTGGCACACGCAGATATGATATTTTTAATAAGACTATGAGCACATCTAAAGATCATTCAAACTTTTTTCCTTTTCATACCCCTATTGATCAGCACCTTTTTGAATCAAGAACAGTTTTTGTTACGGGTGTTGTAAATGGAGAACTCGCCTACGACGTAAACCGCCAGCTCTTAGCCCTTGAAAAAGCTGATCCCAAGGCACCTGTTGTATTGTGGATAAACTCCCCAGGAGGAGAAGTTTATTCGGGTTTTAGCATTTATGATACTGCACAGTTTATTCAACCCACGGTTATCACAGTTGTTGCAGGATCTGCTTCTAGTATGGGATCTGTCATTTCACTTGCTGCTGAAAAAGAATATCGCGTTGCTTTTCCGCATTCAAAAATACTCATCCACCAACCCTTGTTGGGCGGTATGCTTCAAGGCTCGGCATCTGATATCGAAATTCATGCCAAAGATATTGTTGAGTTAAAAAAGAGCATGCATCGTTTATATGCAGAACGAACAGGTGGTTCAGTAGAACTCTTTGCTGAATTAATGGATCGCGATCGTTGGGTATCGCCAGAAGAAGGCATCAAACTAGGCCTGATATCCAAGATTGTTAACAACCGAAAAGAACTCGAAGATATTATTAAAAAAGCTCAGTAAAAATTGTTAAACTAGGCTCTTTATGAAGAGCCTAGTTCTTTATTCTGTTTTTTGATTTCTCTCAAATGGCGATAGCCCACCAACTTCTTCTGCTGCTCATCCCACAATCGATAAGATATAGACTTAAAGCTTTTCTTTATCGTAAGCGGCTCAACTTCCTGAAACATAGGATGAGCCTTATGACAGCTCTCTAAATTATAATTAGGAATTCTAGAGCTCAAGTGATGAATATGGTGAAAACCAATATTTCCCGTAAACCATTGTAAAACTTTTGGAAGTTTATAAAAAGAACTTCCTTGCATAGCAGCTGCTGTGTAATCCCACTCACTCCCTCGTTCCCAATATGTATCCTCAAACTGGTGTTGCACATAGAAAAGCCATACACCGCTAGTACAAACGACGGCTGAAAGAGTGAGCTGAATAATTAAATATTCTTTTAAACCAAAAACATAAATTCCAAGTGCAACAAGTCCAGCAAGTATAAAATTAGTTGCATATACTGAGTACGCAACTCTCAACGGAGCTTTCTTTGATGGAATCCGCTCTAAAACAAAAAATAAAAACATAGGAGCAAGAACAAACAAAACAAAAGGATTTCGAATCACTCTATATGCAAAACGTTTCCAACGAGTAGACTCCATATATTCTTTAACAGTTAAAGTCCAAACATCTCCTGTGCCTCTTTTATCTAAATGACCCGTACTACTGTGATGAACGGCGTGCTCCCAACGCCAATGCCAATAACTTGTAAAAAAGAAAAGACCTGTGAGAGTACCTACAATGTGATTTGCTTTTTGAGAGGTGAAGAATGAACCATGTCCGCAATCATGAAAGATAATAAACAAGCGCAAAGCAAAAAGACCATTCAGAGCAGAGAGTCCAACCGTTAACCACCAAGAAACTCCAAGGGTGTAATAAAGCAAAGCCCATATTCCTAAAAATGGCACTCCTGTATTGAGCAACTGCCACATGGCTTTTTTATTGGAAGGTTTTTGATATTCTTGAATAATTTTTTTCCAGCTTGCAACGTTCTCACGATGCGAATTGTGCTGGGCAAGTGTTTCTTCGCTAGCTGTATTTTCCGGCAACATAACTTATTGTAGTCACAAGTTTAGCCAAACAATAAGCGCCAACTCCAGAAAGGAATCGGCGCATAAAGAAAGTATTTCTATTGATTCAGAGGCACTTTTAGTTCAAAGCAGGATCAAGATCTGGCATGCGTCGTAAAAAATCCCGAATCTTTTCAAAAGGTAGAGGTAGATTTCCATCTTTGAGCTTAGAGATCAGTTTTTTGACTTTGGGCTCTTCATTCTCCGTAAGTTTAAACTCCTGGCTCCATGCCCACTTAGGAGCAACTTCAGCAAAAGCAATGCCCGCTAATTCCCCACCTGAAGCCAATACAGAATCTCCAGATGTTCCTTCCCAAATTCTTGAGTAGTACGGCAAGTGCGATCGAGGAATATTAGCACGCTTTAAACTAGCTCTTGTCGCACGAACTCCTAACAAAAGAGGTGCCTCAGGATTACGAATTTTTCCAAAAGCAGCTGCTAAACCAGAATCAAGAGTTTCAGAATTTCTTTCTATTTTAACAACTGGAATTGGAGCATCACCCATTAGCTCAGCAATTTCTTTCCCCGCATATTCTCCATCTGTGAGAACCAACAAGGGCTTTTGCTCCGCACTTAAGAGCTGATCAAATATTGCTTTACGGTATTTTTTAGTTTCAGAGAGAAGCTCCGCCCACTCTTCAGAGGTAGCGCCATCCATACCATAAGGAACGGTCTTAATTACGAGGTACTGTTCAGGCACTCCAATGTCTTTCATAAGTCCTTGCAAATATTGCCCGCGCTCTCCTGTAAGCGCTCTTGAAGTTACCATGTCGTCGTATCCAATAGGATCTGCCAAAATTAAAACTTTGGGAGCCTTAAAAGTTCCACGATAGTGACCATAATCCGCAATGATAGGATGAGTTTTTATATTGAAATTAGAAATCGCTAAATTTTGATGAGCACGACTTTCTTTATTCCACTCAGTACCGTCTTTAGTACGGTAAATTTCTTTTTCAGCACTCTGCAATTCCTCTTTCATGATTTTTGCATAGTTTACTTTAATAGAGCCATCCTCATTGAGAACATTAGGACCCGGATCAAAAATATCCCTCAATTCCGGACTGCGAGGACGTGTCGTGAAAAAATCTTTTTCAGGATCGAATGACTGCGCAGGTTCAGCATTCGTCATTTCCGTTAAACGCGTACGGTTAAATTCACCACGATCACGAGATCCAAACACTATGATATGAGAATTACCCGCACCCGACATTCGGCTTGCAGAAGAAACAGAAACCATGCGCGAAGCAGGAGTTCCAAAATCATAATATTCTGGTCCAATATCAGAACGTGCATATTTGTAATCTTCATTTGCGGCAAAACGATTCACCATTCCTTCATCTGCAGGAATGACCCATCCGGTATCTACATACGGCTTAAGTATTTTTAATCGAGCTTTTACAGTGTCTGAAGCATCATCCGGAGTCATCATGCTCAATGCAGTTGGGTGTGGAAGTTGAACAACCAAAATATCTCGTTTGATTTCAATTTCTTCATTTGTAAGAACGTGACGCTTGAGCAATTTCATTCCCTTAAGAGAGACTGTAGATTCTCCGCCTACGCTGAGTTTTTCCATATCGTAACCACCAAGTTGTGCGGAATCTAAAATACCATTCTGGAATTCTCCGCCTTTAGTGAAAATCATCTCAGGAAGATACTGTGTTAAATTAGCTTTTAAATCTTTCAATACGGCAGCTTGGTGATTGGCGTCCGAATACTTATAAGTAATTGCGCGACGTCCTTCGGCTTCTGCGCGTTCATTTTCAATTTTTTGATATAAATCTTTGTCGTTTCGATCCAATAATACAGAAAACTGATTATTCCCGCCTGCACTTACAATTTTAGTTTCAGCGACCTGTAGCTCTTCTGCCTTATCTGCCAAGCGTCCTTTTGCTCCTCCATTACGTGAAATAACAAAAGATGAAATTCCATCTCTTGAGGCTCCCCCGAAGGCAACAATCAATTGAAGAGATTCTGTGTTGTTACGAATAATCCATTCAATTAAATCATTGCGCCATTGTGCCACTGGACTGTCTTGGTCTTGGCTTAACAACCAAAACTTATTGTCAATGAGCGTTGTGGTTTGAACTTTTGGCTCGTCTCTTGATTGATCAATATAAGGAGTATTGGCTGTGTTGTATTGTCCATTGATCGTGAAGGCGTAGTTATTGATAAACGCAGCACCTTCATTTACGCCAAAGTATGCCGCTAAATCTTGAGCTCTACCACCAAAGCCTGCTGTTGCTGGACGATTGGCCGCCTCAGCGATGTGCGTTCCGTCTTGCCCGATAAAGAGGATTTTTACAGAATTCGGCTTTAACAACATTCTCCATGGAATAGGACCATAAGCTGGACGAAAGCGTTGTCTTCCCACTAATTGCTTAGAAATCTCAGGGGCATTGGCGATTTCTGCTGTTAAATCAACCAACTCTCTCGCCATTTTTCGTTCAAACTCGTCTTTAGATTTTAAGTTGGGTCCTGCATCGTAAGACCAAATAGGAAGTTTGGCTTGCGATAAAGAGGTTGATAAAACAAAACTACTTAAAAGTAGAAATTTTGAAAGCGTATTCAGATTATTATTTTTCATAATTTCCTCTAATCCTCAAGGTCAGACTGGAGCTGTGCGCTCACAGAAATTCTAGATTGAATATTT
The DNA here is from genome assembly GCA_964538275.1 of uncultured Bacteriovoracaceae bacterium. Classification (GTDB taxonomy): domain Bacteria; phylum Bdellovibrionota; class UBA2428; order UBA2428; family UBA2428; genus CANIGN01. The sequence goes on from CAZIFW010000032.1 coordinate 20,556, forward strand.
TTTAATGCCGCTTGTCCCGCATCGTCTTTTTCACCACTGCTAAGAGCAATAGCTTCTCTATCCATTGAGAGAGAATTGTTTAATGAATCAAATCTAAAAACGAAATTATATTGCGTTTGCGCAGTTTCTGATAAGCCAGCTTCAATGGTTCTTTGCTTAAAGTTATAAGTTAAATCGTTTTTGCGAGTTTCCAGAGCTGCGGGACTCATATCAAAATAACGAAACTCGCTTGCAGGAGCCTGCAATGTATCTCCTACAACGTTTACTGGAAGTTTCCAGTTAGCCACAGGATCGCGCGCAAACTTTTGCTCAATCCATGCTTTCCCGTTCTCTAAATAGAGCTCTGTTGTTAAATTTCCAGACTTTCTCTGCGCACCATCTTTTTTAGGTGGATCAACAATTGTGAGGCTAAGTTTTTTAGCATCAAGATCCACGGCCAAAGTTGTATTGCGCTCAAGGTTGGCACTCGCTTCTTTAAGTCCGTTTACTAAAGTTGCTACCTGATACCCTTTGAGTGTTGTGGGTAAATTATCTTTTACCTTTTTGAGCAAGGCAACATACTGAGCTTCATTGGCCGTATGTACAAATTGGGCATAAGAAAAAATAGGTGACATTAATAATAGGTACAGAATATTTTTTTTCATTAATAAAATCCTTCTTGTAGATTCATTTGCTTAGCAGCACGTTTTATTTTTAATTTTAAAAGCATCCGTTTAAATAAATTCACAATAGGTTCAAAGGGATGAGACTCAAATGAGTAAGAACCCGTTATGCCAACAAATTTTTCATTGTGTTCTTGATCTACCCACGAAGTTAAAGACAATTCTAAATCTTCTTCTCTAAGTGGAGTCCATGAAAGATTTAAGGCGAGTAACTTATTAGGCTTTTCGTGATTACCCACCATGTAGATACCCACAATTTCGGCTCCAAAGGTGTCATTTCCAAGTGTAGCAAGACCCACTTCGAAAGTTCCATGAATATGGTCACTAGCGTGCATGGGCTCATAACGAGGATCGCCTTCAAAGCCCCAGGTAACACGCGTTACCAATCCTACAGCACCCCCAATGTTCATGATAGAACCATAGGCTGCGTGCACCCACTTATTACCATCATGCAATTTATTACTTGCTGAGCGATGTACATGAAACTCCACTAAACGACGAATGTCGCCAGACTTAAATTGAGTGTAGTTTCCTTTGTCTAAATGCTGAATAATAGTCGTTTCACTCAGAGCCCCTTTAAAGTTATGAATTTCTCTGCGACTCAGTTTAATAAACAACGTTTGAATGTCTTCAAGAACAAAACGTTGAAACTCTTTGTTGTGCAACGCTTGGCGAAGTTCAAGAGTGCGTTTTTTGTGAACAGCTGCAAATGACCTACGGACTTCAGCGACAAGCGCTTTTTTAATTAAATAAGCATTCTCTTGTGATTTTTTATTGGGATTACAGAGAGAAGCCATTTTCCAAAACTGACTTAATGTTTGAAATCTTTTTGCGTCTTCCAATAAAATGACTTGAAAGAGTGAATCCACTTTACAATCGCTTGGATTTTTCCAAACAAAGTTCATCACAGTTCGAGTAGATGCACCTCGAGAAGAATTCTTTGCATTCGACTTAGCGAAACCATGTGAAATAAAGAAAAACGCGAAGATAAATAGCGTACCCTTAGGCACCAAAAGAAGACGCATGCTGCCCTCTTAGAAGGGTGCGCTGTACCGAGTCAAATTAAAAATACCATCATTTTCTACTCACATAATGGAGCACTTAGCGAACACTTTAATGAAATCACAATTCCTGAGCAGCGGCCCAGGCAGAAGCCCAAGCCCATTGGAAGTTATAACCTCCCAACCATCCTGTAACATCAACAACTTCGCCTATAAAGAAGAGTCCTGGCACCTTACGTGATTCCATGCTTTTGGAAGATAACTCATCCGTGCTCACTCCACCTCGAGTGACTTCTGCTTTAGAATAACCAACTGTTCCGCTTGGTAATAAGGTCCAAGCGGTTATTTGCTGAGACCATTCAATCAATACCTTATCTGAAACCTGACAAAGGGCCTTTAGAGTATCCTCACTATGAGGCAAAAAATGCTGAGCAAATGCTTCGGCAAATCTTTGAGGTAAAAATTCGCCCAAAAATTTAACTAAGGTATGCGGAGATTTATCTTTTTTCCTTTTAAGTAGGAGCTCACGAATGTTTTTATCAGGACAAAGATTAATCTCAACGTGACTTTTCTCTTTCCAATGTAAGGATCCCTGCAATGCTGCAGGACCACTCATACCCTTGTGTGTAAAAAGAATGTTTTCTCTAAATGAATAGCCATTGCACGTAAGGATGCAATCAATAGAAACTCCTGAAAGTTCTTTGATCATTGCATAAGCTGGATTGGTTAGAGTGAATCCATCTAATGCCGGACGGGTTGCAACAACATCTAATCCAAACTGACGTGCGATTTGATAACCCAAACCAGTGGCACCTATTTTAGGTATAGACAAACCTCCCGTGGCAACCACTAAAGATTTCGTTAAAAATTTTTGTGAAGGAGTTTCAACTTCAAAACGACAATCACTTGCATCTGATGATTGAACTGACTGTACCGCTTTTATTTCAGCTCCTAATTTAATTTCTACGCGTGCAGATTTGCACTCTGCCTCTAACATGCGAACAATATCGCTTGCAGAATGATCGCAAAACAATTGGCCTAATTTTTTTTCATGGTAGGCAATATCATGAGCCTTGATCATTTCTAAAAAATCATTGGGCTTATAACGAGACAAAGCAGATTTACAAAAATGTTCATTTTCAGATACGAATTGTGCAGGACTTGTATCTATGTTTGTAAAGTTACAACGCCCGCCACCTGAAATGAGGATTTTCCCCCCCACCTTATTCATGTGATCTAGTAAAAGTACTTTGCGCCCGCGACGACCTGCTTGCAGAGCACACATCAAACCCGCCGCGCCTGCTCCTAAAATTACGACATCATACTTCATGAAAGAAAATCTTAAGAAGATCTATTTTGCTTTTTTTAGCTCAGCAATTTGTGTAGCTACTCGCTGAGAATCAAATGCAGGATCTACATCTTTTTCAATCGCACGCACTTTTAAATCGGGATCAACAATGAATGTCCAACGCTTAGACATTTTCATGATTGGCATTTTAGTACCGTATAGGTTGACCACTTTACCTTCAGCATCTGCAATAAGAGGAAAGTTTAAACTGTGTTTTTTGTGAAAAGCAGCTTGCTCTTCAACTGTATCCGCACTGACACCGTAAACCTCTGCGCCTTGGTCGCGAATTTTTTTAATGTTATCTCTAAAAGCACATGCTTGCTTAGTGCAACCTGGGGTATCTGCTTTAGGGTAGAAATAAAGAACCGTCCAAGCGCCTTTGCGCGAAGCCAAGTCGAAAGTACTGCCGTCATGAATTTTAGCCTGAAAAACAGGTGCCGCATCCATCACCTTTAGCTCTGCTGCTCCAGCACTCAAAACTGTACAAAAAGTTGAAAAGATCCAAGCCTTGATTAAAGTTTTCATGTCATGACTTTAATCAACTCTTGTCGGCTTTGCATCTAAATGTCAGCAAATACTAAAGTATCGAGTGGCCTGAGTCTCACAGTGCGCATATCTTAGGGGTATGAAAAAGTGGACACTCACGGCTGCCTTAACACTTGAGCTCGCTAGCGCCGATAGCCTCAGCTTTTCTTCTATTCAAAAAACAAACGGGCAGCACCTCATTCAAGTTTTGAGCATCAACAAGGGCGAAGTCTCTTATATTGACCTAAGCGATACTCTTAAAACTCAAGAAACAAGCCCTTTTTCCTTATTTAAAGATAAAAACTTTGAAGAAGTTCAGCTAAAACTTTCTCAAATTAAAAGTAAACCTGAAAAAATTGCATACTCTCAACTCAAAAGCCCCTTAACTTTCAACAAACATCATCTTTGTGCTGGACTAAATTACAGCGACCACGCAGCTGAAAGTGGCCAAAAAAACGAACTCGTCTTGTTTCCTAAGTGGGGAGAAGTTGCTCAACAGCAAACACGAATTGCCTACAACCCACAAAGTACTTTGCCCGAACTCTTAGACTACGAGGTAGAGCTAGGAATTGTTTTTAATAGAGACATCTATAAACCCGAAGATATTGATAAAAGCATTGCAGCTTTGCTCCTTACAAATGATTTTAGCGATAGAGCGCCTCAAATCTTCTATTATGGAGATGTTGAAAATCATGAGAGTTATTCCTTTACAGCCGCAAAAAGTAAAAACAACTACGCTCTCATAAGTCCTGTAGTTGTGATTCCAAAAGATTGGAAAACTTTTGCTCAAAATTTAAAAATGAGCCTTTCAGTCAAAGGCGAAAGAAAGCAAAGTTCGTCTACCTCTCAGATGTCACTTCCAATTGAAGAAATGCTTAAACTTGCTCTTTCTGATACAAGCCAAAAGAAATGGCCCTTGCTAAAAGATGACGGAGTGAATCTAGATAAGCAAAATGAAATAACTTTGTTACCTCAAACTAAAAACGGTCAAAATTACATGCCCGCAGGCACACTTTTTATGACAGGTACTCCGGCTGGAACTTTGTTTCAAAAACCAAGCGCTACGGAAATTGTAAAAGCTATCTTTAACATCCCATTTATTGATTCAAAAATTCCCAACCTATCTTTAAAAAAGAAACTTAAAATAGCGCTTATAGAAAACCTAGCAACTCAAGGTCGCTACTTAAAACCTAATGATGAAATTGAATCCGAAATAGAGAACTTAGGTTCATTGCGTTTTAGCATAGTAGAGCAAAATAAAAGCGTTTCACAAAAATAGCACTTCTAGTCAGAACTTTAAAAAGCTCATAAGATAAATCCTAATCTATGTTTCAATTTACGAATCGCACATTAGGCATTCTTGAAATCATAGCTTCTGGTATTGCATTTGGTTTTTTAGGGCTCTTTGGAAAAGCGGCTTATCAAGCAGGTCTTAGCCCTGGCGAGCTTTTAAGTTTTAGGTTTTTATTTGCCAGCATCCTACTTTCTTTATTTCTTTTAATTAAAAAACCGCAACTCTTAAAATTATCAAAAGAATTTCTCTTGAAATCTTTATGTCTTGGAATTTTTGGATACGCCATATTTTCGAGCTGTTATTTTCAAGCACTCAAAGGACTTTCAGCTTCTCTTACGGTTTTATTACTCTATCTTTACCCCGTAATGGTATGCGTTGGAGCACTCTTTCTCTTCAAAGAAAAAATGAGCTTGGCTGCATGGATTGCACTACCCATTACATGTGTTGGTATGGCCTTTTTAGTGTGGGGGGACATGAACATACAAGAACCCATAGCTCTCCTCTATGGGGTTGGCTCTGCTATTTTTTACTCTCTCTATATTTTAGCTTCTCGCAAATGGCTAATTGGAGTGCCCCCACTCACCTCGACACTTTACATTCAAATGGGTACCGCTATAGCGCTGATAATTTTTAATTTTAAATTTAATTTTAACAGCTTTGATCGAGGCCAAGAAATTATTTTAAACGCATGGCACATTCTTTTAGGAATCTCCGTTATTTCTACAATAGTGCCCATGCTTTTATTTTTGAGTGGCCTCAAAAAACTAAGCAGTTCCGAAACCTCAATCCTCAGTACCACTGAACCACTCACTGCTATTTTTGTAGCTGGTTTGTTTTTAGGAGAGCGTTTAAGTGGCATTCAATATTTAGGAGCCCTATTTGTTATAAGCGCACTTATTCTAACTTCAATCCCCAAAACCAAAGTCCAACAATAGAATTACCTTATTTTAATCTAAAGCATTCTAGCGAATGCTACTTGAAAATTATCTATAACGAGCACACTTGCTTCGAAAAGACGCTGAGTTTTTTTGCATGTTAACTGAAAGTTATTTTCGCTAAAAATTTCACATACAAAAAAGTCACTCAAAAGCAAAGTATCGTTATCTGGATGTGCCTTAAAAGCAGCTTCTTTTAAGCTCCAAAGGGAAAGTGCGCTTAAAGAAGAGTCTTCTCCGCCATTCATAATTTTCTTATGCGCGCCTTGAGAGATACTTCTCTGTAAATTTTCGACATCCGCACCCAAACCTGCAGCTAAAACAGCCCCTTCAAAAGTTAACACTGGGCTTGCTGCCACCAATATAGCATCACGCGTATGCGAGAGTGAGAGCGCTGCTCCACGAATACTTTTCTTTTTCAAAGCTTTAAGCACGCGTAATATTGTATAGCGACTTACAAGGAACTCTTGATAACGAGGACTTTTTTCAGACATGGATTCTGTGAAAGGACCCTTCAGAGTAAAGTTTTTAAGTTCATCCAACTCATCCGTATCAAAACTAAGATCAGCAGCTTCTATTGCGTAATAGATTTTTTTATTAGATCTAAAATGGTGCTCTTTTAAAAAGTCAGACATTTAGTTGAAAACTCGTAAGCGTTGAATCTGGTCTTACAAATTCAAAGCGGCCCGACTTTTTGGAATCAACAAGGCGTGCAATATGTTCTGCCACATCTGAATCATAGAAAGCCCCTTCACTTATTGGAGCTTGAGTTTTTTGACTGTAATTTAAATCGCTCAACGTAGCTTTGGGTCGCAGTGAAGTTTGCTTTTGTAAATCTTCCTTAGCCAATAAAAGCAGAGCAGCACCAGAACTCGCTTTAAGCTGAGGATTATTTTTGTACATTTCCAAATCAACCCACTCTTCAATACTTTGATCCACACAAAATACGAGAGCCGCATCGCACGCATCTGAATTTAAAAACAAGTGCGCACTTTCAATAGCTGCTTCTGCACTTTGATAAGAATCACTCAAAGTAACAGTAGCTCCTTTTAATCCAAAGTACTGAGCCAAGAAGCCTGCAGTTGAATTATGAGAGCTGAGCTGAAACAAAAACGGGCGAGCTGTGTCGTTAATCGCAAAATCCTTTAAAAAATCACGCGTGATTTCTATCTCACCAACACTTGATGAGACCACAAAAGCTAGGCGCTTATTTTCAATCAACGTTTTTAAATCAGGATTTCGCTCAAACATTTTTTTGATGAGCACCACTCCTTTTAAAATAGAGCGTGTAGAACGACGAAATTCACGCTCGTTGGCTAATTCAGTGCCCGTCTCCGGATCAGCCCACAAAGCATCATAGATTGCCAGCCTCATTTGCCCCCCAAAGTATCAGGATGCGACAACAAAAGCGCTGCGTTTACTCCACCAAAACCTAGCGAGCTTTTTACAATATGATGAACTTTAGATTTTTCGTGCTCTTTTTGGATGTTGAGACTCAATGAAGAATCTAATTCTTCAAGACCTAAGCTTTTTACTTTTATCTGCTGCTTAAGTGCTTGAACACAAATAGCAAGTTCTAAGGCGCCTGCCGCTCCCAATGAGTGGCCATGATAAGCTTTTGTAGACGTAACTGCCGTTTGCGGAAACACTTTCCCAATCGCAGCTCCCTCAGCTTTATCATTTGTGGGAGAAGCCGTTCCATGAGCATGAATCCAATCCACATCGGAGGCTCGAATGCCTCCACGATCTAAAACAAGCTCAAATATATTTTGTGAGCCCGCACCTTCAGGATGTGGTGCCGTGAGATGGTAAGCATCTGAATTTGTCGCAAAACTGCTTATGACTGCAACTGCTCGAGGATCTTTTGAAGGTGTAGCTTCAACACAATAAAAAGCAGCTGCTTCACTTAAGTTGATTCCATTTCGATTTTGATCAAAAGGCTTTGCGCGCTCTTTGGACAAAAGCCCCAAACAGCGAAAACCTTCCTCGGATAAAGTTGTGAGAACTTCAGCGCCACCCACCAAACAACGTTTAACTCTCCCGCTTTTTACCCATTCAGCTGCCAAACCTAAAGCTTGAGTAGAAGCGCTACAGGCAGAGACAATCATCATAGATTTTCCACCAAAATTCATGAGACGGCAAAACTCATTTAAAGATTCGCCGGGGGTACGAATTCCACCCTTTTCTATAAAACTCGTGAAATCATTTTTTTTATAGGCGTCCATCATGTTTTGTTCCCAATGAACGATTTGACCCGTGGTGGTGCCTAGAATAATTCCATCTTCGTCGCTGAGAGACTCCCAGCCAGCTTTTTTCATAGCTTCGTAAGCTACAAAATAAGAGAGCTGAGCAATTTTGCCAGCGTTTTTGTTTTGGGGAAATTTATCTGCAATGACTTTCCATTGCTCATCACTAATGGCTCCGATGCCATCTTGAATGCAGTCTTTCTCATCAAGAATGGCGTTCCAAAAACTCTCTAGGTCTAAACCCAGCGGAGAAAGGGCGCCTACCCCCGTGATAATTGCATTCATCAATTAAAGAGTCGCCTCGGGGGTCGCTTTTTTGTTTTTATAAACGTAGTCGGCCAATGCTCCAACGCTCTTAAACATCTCACGAGAGCTTTGGTTGTTTTCAATTTTAATGCCGTATTTCTTTTCAAGAGCAATTACAACTTCAAGAATATCAATAGAATCAAGAGCTAAGCCTTCAACCATTATGGGAGTTTCAGCACTTACGGTAGAACGGTCAAGGTTCTTCATATTTACAGCTTCAGTAATGATATCCAGAAGCTCATCTTTTAAGAGGTCAAATGCTGTACTCATGAGTTCTACACTTCTAGCGTTACCTTTAGATAAGGTCGAGCAAATTTATGTTCCCCCAAAAGCTCATAGCAAAAGCGCCCATTGACTCGCAGCATTAGAGTGGCTAGTTTGCGCCCTGAGAGGTGCAGCTCACTATGAAATCCAAACTTCAATTCATTTTAACAACTTTTGTTTTTTCATTCATTCTTACTCATGCCAATGCGCTTGAAATAACGCCTTTAAGTGCCAATCGCGTGGTGCGCTATTCTCAAGGTGTATTGGACTACCATATTCAGTCCAAACTCAATCAAAGCAACAACCTTCTAGTCCCCGAGCTCTGTTTTCTAAAAGTTACAGATAATGGCATAAGCCGCTTAGAAATTTATAAAAAAACCTGCCCTCAAGACATGGCTCTAATTGCAGCCTTTAGAAGCCAAAACACCGCTTTTGATAGCATGGAACTGAGTAACGTACTGAGCTCTAACGCTACCCAAGACCTTGCAGATCTTGAAAAAAAATACTCCGCTGAATGGTCAGAAGCCAACTCGGAACAGATTCAAAAACTGCGTGATCTTGTAAAAAAAGATACACTTGGT
>CAZIFW010000033.1:0-27275 GCA_964538275.1 uncultured Bacteriovoracaceae bacterium
CGAACATTTAAGTTTAGTTAGAGAGAGTCCTCGGGTTCTGAAGTGGACCGTAAAAGTAAAGGTCAGTGCTGGCACTTATATCCGAGCATTCGCCCGCGATTGGGGCCAAGAGCTATTTGGAAAACCCGCACTCCTAACTAAGCTTGCACGAGTAGGTTACGGCGATCTCTGCGAGATCTCAAATAAGCAGGATAAAATTCTAAGTGATTATGGGCAATTATCCGCATTCTTTGATTTTATTTCAAATGATCAAGAAAGACCTTTATCGCTTAAAGATCGCGGCCATCTACTCCTAGATTCTCAACTACAACTCAAAGCCGCCTGGCTTTTGGACTCCCAACGCTGGCGCTATTTCACGTCCAATCCTTTGGGCAACGAATAGGGTCATCGGGACCAAAATAGGGGGTCCTCTGTACCTAGGACTATTTTTTTTGAGAAAAGTTTTTTGAATCGACCAAGGTAAAAGCTCAAAGGCATTTTCTAATTTGGCTTCAGGAGCTAGCGTATATGTGTAGCCAAATTTTTTCTCGGTGAGTTTTCCTTCTTCATCATCAATAGACCATTCAGAAAGTCCCACTCCTAGGAAATTATCTGGGACTTCGTTGCTCGTTCGTTGCCAGATATTAGCCACGATAAGTTTTCCGTTTAGAAATTTCGCCTGCGAGCTTTGTTTGAGATTCTGCTGGTAATTAGGGCTGTAGACGTCATGAGTGCCGGCTACGGTACTGATCGCTGGGCGTTTTTTCTGATTTTCATCCACTTCGAAAATATTTAGGTGGCCGTTGTTACCCTCTTCGATTTCAAGGGTGAGGGAGGGGACATCTTGGCCGCTTAACTCTTGGACCCACTGCCCGAGGAATTGTTTTAATTCAGGATTTCCCATGTGACGGCAGCCAAGCAAAGGTGCCTTTAGTTTCAAGCCTTTAGTTTCAGTGTTGGAACGATGGTCTTCAGTGATTTCACGCTTTACTTAGATGGTGGTAGATGTTGAAAAAGTGTAGACGTAACTAGGGTGCAATGATACGCTGCGTTATCCCTGAGGCTCGATGAAAAAGTTATCAATGCTGTTTCGATTTTTGCTTATTCAGCTCATATTTGGAACTCCGGCGAAGCTTGCAGCTAATCCGCCTTCGGGCGAGGAGCTATCTGACAAATGGCAAGACTGGAATCCCAATATGGCAGATGCAAAATTAGGTGAAGAAGTTGAGGCTCTAAAACAATACTTAACTAAAGACAGAGAGCTCCAAAAGAGAATCAAGGACACTCCTTCACTTCGGGCTTACTACGTTCAGGTTCTAACTCAATTACAACATGTCAGCTTTAGTTTTGAGATACGTGACAGAACCTACACTCACGACTTCGTTTTGGAGGATGCTTACCCGAGACAACCCTCACTTATTGCTATACGGAAAGCTCGAGATTTCCTGCGAATAATAAAGGCTCCCACTGCCTTAGTTTCTGAGAATCCTGAAAAAGCCCAAATTGTCGAACTAGCTCCTGCAGAACTGCAGGCTCGTGAGGAAGCACTCTTAGAGAGTCAGAAGAGTCTTATTCGGGAGGTTTCAAATAATTCTCTAGAGACATACAATGAGATGAGTGAGCGACTCAAAAAATTTGGACCTGAAGCTTCGTTCAGCAAGGAGCTTGGTCCGGTTGCCGAACACCTAGCGCTTCAGCTAGCACACGACGACGTCGTTAAAAAACTTGCAGCAAGCGATCCTGTATTTGCTGAATTCAGAAACAGTGTCCTTCTGGACCTTCAGAGAGTTAAAAAGACAGATGCCGGTGTTGAATATCCCTACGTGAGCACTCTTGAATCGATACAAAGGGCCGTTGAGTTTTTTGATATAGTAAGGCGTGCAGATGATCCAACAAGAAGTCCCAAGCTCTATCACAGTCATCGCTACGAATATTATGGTCACTATTTAAAGTCGAAAATTCCAGATCATATCACTTTACCCACTCTCGTTTCATTGGGAGCAACCGATATTTTAAAAACAAGAGGCGTTCCAATTGGTCTTATCGGAGTAAATACAGATGTCACGTGGGTAGATGGTTTTTGGCAGACTCCTTATGAGTTTTGGATTCATGATATCAATCACAGTCGCAGAATGTTTCAGTTTTTTTCAGAAGCGGCTGAGGCGCAAGGTTTGAGTGTAGAAGAGTTTGCAAAAGTTTCAGACAAATTCGTTAAAGAAAAACTCATGCCATTGATCTCGATCAGTAAAAAAGATCAGCAATTTGTGGCGAGTTATGTGCGCAAAGTTTCTCAAAAGCCGCCTTTGGCTCCAACGCAAGAAGAGTCCGAGGCTTATGCGAGGGCTAATAAAAAAAGACTGTTAAAGGTTTTGCTTTTTGAAATTCTTCATGAGGACGCGCTCGCAGCCGCTCCAGAAATTGTTAAGAATGCTACTTTGAGACCGCCCAATTTGATCACTCCATTTGAGTATATAGATGGAAACAAAGTGGTTTATATCATGGAGCCAGGTGCAACTACTTTGGCGTACACTTATAGAAAACTAGCGCATGATTTCTACGACATGCCGGGAGCCAGAATTGACAACATTGTCGCCCCAGAATTTAGAACGCGTGAATACATAGTAGAAGCTGCTGAAACTCTTTTCAAAGAATTGGGCTTTAAAGTGAGACGAGAAGTTTTGGAATACTTTGTAAGTACAGACCAAGGTTTTCCCAAGGACTTCAAACAAACTGTGGAAGAGGATATTCGAAATAGGCCCGGAGAAACTGTGGCGCTTGATCAAGAAGTATCTCTTGAAAAGAAAACTTCAAGACAACTTGTTGCTGATTCCTTTCACGAGCTTTGGCAAAAAAATTCAGGTTATCTCGAGCGTTGGAAACCAGCGCGGGTTGCGTTTAAGGATGGTCGAGGTATCAATGATGGCTTTGTGGTTAATACTCAAGAACAACTAGACGAGTATCTAGCAGAGCGAGAGATTCCTGTGGAACTACATAAGTATTATTCGTTTCGTTTAAATCCTGTCAATGGCGAGAGAATGCTCTTTGAAGACATTCAACACATTCCTCAAGAGTACTTAGCTCCCAATAACCAATTTGAAAATATTCAGGCAGGTTATGACGCCGTAAGAATTGCAGAAGCACTTCACGAGCAACGTATTAATTTTGAGGCCGCAGATGGGCGGAGAGCCGATCTTCAGGGAGCAATGAATTGGTTTAAAGACAGATTTCAAGAGATGAATCTTGAGTGGCTTAGAAGAAACGGAACTTGGGCCAAGTCAGAAGCACAGTACACTCGCGACTGGAGCGAGCTTCCTTCCGTGAGACAGTCACATGCTGTCAGGCTTATTCGTTTGGCACTTGAAGTTGAGAATCAGTTAGATCCAAGTAAGTTTTCTGCAACTCAAGCTTCGCTGTTTGAAGAGGCGCTAAGAAGAATTGAGTTAGAAATACGGCAAAAAGCCGAAGCCGAACTGAGGGTCGCACTGGCTGGTGATAAAATTCATGAACTTTGGCAAAAGCGAACGCGACATGTAGATAGATGGAAAGTTGCGATGGCCACACTATGGGATGGAACGCCCGTTAGCAACGAAGCCCTTTTAGAGTCATACTTTGTAGAGAAGAAGATACCTCAGGAGTTAAGAAAGTTTTTTAGATTTAAATTAAACGCAGAAGGGCGACTTACTCTTGAAGAAGATATTAAACATTTACCTAATAAATATTTGGCCGCAAATCATCAAACTGAGAACCAGTTAGCGGGCGAAAAGGCTATAGGCATTGTGAGACGATATTGGGAGCGAAGACTAGATTTTAAGAACCTAGACTCTGCAGAAAGATGGCTCACAGCCGCGGCTCAAGAAGTACATGCAGCCGTTTTGCTGAGGAATAATAACGGTGCTTTTGATAATTCTGAATACAGTGTGCATTGGATTGATCTGCCTGCAATCAACAAACTTCACGATCTAGATCACGTGAAAGCTGCGTTCGAGGCGCGCTTCCAGCTCTATCCTCAAGGGATTTCCGAAGAGCAAAAGATGCTGATTTTAGGGTCTTTAGCCAGAATCGAGTCGAAAATAGGCAGTTCCGGAAGTGGCAAAAGTTGCCGCAGCCTTATCTCCATCTATGGAGCGAGCACCCGCTAGGACTGGGCTGGTATGGAATTTGAGCTTCTGAAGTAGCAAATTCCGTAACTTAAGCTTTTTAGGTACGGGGGACCCCCTCTTTTGGTCAAGATGACCCGGCCCAGATTCCCCTGTGACAGGACTTGTAAAAACTATGGGAAAACGCTAACTTGTTGGCAATTAATAAGAATTAGGTAAAAGAAAAATAAGGAGCCAATTGTGTCAATTAGTGTAGAACAAAAAGCAAGCGTGATCAGTAGTTTCAAAACTCACGATAAAGATTCAGGATCACCTGAAGTTCAAGTCGCCCTCTTAACAACTCGTATTAACAATCTTACAGGCCATTTCAAAAAGCATGTTAAAGATTTCCACTCTCGTCGTGGTCTTCTTATGATGGTTGGTCAACGTCGTCGTCTTTTGAGTTATCTTCGCAACACATCTGTTGAAAGATACAACAAAGTTGTTAAAGACCTCGGTTTAAGAAAATAAATCAAAGCGTTCGTGAACTACTCTTCATGTCGTTCACGTTATGAGGTGCTGAGCTTTTCGCTTGGCACCTTCTAGCAGTCGATCACGGCTGCTCTCCTAGGAGGAAAATAATATGTCTCAATTAAATAAACCCGTTGTTGTAAAAACAACGATAGGTGGTCGCGAACTCAGTATCGAAACAGGTCGTTTTGCAAAACAAGCAGATGGTTCAGTTTTTATTCGTTTAGGTGACACATCTGCTCTCGTTACAGTGGTGAGTTCACACACACCCAAACCCGATCTAGATTTCTTTCCACTCACAATTGAGTTTCAAGAAAAATTTTACGCAGCTGGAAAAATCCCCGGTGGATTTTTTAAGCGTGAAGCGCGTCCCAGTGACTGGGCCACTTTGAATGCTCGTATGGTGGACCGTCCTTTGCGTCCACTCTTTCCAGATGGTTACAAGTTTGAAACGCAAATCGTAGTGACTCTTCTTTCGTTTGATAACGAAAACGAAGTTGAAGCGATTGCAGGTCTTGGAGCTTCAGCAGCTCTTATGATTTCTGATATTCCTTTTGATCACCCTATTGCAACCGTGCGCGTGGGTCGTATTGGTGGAAAGTTAGTGATCAACCCTACTTTGAGCGATCTTGAGAAATCAGATGTGAACGTTCTTGTGAGTGCAACTGAAGAAGCGCTTTGCATGGTAGAAGGTGGCGCTCAATTTGTTCCTGAAGAAGACATGTTGGATGTGTTGTATTTTGGTTTTGATCAAATTCAAACTCTTATCCAATTGCAAAAAGAATTGCGCAAACAATGTGGAAAAGAAAAGCGTCCGTTTACTTCTCCAGAACCCGATACAAAACTTCTTGAAGAAGCAAAGGGTGCTGTTTGGAGCAAGTTTGAAGCTGCCTTTGCTATTAAAGAAAAAGCAGAACGTTACGATGCTTTGAGTGCTGTTAAAGAAGCCTTCATCGCAGATTACCTCACTAAAAAACCTGAAGACAAAGAAGAAGCGGCTTGGAAAAAACATCTCACAGGAATCTTCGATGAATTGAAAAAGAAATATGCACGTAGTTTCACTCTCAAGAGTGGAAAGCGTATTGATGGTCGTGGATACAAAGATATTCGTCGTATTGAAACCGAAGTTGGCGTCTTACCTCGTGTACACGGTTCTGCTCTTTTCACACGCGGTGAAACTCAGGCTCTTGTAACTGTAACTTTAGGTACAGGTGACGACGAGCAAATGATGGATACCGTGCGCGGAAAATGGAACAAGCAATTCATGCTTCATTACAATTTTCCTCCTTTCTCTGTAGGTGAGACGGGCCGCTTTGGTGGCAACTCTCGTCGTGAGATTGGTCACGCAACATTGGCAGAGCGCGCAGTAGAAGCGATTATTCCTTCTCGCGAAGCTTTCCCGTACACCATTCGTTTGGTGTCTGAGACTCTTGAAAGTAACGGATCAAGCTCAATGGCTGCAGTGTGTGGCTCAAGCTTGGCTCTTATGGATGCCGGCGCTCCTATCAAAGAACCTGTTGCAGGTATCGCGATGGGTTTGATGCACGAAGAAGGTCAGTTCGTTGTACTTTCAGACATCTTGGGTGATGAAGATCACTTAGGCGAAATGGACTTTAAAGTGTGTGGAACCGCTAAAGGTGTGACGTCTATTCAGATGGATATCAAGATGAAAGGTGTTACCAAAGAGATCATGAAGCAGGCTATGCTTCAGGCTCGCGAAGGTCGCATGCACATCTTGGGAGAGATGGCTAAAACCATCACGACTGCTAGAAAAGACATTTCTGAGTACGCTCCTAAATTTACAAGTATCAAAATCTCTACTGAGAAGATTAAAGATCTTATCGGCCCTGGTGGTAAAAACATCAAAGGCATTATCGCTACAACTGGTGTTAAGGTTGAAGTTACCGATGACGGAACTGTAAACCTCGCGGGTAGTGATCCAGAAGCGGTAGCAAAAGCACTCGAAATGGTACGCGGATTAACAGCAGAACCTGAGATTGGAAAAATCTACATGGGAACTGTTGAAAAGATCGCAGACTACGGAGCTTTCGTAGAAATCATGCCTGGAACCACAGGTCTTTGCCATATTTCTGAACTCGATAAAGAGCGCGTAAAATTCACAGCGGATATTTGCCAAGAAGGCGATCAAATTCCTGTGAAAGTTCTTGAGATCGATCGCAGTGGAAAAATTCGTTTGAGCCGTAAAGCTGCACTCGAAGCAACGGCGCAGGGTTAATGACTATGAACAGCGTTACGTTAAAGTGGAAAAAGTTAAATCCAAAAGCCTCTATTCCAAAAGTTCAGAGTGCTGGAGCTGCTTGCTTTGATTTGAACGCATGTCTGGTAGAACCCGTGCTTTTGAAAAAAGGCAAAGTGATTGCGATTCCCACTGGCTTGTCTGTGGAAATTCCCGAAGGTTTTGAAATGCAAGTACGCGCTCGTAGCGGACTTGCGTTCAAACACGGCCTCACTCTCGTTAACGGAATTGGAACGATTGATTCTGACTATCGTGGCGAGTTGAAAGTGCTTGTGACTTTACTTCAAGACGATGAACTCACTGTTAAAGATGGTGATCGCATAGCGCAGGCACTCATTGCTCCTGTGTTGCGTGTTCGTCATGAAGAAGTTCAAGAACTCACCGACACCGAGCGCGGTGCAGGTGGTTTTGGATCCACTGGCGTGAGCACTTAAGAGTTTTATATAATTTTATGAAAAAAGGGGGGCAGGCTACCAGTCTGCCCCCCTTTTTCTATCCTGATGACCCTATGGTCCTTTTTTAGCTGTTTGCTAAATTCTTTCCATGTAAGCTTTTTCCTATGAAGTCTTGGATTAGATCAATTCCTTCCTTATTCCTTTTATTGCTGAGTGCTTGTTCGAGCGCTTCTAAAAAACAAGATTACCAACTAATAGTCCCAGGCACGCCCGAGATTAAGGCGCAGTACGAAGCTCAAGGCAGTCGTTTTGTTGTTGCCACTCAAGGTGTAGCCGCAACCGAAGCCGCGCGCGACATGTACAAGTTGGGTGGAAATATTATTGATGCGGCTATTGCAGCTTCATTTGTAATTTCTGTTGAACGTCCGCAATCTACGGGAATTGGTGGCGGAGGATTTATGATGTTTCGTGAGGCTAAAAGCGGAAAAACTTACGCGATTGATTTTCGTGAAAGAGCTCCTCAGTTAGCTACGACAAAAATGTTTTTAGATAAAAAAGGCGAAGTTGTGGAAGGTCTGTCGAGCGAAGGCCCAAAATCATCGGCAGTGCCTGGACTGGTTGCGGGTTTGCTCGAAATTCACCAGAAATATGGAAAACTTACACGGGCTCAAGTGATGGAACCCGCAATTCGATTAGCGGAAAATGGCTTCAAAGTGTATGAGCACTTGGCGATTGCACTCAAAGATATGCAATCAGTATTAAAATTATATCCCGCGAGTGCTGCAATTTTTCTGAAGAGAAACTCTGAACCCTATCAAGTAGGGGAGCTTTTAGTTCAAAAAGACTTAGCTAAAACTTTAAGAGAGATTTCTCAAAAAGGGGCAAAAGCTTTTTACTCAGGTAAAATTGCGCAAGCAATGGTGCAAGATTCTCAGCGTCGAGGAGGATTGATACGCCAAAGAGATTTGGACCTTTATAAAACAAAATGGAGAACGCCTGTGACGGGCACTTACAAAGGATACACTTTATTTTCTATGCCACCACCAAGCTCAGGTGGCACTCATGTGATCCAAATTTTAAACTTTCTAGAAGAAGCTTCTTTGGCAAAGCATGGGCCCGCCTCCGCGCAAGGAATTCATTTAAAGGCAGCGGCCATGCAACAAGCTTTTGCTGACCGTGCGACCTACATGGGAGATCCTGATTTTGTTAAAGGAATTCCCGTAGCTGCTTTAACATCTAAGAAATACGCAAAAACAGTTTTAGAAAATATAAATAAAAACGGAAGACAATCCAGTGACCAAGTTAAAGCAGGAAATGTTTTATCAGCTGAAAGTGATGATACAACCAACTTTTCAATTATGGATGCGGAAGGAAACGCAGTTGTGTCTACACAAACCATCAATGGCTGGATGGGTTCGGGAGTGACTATTCCGGGTACAGGTATTGTGATGAACAACGAAATGGATGATTTTTCTGCCAAGCCGGGTGCGAGTAATATTTATGGTGCTGTGGGAGGTTTGCCCAACACGATTGAGCCCGGCAAAACTCCTCTTAGCAGTATGGCACCTACTTTGGTTTTAAAAGATCAAAAACCTGTTTTGGCTTTGGGAGCACCTGGGGGCACACGTATTATTACATGTGTAGCTCAAACGATGTTGAATTATTTAGAACATAAGATGCCACTTTACGATGCTGTAGCAGCTCTTAGAATGCACCATCAGTGGCGACCTGATCTTATAGAGCTTGAAGCTCCGGGACCTAATGTTGAAGTGATTAAAGATCTTGAAAAGATGGGTTACTCTAGCAAGGTCGACAAAATGGGATGTCGCGTGAATGCGGTTGCAAATGAAAACGGTCTTTTAAAAGGTGCCGCAGATCCCCGTGATATAGGTGCGAGTTACGCAGAGTAGAATAGATAAAATCGCAGTGCGCAAAATAGCCTAGAAGCTAAGCGAAAGAGTGATTTCGCTGTTAGAAATAATGTGTGGAAAAGAAATACATTATCGTTACAGGGGTTAACCGCGGCCTAGGTTTAGGAGTTCTAGAAAAACTTTCAACACAATCAGACGCACAGGTCATTGGAACTGTTCGAGATCTTAAGAAGGCTCCTAAAATGGATTTTCCTAATATTCAATTTCTTGAATGTGAACTTGAAAGTGAAGAGTCTCGGTTAAAGTTTATCCAAAAAGCTCAAAAGTTATTTCCACGCACAGATATCTTGGTAAACAATGCAGGTGTTTTTTTAGACGATCAAGATGGAGCTGATGAAGGCGCATTAAAGGGAAATTTAAAAAGCATTCGCAGTAGTTTTGAAGTCAACACAGTGGCACCTTTTCAATTTATACAAGCATTTTTGCCTACGATGATTAAAAATAACTATGGACGCATTGTGAACGTTTCCAGTGGAATGGGGCAACTTAGTGAAATGGGTGGAGGCTACCCTGCGTATCGTATGTCAAAAACGGCACTCAACAGTGTGACCAAGTTTTTTGCGACTGAAGTTAAAGGCAAAAACATTTTAATCAATGCAATTTGCCCGGGCTGGGTACGTACAGATATGGGTGGAAAATCTGCCGAGCGTTCTATTGAAGAAGGAATAGCGGGTATTTTGTGGGCAATGAACCTCAAAGATGGGGGCCCAAGTGGCACTTTCAGCCGCGATGGAAAAGCGATAGCATGGTAGCTGAAGTGAAAAAGAAGAAAAAAAAGTTTTTTTTAATCATCTTGATAATGGCACTCCTTTTGGGAGCTGTGATTTTTAATAAAGCGATAATTTATTATGTAAAAGGATTTTTATTTCAAAGAGAATTCTTGAGCCGTTTAAGTGCTGCGGTAGCAGCGGAGAAAGATTTTGATTTAAGAGATTTTCGCAAAGGTGAATGGGATGAAATGGTGTGGGTAGCTCCCTATGAAAATCCTTGCGAACTAGGGGAAGCTTTTAAAGTTTGGTGGATCTTTTGTAGAGGCGCACAGCAGGATTCAGAGTTTAAAGTGTTTTTTCTCAAAGATAAGGTCCCGGTGGCAGGGTTTCGAGTCTTACGATTTCATTTAGAGATGGTTGAGAGCAATATTCCCAAGCGCTTGCCTCGCGAAAAACTTATCTATAAGTTTGATCATTTTGAAAACTTTCCTACCGTACAGTTACACGATGTTCAGTAGTTATTAATTCTATTTTGGCTTTCTTATTTTACGTTTTGATTGATGCGCTTCCACTGAATTCCTGCATCGTTTTTAGAAAAATAAATAAAGGCGATTTTTTCGCCAATACGTGAAGCATCCAACGGGCCTTCGGTGCGTGAATCCAGTGCTGTTGAATAATTATCTTTCAGAATAAAGACATGGCCCTCGGGGATACTTACTTCTTCACCCTTCCATAATTTTGTAAGAAATGGATCCGTTGAATCAGGCGGAGCAAAAAAGTTTTTGAGTTCTTCGTAATTTTTAGATCCTTTGTTTATGAGATTAAGAGCTTGGCCGTTCACAAGAAATGCTCCGCTCTGTGTATCTATGCTTACTTTATCGCCTTCTACCGCTGCAATTCGACCTAAATGAATTCTATAATCACTTTCATTCTCTTTTGGAGGAAAGCTATAAGTCACCAAAATACCTCGCATATCACTTAGCAGAGTTCCTGCTATTTCAACTGTCGCAATGTGGTCTCCAGCTTCGAGAGTGGGAGACATGGAATCACTGGGGACTACATAAGTGTAGACGCTCTTGGTGGGTAACATTAAACCCGTTCCTAAACTCACTACTACTGCAACAGCAAGTAGAACTAAGAATCTGATGGCTAAGTTCTTTGGTAAAAAACGTGAAGCTTTAATTTCATGGGTTTTAAAGTAAATACGTAAAGCATCTATTAATACAAAGAGTGCAAAGCCGATCATAAAAATATTCATGGTCCAGTACACATACTTAAATGCGGCTTCGTTTATTCCAAATGAAAGTGGAGGAAGGAAAAGTTGTAAGACGTAATTAAGAAGGGATATTCCCGCAAAGATTAAACCCCGTCTAATTCGTCCTAGGTATAATTGCCCAAAGCCATGGCTTAAAATTGAGAGCAACGCTACCGCGAATCCATTCAGTGCTTTCTTCATAAGTTAAGAATAACATGGGTAGACAGTTTCGGGGGAGGCGGGGAGTTGCCAGCCTTAAGTGAGACCATTAGATTGTCAGAATATGACAACTTCAATTTTGAATTTGGCGGTTCTTGGTAGTGGGCAAATGGGTGCGGGAATTGCACAAGTAGCGGCTCAATCTAAAAAAAATGTATGGATTTTTGATACGCGCATTGAGGCGCTACAAAAGGCCAAAGAAGGTATTCAGAAAAGTCTTGAGAAATTAGAGTCTAAAAATTTAATTCAAGAAAAAGCGGCAGAAATCTTTAAGCGCATTCAATTTGTAGAAAATATAAGTGCGCTCGCCAAAGTTGATTGTGTTGTTGAAGCTGTAACAGAAAATTTTCAAATCAAAGCCGATCTTTTAAAGTCAGTAGAAGCCGTGGTTAAGGCTGATTGCTTATTGGCTTCAAACACAAGTTCAATCAGTATTACAAAATTGGCTGCCGCAACTAAAAAGCCTGAAAATTTTATCGGCATGCATTTTATGAACCCCGTTCCATTAATGAAGTTGGTTGAGGTAATTCCTGGGCTTGCAACGAGTGAGGCAACACAGAAAAGTATCCTGAATTTAGCCGCTGAAATGGGCAAGACAACAGTGATTTCACGCGATATGCCCGGCTTTATTGTAAATCGTATATTGATGCCTATGATCAATGAAGCTTGTTTTGCCCTTCAGGAAAATTTAGCGAGTGCAAAAGATATAGATGAAGCCATGAAATTAGGAACAAATCAGCCTATGGGTCCTTTAACTTTAGCGGACTTTATTGGGCTCGATACATGTCTTTATATCATGGGGGTCTTGCATGAAGGCTTGGGCGACTCTAAATATCGTCCGGCACCTTTATTGAGGCAGTATGTTGAGGCTGGATGGTTGGGAAGAAAATCTGGCCGTGGATTTTATAACTATTAGTTCTTTAGAAAGTGAATATTGATTGTGAATCCATTTGAAGCGGGTGCTCGTAAAATTATTCCTGCAACTTTGATTTATCTTTTTTGTGAAAACAAAATATTGATGATTCACAGAGTGAAAAAGAACAAAGACATTCATGAAGGCAAATGGAATGGAATTGGCGGAAAGATGGAACTTAATGAAGCTCCTTTTGAAGGCGCCATTCGTGAAATTGAAGAAGAAACTGGGATTAAAGTAACGGCAGAAGATTTAAAATCTCTGGGCGTTTTAACTTTTCCATCTTTTAAAGCTGAACAAGAACAAGATTGGATTTGTTTTATTTTTAGGGCCAACTTGAAGGGTAAAATAGCTGACTATCCTTTGATTGAAAGTGATGAAGGCCATTTGCATTGGATAGAACAAGACAAAGTTATAGAGCTCCCACTCTGGGATGGGGATTACGAATTTATTCCCATGGTTGTGCGACAAGAAGCTTTTATTGGAACCTATTGGTACGAAAATAAAAAACTTTTAAAATATAACCTTCAAAAAATCTAAAAGTGCCTTGCGGAGTTAATTTGCACTCAGCATATTTTTACAACTGCTGAATGGTATGCTTTTAGGTATTTCAATTTTAGAAACTTCCGCTGCCTTACGTTCAGCCAAAACATCTTGTGGCATCTTGACGTCTGCTTTCTCTGGATCTTCTACATATGAACGCATTACTCGTGGCTGGGGCCCATAGGAAGCGGGTAGTCGGTTCCAAAGCCAAGACTTCCAGTTATCAAGCATAGTCCAGCGATTCCATGTTCGGACAATTCCATTTTGAGAGAAGAAAGCCTTTACGGGATATTGCTCATAAAATTTAGCAATCTCTGGTGCTTTCATTTCGCCCACTCGCGCAAGTTCGCGAGCCAAAGCCATGAGAGCCGTAATGTTGCTTCTCAATACTTGGTTGGCCAAGGCATGAGCTTCTTTTTTAATTTGAGCTTTTGCTTTTTCAAAAGCTTCCCGTTTTGTTTCAGAAATTCGCTCAAGATATTCTTTAATAGTTTCACCTTCGTGAGGAGATTCCAATCCCCAGCTTTCGTCCACACCACCAGCGAGCAATGCCATAGCCGCATAAGTGTCTGAACGCATATTATCGTTACTTCCACCCATGTCAG
This sequence comes from uncultured Bacteriovoracaceae bacterium, assembly GCA_964538275.1. Taxonomy (GTDB): domain Bacteria; phylum Bdellovibrionota; class UBA2428; order UBA2428; family UBA2428; genus CANIGN01. The sequence continues at coordinate 13,415 of CAZIFW010000033.1, forward strand.
CTTGAGCACCTTTGTTCACAAGTCTTTGGGCTTCCGCACCCGCATAGAGCCTAGCAAGACGCGCAACATAGAACTGGCGGGTACCCGCACGATGTTGCATCACTTCACTTACTGCAATTCCTGCATAATAAACATACTCAGTACCTATGAGTGCGAGTCCTGGAACAATACTCAGTTTTACTGAACGTTCTGTATCTCCAAAGAGCGCCTTAAAGGCAATTTCGTGTCCTGCTTCGTGAATAGCTGTTTGTAAGAGTTCAGCTTTGCTACTTGTAACTTTACTTTCAACGTTTAATCCCTGCATGCTAAAACTAGGAATTTCGCTATTGCGGTTCTTTGAATGAACTAATTTAAAAAATAAATCACTTCTTTTTTTATCTTCTAACTCAACTTCTTTAGCGCCTGTGTATTGAAGAGCGATCTCACCCGCGTTCTGCACATCTGAGCGACTCAGTTGAAATAAAAGTTTCTTTTCTAAATCTGTTGCAAAGTTTTCAACTGAGCGGCCCTGTCTCCAGACATCAAAAAAACTATCTTCAGCGTCTGCAATAAATTTTAGATAAGACTCTTGATCCGAAAATGTAAGGCTAGAGTTTACTTTTTCTAGAGATAAATTCAAGCGACTAAAAACTTCTGCAACTTTGTCATGCATCAATCTGCGCAAAGCTTCATGTGAGAGTGGGGGCATGAAGTGAGACGTTGAAGCTTCTTGGCGGTTATAAAGCGCAGGAGGTAGATATCTCTCAACTAAAGTTCGTTTTGCTATAGGGTCGTTCTCAATCATCTCATAGATATCAAGTTGGGCCTGTCTCTGAACAGCATTTGGGATGTGTCTGGGAATAACATTGAAAGCTTCTTGGCCTGCATTTCCAGTTAATACGAATATAACCCCTTCCATGTTACGGGGCTTGCCGTCGTTAAAACCAGTCACCACTGCTTCATCTAAAATTTTATAGAGAACTTTTAAAATGCTTGGATGAGCAACGTTGATAACTTCGTCCAAAAGGATCAAACATTTTCCACTGTTTCTGTCGTAAGCTTCCATAAATGGAGAAGGGTCACCATTTTTTTGGCCGTAAATAAGATCTCTCAAATCTTGCTCGGTAGAAACGTTATCAAAAGAAATGTTCTCCATTCCATCTGTTGAACCAAAATAGAAACGAGTGATTTCTTTAGCAACTTGAGTTTTACCTGTAGAAGACAAACCGTAGAGCGAAAATTTACGGGCTGCTTTGTGAACATTATTTAGCAAATAATGCTCAGTAAGGTAAAGTGACTCTCTAATTTGGCTTGCTAAATGATGGGCTCCAAATATTTTGTTTTTAAAAGCTATCTCAAAATCATCAAAACGCTTTAAAAAAGCGGGATCAAAAATATTAACTTTTACTTCGGCCTGATCTACCACAATGCGATGATGCTCGAGGCCGGATTTTTCCTGAAGGTCGAGGGCTATGTCTCCAGATTCTTCATTTACAAAATTTACATCGAAGCTACGAATTTTATCACTGGGTTCAATAATCCCGTCGGCTACGGTATCAAGAATGGGGTCTACAAAATAAGTCTGTATGCCACCTTTTAATCTTCGAGCCCCGTCATCACTACGAGAGTGATGATCTACAATAGCTTCTACAGCTTTAGGTGTGAAATTAAAACTCACTCCGCCTAAAGCGCGCGACATTCCGCTCATAATTTTTCTAAGGTGATTTATAGAAAGCCTAGCAATTTCTAACAATGTTTCACGTGATAGAGGACGCATGAGAATCATTTCAGAATTTAAAAAGCGGCTCATAAATTCGTCTGAGAGACGTCCTTTAATGTGTCCCGTCTTAAGAAGATTTGAATTTCGGTTAACAATTCTTGCGCGAAGCTCATCGATCTTTTTAAAGTTATTGCGCCAGCGATCCATAATTTTTTCAAAAGTGGGCGGATCGTTCCGGTTAAAAGTACGCTCTCTTAAGAGATCAATACCATCGTTAGAGGCAAAAACGACGCGAACAGGTACATACACTTCAGTGAGCGCGTCTTTGGCTCCACCAGAAGATTTTACAGGAAAACGACCTGTCTCGATAAATTGTTTAAGAATGTCATTTGCTACTTGAGGGTCCCAATCATGAAACTCATTCACAAAAAGTATACCTTGATCGGGACTAAAATACTTCATGTCTGGATCTGCGCCTAAGGCTACATATTCATACTTGTTGGCATCTTTGAGGATTTGCAGTTTGCCGCCTGAGTGTTGAACAAGGAAGCGTATCCACTTGGGGAGAGTTTCGGAGCCCACATATTTTTTCCCGGCGCCTATTAAGGAGCTCATGTCTCCTTCATTTTTGCAGACATCCATATTGTAAACGTGGTTACGGTGAGCAAGCGGATCCTTTGGATGAAGCGCGTGAGCAAAAGCGTTTACATAAGTGTCTTTACCTACACCCGGAAGACCCATAAGCCAAACTTTTTGGGGAGCATCATCTTTCATTCCCATCAATCTACGCATTTCCATACGAACTAAAGCATTTTCAACTTCGGGTTGGCCGGCAGCATGTTGACGAATTTTTTCACGAAATTTTTGAATGTGCTCTTTGATGCTTATTCCTTTTTCGAGTTGAGGAAAATTTGCATCTGTTGGCTCACCAGAAAAATCTTTCACTAAAGAATAGGGGCGAAAAATGCCGTTTTCGTCATGATAAGAGTGGCGTTTAAAGGGAACTTTAATCCCCGCTTGAATACTTTTTTGAAGTTCGTTTTGTACTTCTGAACTTAAAATCTCTAGTGACTCATCGAGGTGACCTTGTTTACTTAAGGTTTCGAGTAAATCTTGAAAGAGAATAGATTCAGCTTCTAATTTTTCTACGTCATCTTGGTTAGCTATTGCTTGATGTGTTCGGTAATAATCTCTTAATATCTGAAATGTTGATGAAATGAGCTCTTTGTTTAAATCTGCTTTTTTGCCCAGCAGAGTAGGAAGAGCTTCGCGAAGTTTTAGGGCTGTATTTAAGTTTTCTTCAGCAATTTCTTCGAATTTGTAGTTCGACAAAAAATTTGTCGATACAGTGTGCATATTGAGTTCTTCGTCATTAGCTGGAATTCCATCCAGAACTTTGAGCGGCACGTGTCGAACCCAATAATTCGAATTACGAAAGCCAGCGTCGACTTCGTGGCTCGTGTCGTCATACGGATCTAACGTAATAACCGTCGAAGAAAAAAGATTAAAAGACAAGAGTATAGGCGCAAGCCAAAACCCCCTCACCATACCCCTCAAAATTGATTGCACCATAAGAACGGATTTTTTCTAATGTGTTGATACTCATCTGTAATCTTACAAACGCTTAATACATGGAATTAAAGAAACTTTAAGGGTGAGCACTGCATTTGCTGGCATTTTATGAATTAGGCACTTAAACTGTACTTGTGAATCAATTTCATTTTTACGCGCTGTTTCTGATTCTAATAAATTTTACATGGGCTCAAACCAAAGCTCCGCCCTCTGCGTTGCCTGCAAAAACTCTTTATCAACAATCAAGTTCTTCGAGCACAAGTAGTGCAGCAAATGCAACCTCAAGTGCAAGTTCTCTTTCTTCAGTAAGCACTAAGAGTGAATTACCTACGAGCTCTTCTGCATCCTCCAACGCGCAAGCATCGTCTTCTTCTGAAATTGTAATTGATGGAATTATCGAAGAGGCAAAAGAGCTAGAAGAAATTGCTCAAAACAAAGTTGAGACGTTAAATAAGCAAATCAAACTCTTAGAAAGTATGGTCAATATTGGTAGCGACACAAAGCTTGAAATTGAAGGTGTAAATAAAATTCAAGATATTATTGCAAAAGAATTAAAGAATTTAAAATTCAAAGTTGATCTTATAAATAATCCAGATGCATTTGCAAAATCTGGAAAGCTTTTGGTTGCAACTTATGCGGGTAAAAATCCCGAGCGTTTTATAACTCTTCTTGCACATTCGGACACTGTGTTTCCGGCTATGACAGGATTTGTAAAATTTGAACGCCTCAGCGAACAAGAAGCACGCGGTCCGGGTGTAATTGATAACAAGGGTGGTGTGGTTGTAGCACTCGAAGCTTTAAAGCTTTATTTGGAATCAAATCCCACCCCAGAGTATTCACTTCGCTTAATTGTAAGTCCAAGCGAAGAAGTGGGATCTACAGGCTTTCTTGGACTTTTTGAACAATACTCACTCAGCAGTGTCGCTGTTTTTGGACTTGAGCCTGCTATGGACAAAGGAGATATTGTAACGTCTCGTAAGGGCGATCGTTGGTACGAAGTAAAAATCAAAGGTCGTGAGGCACATGCAGGTAGGGGTCACGAAGAGGGTGTGAATGCCTGTCACGAACTAGCTATAAAAATAGAAAAGATTCAAAAGCTCACAAATTATAAACGTGATGTCACAATCAACGTAGGAGACATTCGTGGCGGTAAAGATAAATATTCTATAGTGTGTGGTGAAGCGACCATGAAACTAGATGTTCGTTATGCTGGACCCAAAAACAGAGAACGAGTGATTAAATCCATTGAAGATATTTTAAAGACTCAATACGTAAAGGCAAAATCAGATGGTGCTAGAGCCACCACTGAATGGAAGGTTGTGGATGACCCTATGCCTTTCACAGCTGACCCTGCTGGTAAAAACTTGGTAGAGCTTTACAAAAAAGTCATATTCACTCTCGAAGGGAATAAAATCTCAGCGCGCACATCGGGCGGTACCAGCGATATCAACTATTTTTATCGTCCAGGAATTATCTTAATTGATGGGCTAGGGCCGATTGGCAGCGGTATGCATACGCATGAAGAGCGTATATATTTGCGTTCTTTGCAAACTCGCGCTGAGGCTTTATCGAAGCTTATTCAAGCTGCGAGCCTGTGACGCTTATTTGACACTTAATTTGATCGTTTTTAAGTAGAATATTTTTTATGCAAAGATTTTTTTATATTTTGTTAACTATTAGCATTTTTGCTCGTGCTGATGAGAGCGTTAAATATGAAATATCTCCTGAACTAAAAAGCAAGGCTGAAATTCACCTCAGAAAAGGGCCAGACTTCAAATACAAGAAACATCCTGCACCCAACTCAAAGGCTCTCTTTGAAGGAATACAAGTAGGTGAGCGCAGTTCTAAAATGCCTGAAAAAGATCTCAATTTATTGTTAGAAGTTACAAAAAAAGTCGCAGAAAAAAACGAACTTAAAGGAAAACAAGGATTTGTAGTGACTCATATTCTTCAGGGAGTGGGGCTAACAAAAGACAGAATTATCAGCCCTATGTCGAGAGATTTAGGCAAGCCCCTTATTGATAACGGCTTTGAAAAACTTGAGACAAGTCCCGAAGCAGCACCTGCGGGGTCTGTTATTGTATTAAAAGGGGAAAGTCCTGATCATCCGGGATCTGTTTATATTGTGGGTGACGACGGACATTATTACTCTGATTCAAAAATTGCGAAACTTCCGGCGAATCGCGAAGTCACAGGCATTTACTACAAGGTAAAAGGTTCAAGTGATGTCCTTTCTAATGATAGTGAAGAATATAAAAAGCAAATTTTAAAACGCTTATCGAGTCTTCAAAATGCTTTAAAAATGAAACTTTAAATGTAGCTTTAAGTAATCTCGTTAAATAGCGGCTGTATCGGATCGTTCTGGGAGCTCGCTTTCTTTGGACGCAACGCATCCAACAATGTAACTATAGCTCCATAAGGAGTTACCATGTTTATTAAAAGATTCTCGTACTTGCTCATGTCACTTATGCTCAGCTCTACAACTTTTGCTGTAACCTACGACATAGAGCCAACACAGGCCCTAGATGATCACTCAGCAAAATCAGTTGAGAAGACTTCTGAAATCGAAGTTCAAATCTCTGAAACGGTTAAATCCGAAGTGCGATTACTCTCAATATACTCTCCTGAGTCTAACTACCCTTACCGGTACTACCTCGTGGTATCCAATCCTGCTTCTCAAGAAGACTTAGGCGAGGGAGAAAAAGCTACCCATGTCTATTTAATGGGACACGGTCTTTTAAAGACAGAATTGGATTCGGCTAAAGTTATCGAAGTTGATGGCAATAAAATACTTAGTGCTGAATTCAAGAGATTGAGACGAAGAACACGAGAAGAATTAAAAGATGCAGTTTACGACAGGATTTCGATAAAGCTCACTATTGGAGCCGAAAACACCATTGGTAGTAAAGGCAAACGCACAGTAGAAGAAATTCGCTAAAGTACTTTAAGCAAAATCATTCACAAAGCGGCCGTCTACCATAATATCTTCACGACGGCCGTCGTGGTGAATTCCACTGATACTCATTTCTGGGCATCCAATCATAAAATCTGTATGTTGGATCGATGAGTTGAATCCACGTTTCATCAACTCTTCTTGGCTGTAATTTTTGTCTTCTACGCCTAGAGGATAAGCTCCCCCAAAGGCCATGTGGCAGGCAGCGTTTTCATCAATCAAGATTGAATAGAAAGTTTTTCCACTTTGGAAAATCGGAGAACTACTATCTACAAGAGCAATTTCGCCTAAGTATTGAGCTTGCTCATCGCTTTTAAAGAAAGATTCAAGTGCCGATGCGCCTTTTTTAGCGGAATATTTAACACATTTACCGTCTTTGAATTCAAACTCTGCGCCTTCAATAATTTGGTTCATGACTTCTACAGGGCGGGTCATACGAGCGTGACCTTGAGTTTTTCTCCAGTCAGGCGATGTAAATACTTCTTCTGTGGGAATGTTTGCCAAGTAACGAAAACCCTTAGTGGTGTTGTCGTGTGATCCACCTTGCCAACAACTTTCTTGAATAAGTTCCACTTCGAGGTCAGTACCAGGAGCAACTAAATTGAGTTTAAGAAATTTTTTGCTGTTCAAAACTTTTGAACGGCTCACAAGTTTGTCAGAAAGTTTTCTCCAAGTTTCGGAAGGGTTGGGCGTGTCGAGACGAAGGATTTTTGCAAGAATTTCCCAAAACGCCAATGTTGTTTCTGGGCCTTCGGGTGTGCCCATTACCATTGCTGCCCACTTGGGTGTGGGTAGAGCTGATATACTCCACGGCATATCACCACGAATAATAGAACTGCGAAATTTTGCAGCAGCTGCACGAGAAGCTTTATCAGCGCGCACACTTTTTTCTGCACTTACTCCTGCAAAAAGATCTGGATCACCTTTACCGTCTAAATGGATGCGTGCCCAGGGTAGACTTGAAGCTTCGTCAAAAAGAGTTTTTACGAACGCGGGTAAATATTCGCAAGATTCAGGAGTGCCCGAATCAAGACGAGCGCGATGTGCCTTCATAAATTTAGGATCAAACCAAACATACTTTGCTCCACGTTTATAGGCTTCGGCTCCTAGTTGTTCTGCATACTGCGCGAGCGCAGAATCAAAAGAAATGTAAAGTTGCTGGTCTTTTTTCATCTCAACGCCTGTTGAAAGTATGAGATCAATAAACTTATCCATGTATGGCAATTGCATGGAGTTAAGCTTCACATAAACGGCTCTTTTGGTCTATGGAGATTTCGACTAGACTCAATACGTGGCAACAATTTGGTCAGACATATTCCTTTCTCCCGAACACATCGAAATCGCGCACATGGCGAGAGACTTTGCTCAGAAAGAAGTCGCTCCCTTAGCTGCTAAAATTGATACGGAACATAAAATTCCAAGCGCTCTAATTCAAAAGATGTCGGCTTTAGGTTTTTTAGGGATGGGAGTTGATCCGGAGTGGGGCGGATCGGGTCTCGATTCACTGAGTTATGTTACAGCTCTTGAAGAAATTTCTGTGGCCTGTGCCTCGAGTTCAGTATTGATGTCTGTGAACAACAGCTTGGTTTGCAACCCATTGCAAAAATTTGGAACTCAAGATCAAAAAGAAAAATATCTAAAAAAACTTGCTACGGGTGAGTGGATTGGTTGTTACTGTTTATCCGAGCCAGGTGCAGGATCTGATGCAGCCTCTATGAAAACCCGCGCTGTGAAAAGTGGTGACACCTGGAAAGTGAATGGCGTTAAAAACTTTATAACAAATGGTGGCGATGCCAAACTTGCGAATATTTACCCGCGTTCGTAAAAAACTCTTTTTGACGAAGCTTCAAGTCTACCCTGGGCAACGCATCCAACAATGTAACTATAGCTCCATAAGGAGTTACCATGTTTATTAAAAGATTCTCGTACTTGCTCATGTCACTTATGCTCAGCTCTACAACTTTTGCTGTAACCTACGACATAGAGCCAACACAGGCCCTAGATGATCACTCAGCAAAATCAGTTGAGAAGACTTCTGAAATCGAAGTTCAAATCTCTGAAACGGTTAAATCCGAAGTGCGATTACTCTCAATATACTCTCCTGAGTCTAACTACCCTTACCGGTACTACCTCGTGGTATCCAATCCTGCTTCTCAAGAAGACTTAGGCGAGGGAGAAAAAGCTACCCATGTCTATTTAATGGGACACGGTCTTTTAAAGACAGAATTGGATTCGGCTAAAGTTATCGAAGTTGATGGCAATAAAATACTTAGTGCTGAATTCAAGAGATTGAGACGAAGAACACGAGAAGAATTAAAAGATGCAGTTTACGACAGGATTTCGATAAAGCTCACTATTGGAGCCGAAAACACCATTGGTAGTAAAGGCAAACGCACAGTAGAAGAAATTCGCTAAAGTACTTTAAGCAAAATCATTCACAAAGCGGCCGTCTACCATAATATCTTCACGACGGCCGTCGTGGTGAATTCCACTGATACTCATTTCTGGGCATCCAATCATAAAATCTGTATGTTGGATCGATGAGTTGAATCCACGTTTCATCAACTCTTCTTGGCTGTAATTTTTGTCTTCTACGCCTAGAGGATAAGCTCCCCCAAAGGCCATGTGGCAGGCAGCGTTTTCATCAATCAAGATTGAATAGAAAGTTTTTCCACTTTGGAAAATCGGAGAACTACTATCTACAAGAGCAATTTCGCCTAAGTATTGAGCTTGCTCATCGCTTTTAAAGAAAGATTCAAGTGCCGATGCGCCTTTTTTAGCGGAATATTTAACACATTTACCGTCTTTGAATTCAAACTCTGCGCCTTCAATAATTTGGTTCATGACTTCTACAGGGCGGGTCATACGAGCGTGACCTTGAGTTTTTCTCCAGTCAGGCGATGTAAATACTTCTTCTGTGGGAATGTTTGCCAAGTAACGAAAACCCTTAGTGGTGTTGTCGTGTGATCCACCTTGCCAACAACTTTCTTGAATAAGTTCCACTTCGAGGTCAGTACCAGGAGCAACTAAATTGAGTTTAAGAAATTTTTTGCTGTTCAAAACTTTTGAACGGCTCACAAGTTTGTCAGAAAGTTTTCTCCAAGTTTCGGAAGGGTTGGGCGTGTCGAGACGAAGGATTTTTGCAAGAATTTCCCAAAACGCCAATGTTGTTTCTGGGCCTTCGGGTGTGCCCATTACCATTGCTGCCCACTTGGGTGTGGGTAGAGCTGATATACTCCACGGCATATCACCACGAATAATAGAACTGCGAAATTTTGCAGCAGCTGCACGAGAAGCTTTATCAGCGCGCACACTTTTTTCTGCACTTACTCCTGCAAAAAGATCTGGATCACCTTTACCGTCTAAATGGATGCGTGCCCAGGGTAGACTTGAAGCTTCGTCAAAAAGAGTTTTTACGAACGCGGGTAAATATTCGCAAGATTCAGGAGTGCCCGAATCAAGACGAGCGCGATGTGCCTTCATAAATTTAGGATCAAACCAAACATACTTTGCTCCACGTTTATAGGCTTCGGCTCCTAGTTGTTCTGCATACTGCGCGAGCGCAGAATCAAAAGAAATGTAAAGTTGCTGGTCTTTTTTCATCTCAACGCCTGTTGAAAGTATGAGATCAATAAACTTATCCATGTATGGCAATTGCATGGAGTTAAGCTTCACATAAACGGCTCTTTTGGTCTATGGAGATTTCGACTAGACTCAATACGTGGCAACAATTTGGTCAGACATATTCCTTTCTCCCGAACACATCGAAATCGCGCACATGGCGAGAGACTTTGCTCAGAAAGAAGTCGCTCCCTTAGCTGCTAAAATTGATACGGAACATAAAATTCCAAGCGCTCTAATTCAAAAGATGTCGGCTTTAGGTTTTTTAGGGATGGGAGTTGATCCGGAGTGGGGCGGATCGGGTCTCGATTCACTGAGTTATGTTACAGCTCTTGAAGAAATTTCTGTGGCCTGTGCCTCGAGTTCAGTATTGATGTCTGTGAACAACAGCTTGGTTTGCAACCCATTGCAAAAATTTGGAACTCAAGATCAAAAAGAAAAATATCTAAAAAAACTTGCTACGGGTGAGTGGATTGGTTGTTACTGTTTATCCGAGCCAGGTGCAGGATCTGATGCAGCCTCTATGAAAACCCGCGCTGTGAAAAGTGGTGACACCTGGAAAGTGAATGGCGTTAAAAACTTTATAACAAATGGTGGCGATGCCAAACTTGCAATCGTTTACACAAATTCCGCACCGGAGTTAAAACACAAAGGGATCACCGCATTTCTTATTGAAAAAGAAACTACGGGATACGTAGTAGCAAAACTCGAAGAAAAATTAGGTATTCGAGGCTCAAGCACGGCCCAAATCATTTTTGAAAACGTAGCCCTCAAAGATGCTTCCATACTTGGAAAAGAGGGAGAGGGCTTTAAAGTTGCTATGAACACTTTAGATGGTGGTCGCATTGGAATTGCAGCCCAGGCTATTGGTATTGCTCGTGCCTGTCTTGAGGAAGCGGCTCAGTATGCAACTGAACGTGAGGCTTTTGGCAAACCCATTTCAAATTTACAAACCATTCAAAATTACATTGCGGATATGAGTGTTAAAATAAATGCCGCTCGATTGCTCACTCGTGCAGCAGCACTAAAGAAAGATTCTACAGGAAATTGCACATGGGAAGCGGCAGAAGCCAAGCTCTTTGCAAGTGAGATGTGTATGGAAGTGGCTGTAAAAGGTATTCAAATCCTTGGCGGCTATGGTTACACTACGGACTATCCCATGGAGCGACACTTTAGGGATGCTAAAATTACTGAAATTTACGAAGGTACAAGTGAAATTCAAAGACTTGTGATTGCCCGCCAGGTGTTTAAGGCTCTAGAGGCCTAGCTGCATTTGTCGCAATGCGCCATTACTTTGCACTTGAGAGTTCTAACGTACAAAAAGATATTGTTTTCTGTAGTTTAGAAAGCCTAAAGCTTGCTTGGAAAGAAATTCTCTTTCCTGTAGGTTAGTAACTAATGTCCTCCGGAAATTGTGAATCATGTTGCAAATCTAAATTGATGTCCTTTCTGTGCTCTACTGTAGGAAAAAAGTTTGTGATGGGTCTTACGGGACTTATGCTCGCTGGCTTTGTTTTTACACACATGCTTGGAAATCTAATTATTATTTTTGTGGGATCTGATGCCTACAATAAGTACGGACATTCCATAACGAGTAATCCGTTATATCCACTCATAGGGCCCGGTTTACTTGGAATATTTATTCTTCACATTATCACTGCAATTTCTATTTCTTGGGACAATCGCAAAGCGCGTCCTTCCAAATACATTGCAGGCGAAACAAAAGGCGAAAAAGCAGTGCCTGTTGCTAGTCGCACAATGGTCTACACCGGTGGACTCTTGATGGCGTTCTTGGTTTCACATCTTATTACTTTTAAATATGGAACCGTTTACACCACCACAGTTGATGGAGTTGAAATGCGGGATTTGGCTAGACTCTTTTTTGAAGTTTTCCAAAGTCCTGTTTATGTTTTTTGGTACGTTATTTCTTTAGTGGGAGTAGCTCTACATCTTAAGCATGGTTTTGCAGCGGCCTTTCAGTCGCTCGGATTTTGGCACCCACGTTACACCCCCGCACTTAAATGTTTAGCGGCTTTGTATGGCATAGTGGTAGCCGTTGGATTTATCTCCCAACCGCTCTACGCATTTTTAATTTATAAACAGTAGGAGAAGACGTCGATGACTACGCTTGATTCAAAATGTCCTACCGGCCCTATCGAAACACGTTGGACGCAACACAAGTTCAACATGAAACTTGTTAACCCCGCCAACAGAAGAAAGTACAAAGTTATTGTTGTGGGTACGGGTTTAGCAGGCGCTTCTGCTGCGGCTTCCCTTGCAGAGCTTGGTTACAATGTCGAAGTGATTTCTTTTCACGATTCCCCTCGTCGTGCTCACTCGATTGCAGCACAAGGTGGAATTAACGCTGCAAAAAATTACGCCAATGACGGCGACAGCGTTTACAGACTTTTTTACGACACAATTAAAGGCGGCGATTATCGCGCACGTGAATCAAACGTTCATCGTCTAGCAGAAGTTTCGGTCAATATTATAGATCAATGTGTTGCTCAAGGTGTGCCTTTTGCGCGCGAATATGGTGGCTTACTTTCTAACCGTTCATTTGGTGGAGCGCAGCTTTCAAGAACATTCTATGCAGCGGGGCAAACCGGACAACAACTCTTGTTAGGTGCTTACTCGGCACTCATGAGACAGGTTGGCCTTGGCACTGCGAAGTTGTTCCCTAAGAGAGACATGATGGATCTTGTAGTTGTAGATGGCCAGGCCCGAGGCGTGGTTTGTCGCAACATGGTTAACGGCAAACTTGAAACTTACATGGGCGACGCTGTTCTTTTGTGCACAGGTGGATATGGAAACGTATTTTATCTTTCTACAAACGCAAAAGCTTCAAATGCTTCTGCTATTTGGAGAGCGCATAAAAAAGGTGCTTACTTTGCAAACCCATGTTTCACGCAAATTCACCCCACATGTATTCCAGTAGCGGGCGACCACCAATCTAAACTCACTCTTATGAGCGAAAGCTTACGTAACGATGGTCGTGTTTGGGTGCCAAAAAACAAAGGTGATAAGCGTCCTGCAAGCGAAATTCCAGAGTCAGAACGAGATTACTATTTAGAAAGAATTTATCCAAGTTTTGGTAACTTAGTTCCTCGCGATGTGGCTTCTCGTAATGCAAAAAAAGTTTGTGATGAGGGTCGTGGAGTAGGTGAATCGGGCTTAGCAGTTTACTTAGACTTTGCAGACTCTATCGCTCGCTTAGGTGAAGACAAAGTACGTGCACGTTACGGAAATCTCTTTCAAATGTACGATAAAATTACCGGCGAGAATCCTTACAAAATGCCTATGCGTATTTACCCTGCGGTACACTACACAATGGGTGGCCTGTGGGTAGATTACAATTTAATGTCAAATGTTCCAGGGCTTTTTGTTCTGGGTGAAGCAAACTTCTCTGATCATGGTGCAAACCGCTTAGGAGCAAGTGCATTGATGCAAGGTTTAGCGGATGGTTATTTTGTAATTCCTTACACACTTGCAAACTACCTTGCGACAGCAAAATTAGACAAAGTTTCAGACAAAAATGCTGAAGCTGTTTCTGCTGTGAAAGAGGTAGATGAACGCGTTAACAAGCTCCTAAACATTAAAGGTTCTAAGAGCGTAGATTATTTCCACAAAAAATTAGGTAAAATTATGTGGGACCAGTGTGGAATGAGTCGCAATGAAAAGGGACTCAAACAAGCCATTCAGGAAATTCCCGCTATCAAAGAAGAATTTTGGAACAACGTAAGTGTTTTAGGCAAAGGCACCGAACTCAACCAAGAGCTTGAAAAAGCTGCGCGTGTTGCAGACTTTATCGAGCTAGGAGAATTGATGTGCAAAGACGCGCTTTATCGTTCTGAATCTTGCGGGGGTCACTTCCGCGAAGAAAGCCAAACACCCGAAAACGAAGCGCTACGTAATGACAAAGATTTTTGTCATGGAGCTGCGTGGGAATTCACGGGTAGCGAACCTAAATTACATAAGGAAGAACTCAATTTTGAATTCGTTAAATTATCTCAGAG
>CAZIFW010000034.1:0-26353 GCA_964538275.1 uncultured Bacteriovoracaceae bacterium
ATGTGAGTTTTGAACATTAAGTTAAAATTTCGAGCAGCATCTAAATCCGTGTTGCCACATGTGGGACACTTAACTTTTCCCTCGGGAGTTTTAGGCGCTTTATCTTCGCGAAAACGAGCTTTACATTTTTTACAATCCACCAAAGGATCGGTAAAATTCTCAACGTGCCCACTGGCTTCCCAAACTCTGGATGCCATCAAAATAGAAGAATCAATACCCACTACGTCTAAACGAGTGGTCATAGACTTCCACCAACGATCTTTTACATTTTTCTTAAGAGCTACGCCTAAAGGACCGTAATCCCAGCAACTGTTTAAGCCGCCATAAATTTCTGAGCTTTGAAAAACAAAACCACGACGTTTAGCAAGAGAAACCAAATCCTGTAGAGTATCAGCCATTTTGAATGATCCTAACCAAAAGTGTGTTGGCTGAGAACACTTTTTTGGCCTAAATACCCAATGCCGAGCGTTTTTTAATCCAACTTAGCAAGGCATGCTGGCCAGCAAGTTTTTTAACGAGATAAGCCCGTGCCCACTTTTCATCGACCAATAGGGCCTCTTTCCACAAGTCTTCAAACAAAAGCTCTGAGGAGCCTACAGCGAGCGAGGGAAAGGCCCCGTCGTCTACTTCCCCAAACCCTACAATCAGTAGCTTTTCCCAAAGCTCCTTGAGTGCCACAGTATAATTGCGTTCAAAGAACTTACCCTTTAAATCCAGGTCTTTTTTGAGGCGCTTAGTGGATATAGGAGAATTCGAATCGAGATGTTGCATCACTCGGCGTGCATCGCCCGAGAGCTTTTTCTTAAACTGAGCGCTTTTCAGTAAACATAGAAGCGCAATAAAAACTTCGCGTGAAAAGAAGGTCGCCCTCCCCTGATAATACTTGGCATATACGACTTTGCTGGATTCCGAGAGCTTCATGCGCAAGTGCCACAGGTTGGCCACTCGGTCGTCGCTATCCTCGGTCCACTCCCATACCATTTCATCATTAGGGTAAAAGACAGACCACAGAGAATGAGGCTCGCTCCGATTTTTAATGGGAAAAGCAAGTAAGATGCCGTGTTTTTCGATAGCGGCAATCGCAGAGCGCTTATTCACACAAAGCAGGATAAGAAACTTTTTGTTTCTTATCCATACTCAAAATGGCCTCAAAATTTACTTAAGGAGCCGCTTGTACAGCAGGGGCTTCTTTAGCACCCATTTCAACAAGCAGATCTTGCGCACCTACAATTTCGTCTAGAGTCCAAAGCATGTAACGAATATCCACTAGAATAGATCGTACATTGGCATCAAACTTATAGTCTCCATAGAGAGATTCGGAATTTCCATCAAATAGAAGTCCTATCAACTCGCCTCTGCCATTCAAGGCAGCAGAGCCAGAGTTGCCGCCTGTAGTGTCTACGTTAGCTACAAAATTAAGCGGAAGTTCAGAATAAATAGGATCAGAATAAGAACCGTAACCCTTTGTTTTGGAACGCTCATAAGCACCCATCCAAGATGCTGGGAGCTCAAAATCCTTCTTGCCCCACTTCAATTCCTTTTCAAAAAGATCACGTAGATTTGTAAAAGCAGGCATATCACGCTTGTGCTTATTGCTGTAATAGCCCTTCACTTGACCAAAAGTTACGCGCAAACTTGAGTTAGCATCGGGCGCCATTTCCTGACCGCGAGTTGCCAAAAACTCTCTCAAAGCTTTCATGTAAATCGGAGTGTAAACATCTGCTCCCGCTTCGCTCTTGGAATGTTTTTCAACGGATTCTACTGCTTCAACAGCCTTAACTGCAAAACGCAAAAGCTTGTCTTCTGTACTTTGAGCATTGGCCCACGTTAAAGAATTAAAAAGCTCTAAACGTTTATCTACATTTTCTAGTTGCGAAGCATTGATTATTGCTTCTACCTGAATTTTTACTTGCGAGGGATCTGCAACAATAGCGGCAATATCAAAAGTTTCACTCACAAAAGCGGGAACGTCTCCGGCCTCAATTATTTTTGGAATCAAATATGACATTACCTCAAGTACAATTTTGCGGTCATAGTTGGGCTGCATTCCTTTGATTTCGTCTTTAAGATCGTTCCATTCTCGCTCTTGGAACTGAGGCAATCTCTCGGCATCTGGCTTTTCTTTTTCTTTTGCAATACGCGCTAATACTAAAGCAGAGCGGAAGAGTGGATTTATAAAACCATTAAATATGCGATTGATTAAACTTCTTTTGAGCCAACCTTCTTTGTATTGCAAACGAAGCTTTTCCATTTCAGCCAATGCAGTTCCATATTTAGCAACAAGAGCAGGGTCAGAATTCACCCACTCCATTAATGAGTCTTGTAATTCTTTTTTGTCTTCTAAAAACTTAATTTCTTCGAGCATCTGCAAAGCTTCTTGCTGATTTTTTAAAGTGTTCTCAATTCCAAAAATGATTGACTTGGTTTTTGTTTCTAAATCAGAGCTTTGTGCTGATAAGTCCTTGAAAACTTTTCTAATATCGCTCAAATAAGAAATCACATAGGGCATGGTCTCATTTACTTCGTCTACGCTTTCAGCATAAGTGCTAAGACGATCGGTACTTCCAGGATAGCCAGAGACCAATACTAAATCTCCTGGAAGCGTGGGTTTTTTAGCAATCTTCATGATGTTCTTAGGGACATAAGGTTTGTTTGTTTCACTGTATTCAACGTGCGCACCTTCGCCCTTGTAGACTCGCAACAAAGCAAAATCTCCTACGTGACGAGGAAACTCCCAGTTCTTCTCATCTCCCCCAAAGAAACCAACAGCTTCTGGTGGAGCATATACAACGCGCAAATCTTTAAGTTCTAACTTTTTAGTGAGGAAATATTTTTCTCCACGAAAGAATGACTTTAGATCAGCCTTAATGTTGGGGGCACTTGCTTCTGCTTCTTTAAGCAAAGTCTTTTGACGATTCTCTATTTCTAAAAAACGATCAAGAGCCTGTTCTGGGCTAGGTAAATTAGAAAGTATTTTGTCTGTAACATCTTCAATACTGAGAGTGACATACACACGCGCCTCGGGTCCTGCAGATCGCTCAGCTTTTAGGTTAGGGGCAAAAAAACCATTTTTTACGTGATCAACACTCTTGTCACCAGCTTTTTTGTCTACTCCTGTCATGTGAGTGAGATAACCCACCACACAGTGCCAGTTGGTAACTATGAGTCCTAGTTTTGATATAAAAGAACCTGAACAACCATCTAAACTCACAATGGCATTGAGTGTATTAGAGGTAGGATCTGCCAAATCCGCGGGGTCTACTTCTAAGCCTAATTTTTTTAATACCCCTTCAAGCTGAGGAATTTGGCTGGGCATCCACATTCCACCTGTAGGAGGAAATTGGGGATCGTGAGGCACCTCTGCTTGAGCACGTGTTTGCATAGCAATCATGCTCGCAAAGAAAGAACATAATAAGAAGTGTTTCTTGTATGAAGTTGCACCGTTCATAGAGTGAAAAAGTAACGCTCATGGCGCATAGGGTCAATGCGCGAAGGCCCTGAAAATACTTAAGAAGTCTGTATAAGGACTTTCCGCATGATCTCTCTATGTTTTTGATTTTAAACAAAGCCTGACTTGACTCACTCCGCGTTATTGAGGATACCCAATCTGCGGGGTGGAGCAGCCCGGTAGCTCGTCGGGCTCATAACCCGAAGGTCACAGGTTCAAATCCTGTCCCCGCAACCAATTTTTTTTTAAAATTAGAAATTCTCCGCTTTTATACTTTCCACAGACAACCACAAATTTAGAAGCATCAATACGAAAGCCGGGATTAAAGCAGGAAAAGTATCCCCAACCTTAAGTCTGGCACGAAGACCCAGCAGCATGAGTACACTAAGAGCCGCTGAAGCCAGAGAGAGTATAAGTGGATAGAAAAATCCTACAAGCAAAGCTACTCCGCCTAAAATTTCTAAAACACCCACAAGACTTCGAAAGCGACTTAATCCATAACGTTCAAATTCGATTTTCATATGGCCCGCGAACAAGCACAGAAATCCATAAATCATAAATGCTCCGGCTGAACTCCAAGTCAGAACATTAAATATCGTCATTTAAGAAAGATACACCTAATTTGTACTTTGAGATGAATGAGTTTCAATCGAAGCAAAATTCCAAGAACCATTTATATTTACGAATCTATAAACTTCAGTATCTTTCTCTTTGTTTGACTGTAGGATGTTAAGAAGATTCAGAATAAATTTTATGCAAAATATTTTAGATTTAGCAAAAGTCATAGTCCCTGTAGCCATATTTTTTGTTTGGGTAGTTCGCTATGAAAATATTGTAAAGGAATTCAAACACTATGCACTTCCAGATTGGACCAGAGATCTTGTTGGCATTCTAAAGCTTTCTTGCGCATTTATGATTGTTAGTTCCTCTGCCTACTTAGTTAAAGTTGGAGCAGCTGGAATCGTGCTTCTTATGATTGCAGCTTTAATTGTTCACTTAAAAGTAAAAAATCCACCTGCAAAAATGCTACCTGCTTTTACTCTTATGTCTCTAAGTCTTTTGATATTCTTGTTCTCTTAGTAACAAGACTCAAAAATACCTATTCAACCTCAGGCAATGTTGGCTTTGTGCCTTCTTCTAAAGAAAACTTTTCGCCACCCGCATTAACAACATTGCTATCCCCCGTTGGACATTTAACCAAGGGATTCATGTTTCGCTCTTTAACAACAAATTCAGTGCGACATTTGGAGCATACGATTTTTCGGTAAACGATCATTTTGGACATATGTGAATTATAGCGTTCTTTAAGAATCAGACAACTCAACTTAGAATTTGAAATCAAAAGCAAAGCACCAAGACCCTAAATAAAGTTAAATAGGTGTCATCTTCTGAGCTTCAACATCCCAAACCTTAAGACTTAAGCAACGATAAACATCAACTGGATTTAAAGATGTGACTTTAGGATTTTGAAGCTCAGCTACTTCATTCATTACTTCTGGCAAACGATAAAAAGGAATTTTAGCATTGAGATGATGAATATGGTGATAACCAATATTCCCTGTAAACCAAGCCATTACTTTACCCGTTTTTAAATAACTAGAAGATTCCATAGCTGCTTTTTCATAGGTCCAACCCGCGTGATCCGAAAATACAACACCGGGAAAATTGTGCTGTGCATAGAACAAATACGAACCAAAAGCATAGGCAAAAAAAGCGGGAAAAATAAGCGTCATGAATAAAGTCGGAACTCCAAAGTGTAGGGCCAAAAAAGTACCCAAAGAAAAATGCAACACAATTGCCACTAAGCAATCAAGATGTTTGCGCGGATACATCATAAAAGGCTGCAAACACATTCCGTAAAGAAACGTAAAAATATAGCCAAACAATATTGTAAGTGGATGACGAATAAACAAGTAGCGTCGTTGTAGTGACTTAGAAGAATTTAAAAATTTTTCCTTTGTCATGATTGGAAACGAGCCAATGTGTGCACTTCGCAACTTTGAATTATGCTTGTGATGATAATTATGAGATGACTTCCAAACACTCGAGGGATTTAGCGCTATCACTCCATAAACAGTCATGAGAAAATTTGCCAACTTTGACTGAGGCAAAATCGAAGCATGTTGATGATCGTGGTAAATCACGAAAGATCGAAGAACCAAGAGTCCCGTAAGCAAGCTACATACAGCTCTAAGCCCTAAGGATGGAATCCAAATTGTGCCTGCAATACTGAGAAGTAAAAAAACGAATGTACTGAGAACACTCCACCAACTACGCCATGACGTGTCGAATGCAAATTCTTTGGTCGCTAGAATCAGTTCTTTTCCTGTTCGCATCTATTTGCTTAAGATCGTAGCATAAGCACAGCGTAACGCGTTCACTTTTAATTCTTTCAAAGGTCTTGTTTTATATCTTTATCTAGCAGTCAAAAACAACAACCGCCTATGACTTCCACATATAAGAATAGCGATACAATTATGATGATGAAAGATTTGTAAATTCATAAAACAATAAACAAACTCCAGCGGCTATCATTGCAGCACCACCAACAATTCCAAGAGTGCTTAAATTTCTTAATCGACCAATAAAATATTTCTCATGAGTATTGGCAACCACAACACTTTCATGTTCGGTACTCATGATGCTGCCAGCAAGGTTTATTTCTTCAGCTATAACTCCGGATTTTTCTATATCTTGTTGATGTTTGCGAGCTATAGAATCTGCGGCATATGTGTGTCCCGTTCTATGCTCATCTTCACAAACAGTTCCGTCATTGTTTACATCAAACATTGAAGATTGATAGGCTATATTTCTCTTTAACTTTAAGTATTTCTCTTTGAATGCCGCAAAGCCTTTTATCACATTCATAGTTTTAGTTGCACCCCGAGTAGTTAAATGTCCTTGAACGACAATAGGACAACCTAAAGGCAGACTTTTAATTCCCATGCGATAGCTCGAAGAAAAAATAGAATCCGTTGGTGGAAAGTTTGAATCCGCAAGAGGACCAACCCATAATTGAAAAATCTTACGTTGCTCAGGCGTAGCATTCTTCCACTGAACATGATTCACCTTAGAATTTAACTCACCCTTTGTCATATCAACCCAGGCTGCCGCGGTGTCATCTCCAATAAGAAAACCTTTGGGTCGCTTACCTTCAGCTACCTTAACCCACTCCGATCGCTTATTGCGATTGACGAGTTTTTCAAGCTGCCATTCTACATAAACTCCGCCGCGTGATTCAACTCCGAAATCTAAAGCCTGCGCCCATGCAAAACCGCTCACTTCAACATGCCCTTGCGGTGCAGAAGAAAGATGGATGCTTTGTACATCTTCAAAACGACGCGCTCGTTTTTTATTTTTTAAAGAATTCCATAAAAGCATTGCACCACCAACACACAAATAGCCGGCAAGCTCAAAACTTGAATCATCAGACATAAAAACTAAACCTTATGTTTTAATTTTTAGAGAGGGCATAGCTTTTTCGGATTCAGAAACTTTAAAAAGTTCCATGGGGCGATAATTCATTAATCCTGCAAAAATCATATCAGGAAATTGCTCAATGCGCGTATTATATGCTGTTGTTGTATCATTGAAGTGTTCTCTACGATCTGCCAATTGATCTTCTAGTCCCGAAAGTCGAGTTTGAATTTGCATAAAATGACTGCTCGATTTGAGCTCAGGATAAGCCTCACCAATGGCCAAAAGGCCACCCATGGCTCGAGTCATTTCGTTTGTAGCTTTAACTTTTTCATCTGTACTTTTTGCATTCATGTAATGAGTACGCGCTTCAGTGACTTTATCAAGAATATTTTTTTCGTGAGTTACGTACTGCTGAACCACTTCGATCAACTGAGGAACTTCATCATATCGTTGTTTTAAGATAACATCTATATTGGCAAATGAACGATCTATTTGCTTTCTAAGACTTACCAAAGCGTTGTAGATGTTTACAAACATCATAAGTCCCACCAAAACTAAGATACCTACGAATACAAGGCCAAATATAATGCCCACTCAAAAATCCCCCTAGCACAGAATAACAGGGGGGCCTCTAACTCGCTACTTGAGCGCAAGTAAAATCAGCGGCAAAAAACTATCACCTTTTTTTAAGGAAACAGTTACTTTTCAAGCGCAGTTGTTAAATTTTTAGGTCCTTGAGCGGTAATCAAAATATTATCTTCAATACGAATACCACCAAAATCTTTCCACTTATCAGCCTCTACCCAATCAATGTGATCCTTGTATTTTGCTCTGAGTTCAGAATCACTCATTAGCCCAGCAATAAAATATAAGCCTGGTTCAACAGTCATCAGAAAGTTTTCTTCTAACGGTAAATCCACTCGTATTCTTACACCACAGTATTCCCTTGGTTTAATATTGGGACGACCCCCTACGTCTCGCACTCTTAAGCCCACCATATGACCTACTCCATGCGGAAAAAACATTGAGATTGCGCCACTTTCTAATACTGAATCTACGCTTGATTTAAAAATTCCCAAATCCTTAAGGCCTTCACTTAAAACTCGCGCTGTTAAAGTGTGCACTGCAGACCACTCCACTCCAGGACGGCACATATCTATCGCAGCAAGCTGGCTTTTAAGAACAAGATCATAAATAGTTTTTTGTTTCGAACTTAAATTTCCATTTACCGCAAAAGCTCGCGTGATATCTACGCAATAGTCATTAATATCTGCACCTGCATCTACAACAACTAATTCCCCATCTTTGAGGACTTTAGAACTTGGAATCGCGTGCAATATAGCCGACTGTGTTCCCGATCCCACTAAAGTGTCATATGGAAATTTCTCGGCACCATGTAAACGCGTTACGTTTTCATATTCCAACTGCAATTGTTTTTCAGTTAAACCTGGTCGAATAATTTTTTTGAGATGATCAAAGCCTGCATGTGCAGCTTGAAATGCTTTTTCAATAAGTGCAATTTCAGCAGCATCTTTTATTCTACGAGCTTTATTAAAGGCTTCTTGTACTTGATCATGAAAATCCATCTCAACATTTTCAAGCGCTATCTGCTCTCGTGTTGGTTGACCTAAAACAATCACTCGCTTAGCTGCTTTCTTGCTTAAATAAGAAGAAAGCTCTGAAACATCTCTTGCTTCAAAATTAAAAGTTAAGCCATCCCATACCAATTCTTCTTTGGTTGTTCCTTTAACAAAATGAACCCAACCCTCATCCTTGCAAAAAGACATCACTCCCGATGCTCTTTGAAGTGCAGAAAGCCAATAATAGTCAGGGTGACAAATAAATGAATAAGTCTGATCCAACCCACCCGGTTTCTGAATAGCCTCACCCGCAAAAACTAAAACTAGATCTCCAGTATCTAAAAGCTCCCCTAGCTTCTTGGAACTTCGTGATTTTCTGGCATCAGTTACAGACTTTTCGAATACGTACATAGAGGAACATTATAGCCAATAGCCCGATTAGGGGCAAAAACATGAGTATTATTATGCCAAAATTATCTGCGTGCGTTGAGCAAACGCATACTATAAGCTGTAAGAATCTCTCGATGTTTAGGCGTGCGCATAAAATTCTTTTAGCTATATGCTTGTATGCTGTACCGGCTTTCGCACAAATCAATTCCGATGCTCAATTCGCCTCACTTCTTATGAGTTCCCACTACAGACTTAGTTACTTGCGACATGCCTACGATGCTCAACCAAGCGACTCGGTAAGTAGCGAGGAAGATTTAAGCGCTGATCTTGAACGAATGACTCGCGAAATTGTTGAACGCGAACTTAAATCAGAGCAAGATCTTAACCCTAAACTACAACAACGCATTAAGGATCTCTGGATTCATTTAAAAGAAGTTGGATATTGGGAAGCTATTGTTAAAACTCTTCATAAAAGTGCGGCACTTATCAAAGCAGGTGCTGCTGAATATTCCTATAATTATAAAATGCAGGGTTTAGGCTTTGCTACTTTTTATTCAGCCTTTAAAATTGCAGGAAACATTATTGGTGGAACCGCATTTGCTAAAGGTCGCCTTGATATTGTTGCTATGTTAAATGCCTTTCCTTACAATACGGCTGCCGCAACTTTATTGAACTACCCCTACCAATACATCCATAGAAAAAGAGTAGAGCACATTGCTGGAGGTAAAGAGCAAATTAAAAATCTTGTTCGGATGATTGAACAAAACAGAGCAGCAAGTACCTCCCCTTTTGAAGGAGATCTAAGACTTCCACTTAGCAATCATAGTGATTCAGAAGTTGCTGCATCTCGTATTTATGGAAGATATAGAGATCCAGATAAAAGTGCAAAAAGAATTAAAAAACATCTCGCCAAGCTTATTAAAGAAAAAACACTTGAAGACCGCGCTATTGAATCGCTCTTAAAAAACAAAAAACTAAGCCCATCTTTTCAATTTGCTGCCATTTGGATGCGTTTACAATCAGCTCACCCAAGCATTGCTCAAGAAACACTCGATACCTTAGAAATTAAACCCTTGAGTGCTGACACCGCTTTTCACATGCCCCTAAGCCGTGAAACTTATAACTGGGTACAACAGCTTATGGAATGCAATAGTGAAGAAGCCTTACGAAAACTCTATCAAAGCGCCCCTTCCAACATGAACTACCTTCAAAGAAACGACTTGTGGTTAAATGTTTTCCTACCCTACCTTGCAAGACATAAAGCAAAATATTTTTCTGCGTTTGACTTTAGACCCTTCCTTTTAAAGTCTGAAGGACAGATGGCAGATGCAATTGCGTTTGGACCCATTTCAGCGGAGCAATCACATAAAAGATGGATGGCTTTTGAGAATGAACTTTTTCCACTCTCACAAAACCGTGGTCCTTTTTATAAAACTTTTCTAAATTGCAAAAAATCTCTTGGCTTTTAAACTTTAAACTAAAATTGAAAATCTTCTCGTCCGTAAAGTAAATACAATAATTTTGAATTGGTGCCCAATTTTGAGAGAGTACGCTCATAAAAGGCTTTAACATCGCCCTGATGTTTTTCCTGTATACGCTTTTTTAACGACTTCTTTAAAAGCTCTAATGTATCTGCTGATGGTTCTTGTTTTAAAACAGCAACACCTGCACTGTTGTAGGCAATGTATCCCTGAGCATTTCTATTGTAATTTATGCGAAGTACAATAGCATCTATGTTGCCGACAGTAGTGAGGTTAGAGTTCCACATCTCTGAAAACCCCATCTTCTTAAGCTCATAGGCAAAGTACTCGAGTTGAGCTTTATAGCGACCAATTGCAACGTCTAGAGCTTTTTGATCGCCTGTATTTTCATTTTTTCGTTTCAACAAGATGCTGTACTCACGTCTCTTTTGATCTACATGAGGCAACATTCTCCCAAGAAGGGTATCTTTCATAACGTCAAAAACAGCTTCAAAATCTGAAGGATTTTTAAGCGCATTCAAATCCTTAGTTAACCTAGAAAAAACCCCCTGTAGCCACGCTTTATCTTTTGCATAAAGCGCTGGTATCTCGACAGCATTTCCTAATTGAATAGAGAAAGAGAAAAATAATAGAAATCTAAACAGTGCACCCTGCATGGATTAGAAGTTAAGCGAGTGCCACTCATACTGTCAAAGCTAAGTTCAACAGTAAAAGCCTTATGCCCCTTCTATAATAGCAGCCACACCCATACCACCTGCTGTACAAATGGAAATTAATCCAAGCTCACCTTTTTTCTGGTGTAAGAGCTTGGCTAATGTTCCGGTAATCCTTGCACCAGTGGCTGAAAAAGGGTGCCCTAAAGCAAGACTACTTCCAACTGTATTCATACGGTCTCTGGGCACAGTTCCCAAAGCCTGCAATAAACTCAATTTTTCGGCACAATATTTAGAATCTTCCCAGGCCTTTAGCGTGCAAAGTACTTGAGCAGCAAAAGCTTCGTGAATTTCTAAATAACTAAAATCAGAAAAGCTCAGTTCATGTTTTCGCATCAAATCCGCAACGGCATAAGTAGGAGCCATCAACAAGCCCTCTTTTGCCTTCACAAAATCAACACCCCAAGCGCGAGCATCTACAAAGTAAGCCAATACGGGCAAGTCTTTTTGTTTTGCATAATCCTCAGAGGCTAAGAAAACTGCAGCGGCTCCATCACTGAGCGCAGTACTGTTACCTGCGGTTAAAGTTCCATTTCCTGTTTTATCAAATGCTGGTTTGAGTCGACTTAGTTTTTCTTTAGACGTATCTTCTCTTAGAATTGCATCACGAGTAAGTCCTTTGAAAGGCACCACTAAATTGTCATAAAATCCATTCTTATAAGCTTGCGCAGCATTCTTGTGACTCTCATAGGCAAGTTGATCTTGTTCAGCTTGGCTTATGTCCCACTCCTTAGCCATGAGCTCACAATGCTCTCCCATACTTAAACCCGTACGCTTTTCAACAACCCGAGGTAACTCAGGCAAAAAATCTTTTGCTTTTAAATGACTCAAAACTTTTAGGGATGAAGCCGTTAAACCTTTAGAATGAAAAGCTTTAAAAGTGTCCGCAAGTTTTTCTGAAAATAAAAGTGGAAGGTTACTATTGGTATCTACACCTCCACCAATTCCACACTCAATTTGACCTAATGCAATTTTATTAGCAATTGCAACAACAGCCTCTAAGCCTGTTCCACAAGCTCGCTCTAAATCAAATGCAGGAGTATGCGGATCCAAACTTGTACTCATTACGCAATCGCGCGCCAGTCCTCGCTCAGATGGAGATTTTAAAAGAGCTCCAATTGCAACTTCTCCTAAGCGCTCACCTGCTAAACCTAAATCAGCAACTAAAGAATTTAAAACAGGGCTCATAAGTTCTGATAAAGAAACCTTGTTGTAGTGAGTTCCACTTTTAACAAATGGAATTCTTTTTGAAGCAACTATGGCCACTCTTCTTCGTTCAGTTAATTTTAATTGTTTAGCGCTCATTAAGCTGCCTCCTTTATAAAACTTAAAACTTCTGCAATCACGGTTGCATCTTTAAGTATTCGTCGATGTCCCAAGCCGCTGAAGAGTTTACCTTTTGCTTCTGGAAATGCTTTAAGCAATCTTTCAAACTCACTTGCAGGCACATCTTTATCTTTTTCATCATGTAAAATTAATAGTGGACTCTTATTTTTTAATTCCCACTTGTGCACATCAAAAAGATCCACCGGCTCGCCTACTCTATCTTCGATAGCTTTAAGAACTGATTTCAATGTAGCCTTTCTGAGTTTAAGTTTTTCAGCAAGGCCATTAACTGCAGGTAGCCACTGCGAAGGAGAGGCTATCAGTATTGCTTTGGGAACTTTGAGCCCTTGTTCAGAAGCAAGTATTAAAGCGGCAGCTCCCATAGAGTGCGCCACAATAGAATCGAGTGGGCCTAAAAATATTACGTCTTCATGAATAGCACTCGCAAACTCCAAGAGATGAGTTTGAGCTCCCGGGGAATCTCCATGAGCGGGCCCATCCCAGGCTATCACTTGATAACCAGCTGCTAACAAGGGTTCAACAAAAGCGCCCAATTGAGTGCCACGCCCTTCCCATCCGTGAATCAGCATTACTTTGGGGCCATTTGAGCCCCACGACCACGCTTTACGCCCCGAAGGAAGTTCAAGTTTTCTTGCTTTAAGCAAAAGAGATTTTTCCCACTCTGGACGTTCGTAACGTTTGGG
This sequence comes from uncultured Bacteriovoracaceae bacterium, assembly GCA_964538275.1. Classification (GTDB taxonomy): domain Bacteria; phylum Bdellovibrionota; class UBA2428; order UBA2428; family UBA2428; genus CANIGN01. Next base: position 13,063 of record CAZIFW010000034.1, read on the forward strand.
AGTCATGAAGGCATTAGCAATATATGAGCCCGTCTTCTTGGGCGCTACCCAAGAAGCCAAAGCTAAAAGTGTCCGTTGAATATGTTCGCGTCTTTTATTTTTAGTCATTTGCCGCCTCCTTAAAAGTGGCACGTTCGATTTGTTTAAAAATGCTTTTCAAAATTTTCTCAGGCTCATCACTCGCACGAGCCAATTGCATGGCCCCTTGTATACTGGCTCCAATCATCAGAGCGTGTGAAGAAATATGATCTTTGCCAATACGGCTTGTTTTATTTTGTATGTTTTCTTCTAAAAGTTTTAAAAGCCAACGACGATGTAAATCGATCAGCTTTTGCAAATCAGCACGAACTGGTTTTGAAAAGTTATACCAATCCAATAAGAGTGACCCTCCAGGGCAAACACTTTTACCGCTGCGAGAAATATCTGCGAACATATTAAAATAAGCCTGAAGTTTTTGACGTGGTTTAAGAGCTTGTTCATCTACGCGAGCTTGCCAAGCTTCAAGCCGAGCTGAATAATCCAAAACCATACTGCGTGCTAAATCTTCTTTTGTTTTAAAATGATGATGCACACTCGCCTTACGAATGCCCACAGCATCTGCCAGATCTTGAAAACTCAAAAACTGGTACCCTCGCTCCTGCAAAAGAACTTGCGCTTTTTGTAAAATCTTCTTTGCAGTTTGACTGATATCTTGGGGCATTTGTAGACTCATAAATACAGTATAACCTACCTATTGGTAGGTAGGTAGTCCCTACAAGTCATGGAATCCATTGGGAGTTATTTTAGCTCTGTAACAATCCAATAAAAAAGGGGTCCTGAGTCGTAAAACTCAGAACCCCTTCACGTAAAATTTACGTATTTAAAGTTAGACTTAGTTGCTTGCTACTTTTGCTATTGCTTTAGAACTAAGATCCAACTCAACTGTAAACTCATCATTGATCATCTTGTCACCAAGACCTTTGAAGAATTTTCCAGATCCATATTTCACATCAAATTTTGTGCGATCTACAGTTACAGTTGCTTTAGCTTTTACAACACCATCTTTAGTCTCGATAAGAGCAGGGAAAGTAATAGGATGTGTTTTACCTTTAATGGTCAAATCAGCCGTTACTTCGTGAGAAGTTTTGCCCGCTTCTGGTTTAGCTAAAGCTTTGAGGCTTTTAACCTTTATGCTTGCTGTTGGGTGTTTATCTACACCAAAGAAATCATCATTCTTTAAGTGACCTACAAGCTTACCATTTGTTTCAGCATCTTTGATGTCTGCAACAGTGATAGACTTCATATCAATTTCAAAAGTGCCCCCTTTGATTTCTGTTCCTGCAAGTTCAAACGAACCAGACTTCAAAGCAATAGCTCCGTCATGCTGGCCAGTAACTTTTTTCCCAACCCATTTAAGTTTGCTTGCAGCTGTATCAACTTCTACTTTTTTTACAGCCTCTGCCTTAGCTGGTGCCGTCTTTGCAGGCGCTACTTTTTGTTGTGCAAAAGCAGGCGATAGCAAAGCGAGTGTTGCAAATGCGAGTGTTGCTTTATTGATCATTAAATTTTTCATATTACGTGTTTTCCTTCTTTTTCTTTCTTTATTTAGCTCTTCAAATCAAAGAGCAAAAATTCTGTGTCTTGGAGCGAAGCGAAACTAAGCATGTTTTCTTGTTTAACAGCAAGCCCATCTCCAGTTTCAAGTTCCGTTCCGTTCACTGTCATCTTTCCTTTAACCATTTGTACCCAAACACTCCGTTCAGGCTCAACTCGATGCTCAATCTTATCTCCTGCCTTTAAGCGAGAAATATAAAGCTTGGCATCTTGAGCAATACTAATCGACCCGTTCTCGGAATTGGGAGAGACAACCAAAACTAATTTTTCCTTGTTCAACTCCGCATCAAAAGACTTTTGCTGATAGGAGGGTGTAAGGCCCTTTTGACTGGGATGTATCCAAATTTGCAACAAATGTGTTTCTGCGTTGCGATCGGGATTGTACTCCGAGTGAAAGACTCCAGTGCCTGCTGTCATCTTTTGAACTTCACCTGGCAAAATCTGAGCGTGATTCCCCATCGAATCGCGGTGTTCTAATTTTCCACTTAATACATAAGTGATAATTTCCATGTCACTGTGTGGGTGCATTCCAAATCCTTGGCCACCCGCCACCCAGTCTTCGTTAATAACCCTTAAAGGGCCAAAACCTAAAAAGAGCGGATCGTAATAGTCTGAAAAGGAAAAGCTATGTTTGGACTTAAGCCAACCATGGTCGCCGCCACCTCTTTCATCTGATTTTCTTAGCTTTAACATTTTCTACCTCCTTTGTTGTTACCTACATTCAATATAGACCCAAGAAGTAGAAACTATTAGACCGTATTATCTGTTTTAATAGTTCATTGTATTGTACAATCAATGTATGGATCTCAATGAAATCTCAGTGTTTATTAAAGTCGTTCAAGCTGGCAGCTTCAGGCTAGCGGCCAAACAACTTGGAATGCCCAATTCCACAGTAAGCGCAAAAATCTCTTCACTAGAAAAAAGACTTGGAAGCACTCTTATTCAAAGAACCACTCGCAAACTCAAAATCACAGAAGTGGGACAAAGTTACTACCTTAAATGCCTTGAAGGCTTAGAGCATATTAAGAATGCCGAAGCAGAAGTAAACGATCATCAAGAAGCTCAAGGACTCCTGCGCATCACGGCCCCTGTAGAACTGGGCGCATCTTTTTTTCCTCGTTTGAGCTCGCAATTTTTAAAAGAACATCCCAAAGTTACTCTCGATTATCTCCTCACAGATTTAGCCGTAGATTTGTTGAGCGAGAATGTTGACCTAGCTATACGCGCTGGAAATCTGAAAGTCTCTAGTTTAATTGCAAAAAAAATTGGAACTGTTCACTTCGCACTTTTTGCGAGTCCCAGCTATTTGAAAGTTCACGGATCTCCAAAAGAGCCCAAAGATCTGAGTGAACATGCCTGTTTACATTTTACCCAGCTCAACGAAGAAAACTGGAAACTAAGCTCAAGCAAGAGCACCGTGATTGCCAAGATAAAACAAAAGATACGCAGCAACGATCTTAACATGTTAAAAGCACTCACCATGTCGGGTGAAGGTATTGCCCTCTTACCTGCTTTTTTGTGCTTAGAAGAAACTCAAAAAAACAAAATGCTAAGAATTTTACCGGAATGGAAGAGCCATGCTCAGCCTGTGCACTTTGTTTATCCGCCTCAAAAATTTATATCGCCTAAACTTAAGAGCTTTATTCAATATGCCTTCGATCCCCTGAAACAATTCTTACAAGCCAGCACAAGTTAAATATTAAGTATTGACACAACATACATAGCATTGCTAGGTATAGTTCTTGGCTATGGATATAGAGAATTGGAAAATGCAAATGCGCAAAGGTTATTTAGAACTTTGCATACTTGCTTTGATAGAAGAAAAAAAGAAGCTGTACGGGCTACAAATCCTAGAGCTTTTGGAAGAAGTTTCATTGCCCCTTAAAGAAGGGACTCTCTATCCGCTGCTGAACCGCTTAACTGAAGATAAGATTCTGAACTCAACATGGGTGACAGAAAACAACAAGGGCCATCCTCGTAAGTTCTATTCACTCACTAAAGGCGGGCAGAATTTACTCGAAGAAATGAAAAATGAATTCCAAAACCTAGTAGGTATTTTGGAAAAGTTAAAAAACAGGAGTCACAATGTCCACAAACTCAAAGCTTGAATCATACTTAACAACTCTCAACGAACACTTAGGAGCTATCTCCATCAGTGATCGCAGCGAAATCATCATGGAAATTAAAAGCCATGTGATGGATGCTTTAGAAAAAAATCCACAAAAAAACATAGAAGACATTCTCAAAGACTTTGGCTCAGCAGAAAGTATTGCGCAAAAGTACTTAGACGAGCGTGGAATTAAACGTCCAGTCAATCATCGTTCGCCTTTTAGCACTTTTATAAAATGGGCTCTTATTGCGAGTGCAAGTCTTATGATTATTCTAGGACTCACACTTTTAATAATAGTTAAAAGTCTCACACCGTTTGTGAATGTGAGCGGAGACAAAGTCTCTCTCATGGGTGGACTTATTCATGTTGACGATAACAACTTCCGTCTTGGCTCTGCCGTTTATGAAATCAGTGGAACTTACACAAGTTCGGGAGCGCAAAACTTAAAAGTATTTGCTTCCAATGGAAAGATTGAAATGAGCACATCCGCAGACAATGTCTTAAAGTGGAACTGCGATGTGGATCAAGTAGCCGGTATTCAACCAATTGTGAGCGGCACTACTGTGGAACTTAATTTTGCTAAGTATAAAGACTTAGATTGCAACATTGAGATTCCTCAAAAAATGGACTCCTCTATAGAACTCAGCAATGGAAAATTAGAACTAAGCGAAACGGCCGGAAACTTTGACCTAAACCTTCAAAACGGACAAATTGAAATCAGTACGCAGTCTTCAACTCCCTACAAATACGACCTACAAGTAAATCAAGGGATGCTAGATAACTTTGTAAGTTCAAAGGATAAAAACGCCTTTACTATAAAGGCTCGCTTACAGAACGGTAAGATACAAAACTCTTTAGACTAGTCGTAAAAACCTTGTCAGCTTGAACTAAAACACTTAAGAATGCATCCATGAAAAACATGGGTGCATTCTTTTTTTCAAGCCTTATATTTCTGTCATTAAGCCCTTTGGCAAAAGCTCAAAACAAAATTCAAAGCTCATTTAAAGGACCCGTAAGTCTCAAAGTTTGGGAACACTGGCAACAAAGCTGGAATGTAGAAGAAGTTTCCACAAGCTATCTCTTTGAACTTCAAAGAGGAACGCAAGAAAACGGAAATGCTTACACAACACTTAAACTTAAAAGTGTCATGAATGACCTCGAAGCTCGGATACAATGTGAGTCCTATGTTCCACGTGACATGTGGTCTATGCAGGTTCAGCAATCTGAAACTCTTTCACAAAAAGCGCAATCATACGATGCGGGCAACGCCTACTTTCATTTTGATAAGGCACCCTGCACGGATGAAGTCTCCAAAAGAATAGTAAGAAGAATTAGCTTCAAAGTTTTTAATAATATTGGAGAAGAAGTTTTTAATTTTTCTTTAGTCCCTATGTATGTACGCTCTAAAGATCAAAACTATTGGAACAATCCTATTCCTGCTTACAGTGCGCACGCGGGCACAGGCGATGTTATGGTTTCTAACTGGATCAGCGATGGCAATGATCCGCAAAGCGATACTTGGGGAGACGTAAGAGTTAAACCTGTACTCAATTTTGTGGATTTAAATTTCATGAAAAAAGATGCCAAGATTGGGCTTCATCGCCACGAACGCAATCAAGAAGCCTACTTAATCGTAGAAGGTAAGGCGACAATGCTCATGGGATTAGCTCCTAAAGTTCCAGGTTCCGAAGAACGAGTGAGTCGCCCATGGAGCTTAGCTCAAGGAGATGTGCGCGACGTAAACCAATTTTCTGCATACGGTGGTTGGATTGAGAGCCGAATACTGAACGCAAATGAACTCTCTGTCATTGTTCCAAGACCCGACAATAACGATACGGTTTACTTTCACGGTATTAATGCCGAAGAAGACACACGATTTTTTACAATGGGCACTAAAAACTAATCAAATCAATCATCAGCAGCTTCAGAATTCTCTAGAAGCTGCTTTAAAAATACTGCACTTACTGAATCCAAACGCTCCAGAGCAATATCATAATTTTTTGCGTATTTAGTTTTTAACTCACCTAGCTCTTCACCCACACTGTTGTTATTAATGTGTGGAGCAAATTCTGCAACTAACTTAAGAAGTTCAAAAAGTTCTTCGTTTTTTAGAGTTGTTTTTTTAGCTCCTCGAATTAGTTTTAAAAGCTCTTGTTCCCATTTATTATGTATGACTTCTAATTCTGCCGTTAATTTATCGGAGCTTGTTTTATAGGGTGCAATTACTTTTTTTGCCGCTTCCACCGTTTGCGATTGAATACAAAATACAAATAAAAATGAACTCGTAAAAAGGAATAGATTGAGAGTTTTATTTTTGGCCATATTTATATCCTTCATTCAATTTTTACTTTGGGTAGTAAGCCCCCACCAGTTTATAGAATCTCATATTAGCACTATTTAAACCTGTTTGTACTCCAGGCTCTTCACCCGTCATTACCGAACGAGAGGACTCTAAAAAATCACTTACAAACGGATAATCAGGATTGTCTGTTCTAACGGTTATATGTCCCGAATAAGAAATCCAACCAGCAGGCGCTCCTGGAAGACTGCACTTGGTAGCACTTTTAGAAGATTTGTATCCCATCTTTTTTCTGTATTTTTCTAAGTTGGGAGCACATGATTCAAAAACCAAAATAGTTCCTGGTTTAAAATCGGTTGTTTTTTTATCTGCAAGGGGAATGTTTTCATAATGTTCTTTGCGTCCTTTAAAAAGTGCATTTGCCTGATAAGCGTGACTCACTTTAAAGTCTGGATCAAAGAATGGATTATGCGCTAATCGAACACCTTTTGCACAGTAGCCGGGTGCTCTGCGTGCGTACTTAATTACGTTTGACTGAGCAACTTCTAGCTTAGTTTTATGTTTTTTATTATAGGCAATCACCGCTGCTTTGGCTTCTGCCCTTCCACGCGCCAACGCGTTTTCCACTCCTCTTGAAATCATGCTCTTATGACGAGGATCCACTTTCCCCGGAGGAACAGGGGCTCCTGTAGGCGGCGGCGCGGCCCCTTTCTTTTTATCTTTATGAGTTTCAGTGACTACTCGATCAACTTCTTCAATATCAGCCGCATCGCTCGCACAAAAGGGTGCTTCGTCTTTCCATCCTTTTTCAAAGGGAGCAATCTTTTCTTGAATGCGTTTAATAAGATCTTGAGTTAGCTGAGTAACTCGCGGACCTTTACTCTTGAGGAAAGTGGCCATATTCAACAAAAGCTTCATTTCCGTATCTACGGCTTGAAGCATTTCGTTTCTAAGTTCAAAACGTTTAGTATCTAAGGGCGAAAAGGTTTCAGGGGCACCCTTGTAGCGAGTCTCAAAAATGTCACTCATGCTTTCTTCTACGTTTTTAGAAAGCGTTAAGTGATAAGAAAAACTCGCATCAACTGCAGCTGCAGGATCAAAAGGAACATCGACAATTTTTGAAATTTCTTCTGAGAGCTTTAAAGTTTCATCGGGAAAAATTGAGCAACCTAGGCTAAGTGTCCATTTTTTTATAATCTTTAAAAGAGCTGCATCTTTCTCGGTACCAACTACTACATTTGATATTGTTGGCTTCAGTGCTTCTACTAGGCCGATTGATTCAAAGAGGGAGGCATAGTCATAGTATTCAAGTGCTCGAAGTTCATCTTCACTTTCCTCATCATCTTTTTTCTTTCGTTCACTAAAAAAAGACTCGATTTTATCTGTGTGTGTACCTAAAGGCTTATTCGTCTGTTTTTTTTCATGGGCATCTGCTGCATGAGATATATGGAGAGACTGAAACAAGCTAAAGCCCAGCCATAAAAGATGCTTGTTCACGTCTTAATAATTTTAATGCCACAGGCTCAACTTATGAGCCAAAAGTCTGGCAGTTCAATATTTCAAATTGGATATCATTAAATATAGAGATGATTTTCCAAAGCCGCCACATCTGTAGATATCTCAGTTTAATGCTGTTTTTTACGTGTTTAGCTACACAAGCCAAAGAGGAAAAAAGCGGATTTATTTTAAGAACAGGACCGAGTGGAAATTCAGAAGTTTTGCTTTCAGAACCTCCTGCAGATCATTTTAGAATCCTCTTACAAGACATCAAGCAAGAGGAAGTGGCTGGACAAGTCGAAACATGGTGGGAAATTGAACTTATGCTCCCTCCAGCACCTGGGTCTAAGGTTACACGTGTGATTGGTGGGTTCATGTCTGAATCCAATATCAAAAAACAATTTAACATAGAGAATAAAGATGCGAATGGAAACATTCTATATGGAAAAGTGGACACCCGTGAAGAAATAAAAAAAGCCGAGCCTGCAGAAACAAAAAATGAGGAATCAGCGGGCGGTCTTGCGGCCACTGGAGCCAATTCTGCAAAAAAAGTTGCAAATCATATTAGTAAAAAAATTAAAATTGTTGATGAAGCAACAGGCAAAGACAAGCTTATTGACTCAAACGAGCCCATTAAATTTGTGAGTGCACATAAAAATGGCTGGGCACAAAGCATTAAACTCGCAGATGGAAGTATAGCCTATACAGCAACTTCTAACTTTAGACATTTTACAAATATCATTGAAGAGAAAGAAGAAAAAGAAGCTGAAGCCACTCAAGTAAAAGCTACGGAAACTACAAAAATTGCTCTTGTCCAATGGGATGATAAAAATAAAACAATAGGAGATAAAACCTATTATATTCCAAGCAATTCTAAAGGAATTGTTTTGAAAAAAAATGAAGGTGGTTGGGGATATACTGTTCAAATACCCGACACTATTCGAGCTGCAAACAACATACCCAAGAACGCTCACATAGTAACTTCTTCAGATAACCTAGCTGCTTTTGAAAATGCGAGCTTCCCGGATATTCCTTCAGCTAAAATTCCCAAGAAAGAAGAAGCTTCTACTACTAAAAACACACCTCTTCCAAATAAACATAGCGATACCACAGCCATTAATGGAGTCAGTGAAACCCGCAAAAACTTAATCAGTAACTTTATTCAAACAAGCGATGGATTAAAGACACGATCAATTTTAACCCCACGTAAAACTGTTTCTCAAACATGTCAGACAGATTTAGATCAAGAAATTGTAAAAAATATTATCAATGAAAACGGCTCCTGTTCCAAAGAACTGGTAGCCCTTGTTAAAGCAACAATTATGCAAGAAAGTAAATGGGACATAGGTGCATACAGATATGAATCAGAGCTTCACTTGCAAGACTGGGCACGAAACATGTTTATTCCCTATAGAAACATCAGGGGGTACAACAAGCCTCTTTCCAACCCCAACCACCCTTTAAGAAAAGAATTCTTCGCGAGCTATGGTCTCATGCAGTACATCGTACCCACAGCTTATGGTAGAGCCCTTGCAGACAACGAAGCAGGCAAAGCTACGCCTCAACAAAAAACAATTTTAGATAAAAACTTTAACAGCATGAGGCTTCTGGAACCTAAAACTAATCTGTATTTCGGTATTCAGTACCTTATGAGCCATGTTAAGAAAGCAAAAAAAGGCTGGCCAAATGAGTGGCAATTAGCCGCTGCCGCTGGATATAACAGCGGACAAACAGGAAATTATGCAGGAGTGCACGACAAGTACCATTACAAAGTTAAAAAATATTATGATGAATACCTCAAATGTGGAAATGCGGATAAAGTATGCAAACAGTAATGATTAAAAATAAAATCTTTTTTCTATCGACTCTTGTTTTGGGAACACCCAACTTGTTCGCGGCAGATGCAACCAACCCATGCAAGATTGGCCCTGAATGGGTTGTAAAGTCTGAAACAGATGGAAAGTTTCTAGAGAACAACTCGGACACTCAAAAGGCAAAGCTTTATGTCTTAAAAGAAGATGACAGCGCTATGAGTGAAAAAAATTATCTTGCAATACTTACTCTTGAAAATGCAAACAACTGCTTGCTCAAATACGAGGGGAAGCGCGACCCTCAAGGAAACACTAAAGTTCCTACTCAAAATTCCTCTATATTTGCTGTTGCTCTAACGGAAACACGAGACGCTTTAAGAGTGATTGATTCTTACTCACACGGATATACGCAAGAAACAACATATATCCTGCTTTTAAGTAAAGGATTTGGAAACAAAATCAGTGTTGAGACGCTTTGGTCTGGATTAAGTCACTCTATTAATCCATTTGGTGATGAAGTAATAGCTCCGATGGCCCACAAGCTTGATCCTAAGAAAAAACTTGCGGTTGTTACGCATCAGCGCAAGGGAAAAATCCTAAAGTGGATTTGGAATCCCCAAACTAAAGCGTTCTCAGTTTTATAAACTAAGAATTAAGCTGCTTTGCGATTAGCAAGGAAAAGCTCTAACTTCTTTTCGAAGTCTACGGGCTTTCCACCGTCACCGCGAACAACTCCTGCCATGTACATTTCAAAATGTTCTTGGCAAAATCCGAATTTAGTAACTTTACCTTTGCAGGCTTGAAAGCGACAATGAGATGGCGCTGCTGCTTGATCGTGGTTATGTTCGTTTTTTTTGTTTTCGCCTTTTTTAGTACTCATATATTCCTCACTTGTTTCCTCTCAAGCCATCGACGCTACGCAGCACACACTTGAGGAATACTTTTAGATATACAAACTTTTGACAGCGTACAGAGTGAGATCCGCATAGAACGTGCGGAGAAGCTCGCTGAGCGACTCTCGCTTGCGAAGAAAAATTAAGAATTTGTAAAGTATAAGTGGATGCTTTTTGGCGCTTACAGGGAGATAATAAAAGTATGAGTTTCGACATTCATCAATTCGTGTCAAAGAAAATGGACTTAGAAGCTTTCAAGAAAGCGCATTGGACAGGATCGTTCCAAGACTACATCAACATAGTCACGGAGAATCCAAAGGTGACTCGCAACGCCTACCAGCGCCTTCACGACATGATTGTTTCTTGGGGATCCGAAGAGATCACAGATAACAAAAAGAAAGTCACTCGCTACAAATTTTTTGATGACCCTATCGATAACGGATTAGATGCTGTTTTCGGTTTAGAGATTTCACTCATGAAACTTGTGAACATTTTTCATAGTGCAGCTAAGGGATACGGACCGCAAAACCGCGTTATTCTTTTACACGGCCCTGTAGGAAGTTCAAAATCTACAATTGTGCGCATGCTTAAAAAAGGCATCGAACATTACAGCCGCACAGACGCGGGAGCTCTTTACAGTTTCACTTGGGTCAACCCAGACAAAGAAGACATTCCTGTCTTTAGACAACTTCAAGAATTGGGAATGGATGAATTTCCAGATCCCATGAACGAAGAACCTCTTAAGCTCATTCCAGAAAGCTTAAGAGCCCCTTTTGTAGAAGAATTTGCTCGCGGGAAAAAAGATTCACGCATAGTCATCAAAGGCGACCTTAACCCTGCTTCACGCTTTTTCTTTGAAGAATTAATGAAACACTATAAAGGCGATTGGAATCGCGTTGTTCGTCACATTAAAGTACGCAGACTTGTGTTCAGTGAAAAAGATCGTGTTGGTATTGGAACTTTCCAACCTAAGGACGAAAAAAACCAAGATTCAACTGAGCTATCTGGAGATATTAACTATCGCAAGATTGCAATCTTTGGATCTGATTCTGATCCACGTGCCTTTAACTTTGACGGAGAATTCAACATTGCAAACCGCGGCTTGATTGAGTTCGTAGAGATTCTCAAACTTGACGTCGCTTTCTTATACGATCTCTTAGGAGCTTCTCAAGAACACAAAATTAAGCCTAAAAAGTTTGCACAAACTGACATCGACGAAGTTATTATTGGTCACACCAACGAGCCAGAATACAAAAAGCTTCAGAACAATGAGTTCATGGAAGCTCTTCGCGACCGTACGATTAAAGTTGATATTCCATACATAACAAAATGGAAATTTGAGACTGAAATCTATAAAAAGACTTTTAACCGAGAAAAAGTACGTGGCGTTCACATTGCCCCCCACACTCTTGAAATGGCGGCACTTTGGGCAGTGTTAACTCGCTTAGAGGTTCCTAAAAAAGCAAACTTAAGTCTTTTGCAAAAAGTAAAACTCTATAACGGAAAAACGCTACCAGGTTTTACCGAAGAGAACGTTAAAGAGTTGCGTAAAGAAACTGTGCGCGAAGGTATGGACGGAATTTCCCCTCGCTATGTTCACGACAAGATCAGCAATGCTCTTGTGAATGAAGGTGAAGTTGTTGGAACGCTCAACCCTTTCATGGTTCTCAATGAACTCGAAGGCGGACTCAAGAGCCACAGCTTGATCAGTAGCGAAGACAAGAAAAAGCACTACCGTGAATTACTGGCCGTTGTGAAACAAGAATACGAAGATATCGTTAAAAACGAAGTTCAACGTGCAATCAGTGCAGACGAAGAAGCCATTGCTAAACTGTGCGCAAACTACATCGATAATGTAAAAGCTCACACTCAAAAAGAAAAGGTTCGCAATTCTTATACCGGTCAAGCTGAGGAACCCGATGAAAGGCTCATGCGCTCTATTGAGGAGAAAATCGATATTCCTGAAATCAGGAAAGACGACTTCCGCAGAGAGATTATGAACTATATTGGGGCCCTTGCACTTGAAGGCAAGAGTTTTGATTACAAAACCAATGAGCGCTTACATAAAGCCCTTGAGTTGAAACTTTTTGAAGATCAAAAAGACAGCATTAAGCTCACCACTCTCGTATCTAATGTGGTAGATAAAGCGACTCAAGAGAAGATTGATATAGTGAAAACTCGTTTGATCAAAAACTTTGGTTACGACGAGGTGTCTGCAACGGATGTATTGCACTATGTAGCTTCAATCTTTGCTCGCGGTGACAGTAAACAAAGCCGTTCGTAAGATAATTAAATAAAAAACTTTTCATATAAAAACCTCAGAGCAAATGTATGCTCTGAGGTTTTTTTGTTTTTAAAGACTATACGCTGCCAGACGACACCTTTTATATTAAAGTATTCGTAGTTCAGGAGGAATTATGAAAAAATTACTAGCCCTTAGTCTTGCTCTAGGATTCACCAGCGCTGCATTCAGCGCCCCTATCAATGTAGACGCTAAATCTTCTAAAGTAGGATTCAATATTTTTAAATTTAAAATTGGAAAGCCTGTAGATGGAACTTTCCAAAAATTCTCTGGGACCTTTGAAGTGGATGAGAAAACAAAGCTTTTGAAATCTGCAAAAGGTGAAATAGTCGCTGAGTCTATAGATACGGACTCTGGCCGAAGAAACAAACACCTACGTTCAGAAGACTTTTTTGATGTAAAAAAATATCCAACAATTAGTTTTGATTTAAAAGCACATACAGGAAAAATAGCAGATGGGAAACTAACTGGGATTCTAACAATGAAAGGTGTGAGCAAAGAAGTTACACTCAATGCAGTTGTTAAGAACCCCGACACTAAAGCTTATGAAGTTAGCTTAAGTGGAGTTATCAACCGTAAAGACTTTAATATCACTTGGAACGAGGCTCTTGATAAAGGCGGATTTGTACTTGCAGACGAAGTTAATCTTGTTATCGATATTAAAGGCGAAAAACCTGTCGCGATATAGAAACGACAAAAGCCTATATTCTTACTTAGAGCCTTAGGGCGTACGACGTCTCTAGGGCTTCTTTGAATACAAATTTCGATTTATTGATTCTCTAGCTC
>CAZIFW010000035.1:0-22540 GCA_964538275.1 uncultured Bacteriovoracaceae bacterium
GCTGAACACGGATATCAACCGGGAGATGAGATACCTCAATCTGAGTTTGGTGGTGGAAGAACAATACTCTCAAACGCTACGCATTTAAAAATATTCTCAGGTATTTCGAACAATTGTGGGTACTACAATCCAATTCAGTGGACTGCTAAAAATAGCATTGCAATGTATATATGCACCTCGAGCAGTGGCGGTGGTGGAACCAAAGCTGATAACTCTAAATGGAGACTAAAGGTTTACGCCCTTCCTTAGCTACTTCTTGTGCGACTCCACAGTTTCTTTTGCGGCATCTGTCAATTCACCTGTTTTTCTTAAAGTGTTAGCCGCTTCATCGCCTACCTTATCAACAGCATTTGCAGCCGATCCAGATACTCGATCAATTCCTCTTGAAGTCGAAGCGCCCACTTGTTCAATGGCTTTCGTAGTGGACTTTGTAACTTTTTTTGTAAAATAAACCAATGCTCCAATAATCGTAGCAAAAACTAAGACTGTTCCAATAGTCCCCAAACCCGCCTCAGCCCTAGGCAAAATGAAATTCCAGATATGGAACGAAGCATTTGATGTCTCTTCTGGATAAGGACCTAAATTATAATCTCTAGACAATAAAACCCAAACATCGCGTGTGATGGCTTCAATATTTTTATTTTTAGTATCAATAAACTTACCATTAAGCTTAACTATATTTTCCTTTAAATCTTGAGAGTATTCAGTGCTTATATAAGCAGTACGATCCTTATCCAAGATAACTTCAATTCCCTCTTTTTTACTTTTTAGTTCAGGCAATAGTGGAGGAACTTGCTTAAATGAAGATGCGAGAATCTTTTTTAGATATTTTTTATCAGATAGATCTAGCGGCTCCTTAAGATCTTTTTCAATGGATTTTAGGTAGGCGTCAGGTCCTAATTGTTGAAGAATTTTATATTGCTTAAGAGAAGAGTCCACCCAAGTAGTGCGCTGCTGTTGCGCTGGTAACTGTGGAACTACCATTAGAGAAGATAATACAAACGCCCAAAAAGACCTCATAGTTTTATCTTAACATGGGAACTTAATTTTTAAGCTTAGTTTGCCTTAGCAACTTAACCTGTTCTTAACATTCCCCTAAGCAGCTTGTTTTACGCGCATGGCTTCCATGATAGAAAGCAATCCGGACTCCACTATAACTTTATTCGCTCGAGCCTCGGCACTTAAGCTTACTCGATGCCTTAAGGCAGACACGATTAACGCAAACACGTCTTCAGAAGTAACGTGATCTCTTCCCTGTATTGCAGCGTGCACCTGAGAGCCTTTTATTATAGAGAGCGTTGCACGTAAGCTCGCTCCTCTTTCGAAAAAAGGATTATTGCGGGTCGCTCTAACTATGTTTGCAGCAAGTGTAATCTCTGAATCGTTTACTCTTACGGCTTTTATCAAAGCTTGAATTTCTTCCATATTAATTTCAAGAGTTTTTAAGCTATTCAACTGCGGAGGGAGTAAGCCATCGAGGTGCTTTTGAATAATACTCACTTCTTGATCTAGAGAGGCATGCTCTAATCTATAAGAAAACATAAAACGGTCTAACTGAACATCTGGCAAAGGATGAGTGCCTGCGTAATCTGAAGGGTTTTGTGTAGCGACAACGAAAAAGTTCTCACCCAAATCAAGAGTGTTTCCTTCAATTGATAATTGTCGTTCTTCCATGGCCTCCAGAAAAGCAGATTGTGTGCGTGGAGGTGCACGGTTGATTTCATCGGCCAGAATAATCTCAGAAAAAAGCGGCCCCGCCATGAACTTATATTCGTTTTTTCCGTTGTGCCAGTAATGGCTTCCAATAACCTGCTTAGGAAGTAAGTCATCTGTAAATTGAATGCGCTTAAAAGATCTTGAAAAAGTGCGTGCAAGTAACTTTGCGATAAGCGTCTTAGCGGTTCCAGGAGGGCCTTCAATCAAGACATGTCCACGAGACAAGTAGGCAGCTATTAACCCCAAGAACAAATCTTTTCTTCCGCTCAAGTAGGGTTCAAAATTTACCTGATAGATCTCTTCGCAAATGTTTTTCAATGCATCGTGACTCATGTGATTAAGTAACTAATCGGCTTCTTAAGGAATTTTCCTGAGGCAATTACAACGCAACTGCTGTGGGTTCACGGATATTTGATAAAGAATGTCCTAACGAGTCACGTCAGAGCATTGACTCTTTAAAGGAATGTCTTGAGCATAATGTTTGGGGGTATTTCATGAAATACATTCGTCAGTTTTTTGTCACACTCATTCTTCTTAACCTTTTCACCGCTCAGCTATCAAACGCCCAAACGGAACGCCCCCCTCAGTTTGTAGTTTTTGCTTTCGACGGATCTAAAACTATTAATTTTTGGCAAGACACTCGCGACTTCACTACCTCCATGAGAGAAAAAAATATTGAAGTACCATTTACCTATTTTCTAAGTGGTGTGGTTTTTCTTAAAGACTCACAAAAAAGGTTATACGTAGGCCCTAAACATACTGCAGGGCAATCTGATATTTCATTTGGCGGGCCACAAGCGGAACTCATCAGTCGAATAGAACAAATAAATGCTGCCATTAAAGAAGGCCACGAGATGGGATCGCATGCCAATGGACACTTTGACGGTCAAGTGGGTCGTTGGACAGAAAGCGATTGGATGCTTGAATTTAAACTCTTCAATTGGTTGATAGCAGATGTTTTCAAAAACAACTCTCTGCCCGCGACCGTTCCACCCCTTGATTTGAATCCAGAAAAAGATGTTGTAGGATTTCGCGCTCCGTATTTAGGAGTAAACACCGGACTATGGGCAACGCTAAAGAATTACAAATACGCTTACGACACCAGTCGCGTAGCGGAAGCCAATTACTGGCCAAAGAAAATTAATAATGTTTGGAACTTTCCTCTCGCAATGTTGAAAATTGTAGACACCAACAAGAAAACACTCAGCATGGACTATAATTTTTATGTTGCCGATACAGGAGCTAAGCCTGACGCTGCAAACTCAGAAGTTTACCGTAGCCGGATGAAGCGTACCTACTTGAATTACTTTAATAACAACTACCGAGGAAACAGAGCCCCTGTACACATTGGACACCATTTTTCACGTTGGAATGGAGGCGCTTACCACAATGCTTTGAAAGATTTTGCCAAAGAAGTTTGCGGCAAACCCGAAGTTAAATGTGTAACCTACAAAGAACTTGCAAAATACATGGAAACTCTAGATGCGCAGACCTTAGAAGACTTCCAGCTCGGAAGATTTAATCGTGAGGGTGCTCCTGTAGTTATGAAAGATTTCAAAGACTTAAGCACCAAAACAAAAATCTACACCTCTTTAGAGCTTAGTAAAATGGGCCTTCAAGTAGACCCGCCCGAAGCACATGCTGAGGAATATTAATTAAGTTGAGCGCACTGTCATAGTGCGCTTAAATCTCGCTCCTATGCGAGGTGCTTTTTTACGCAACATCATTCTATTTACTTTTTCTTTTTGGACGGCCAGTGCTTTTACAGAAGTCTCAAAAATACAATATAAGGACGTGCAAATTCATGCAGATAATGTTTCGTCTTTTAATGCCAAATTATCTCTTATTGAAAAAGCACAAAAAAATATAGACCTTTGTTATTTCATAATTGATAGCGACTATACGACGTCGCTTTTCATGCAAAAACTTTTAGACAAAGTAAACAGTGCTCGTTCTGCCAACCAACCCATTCAAGTGAGAATCTTGGTGGACTATTTTATGAGTGAAAAACAACTCCCACTTTTAAGATTGCTCGATAATCACGAAGACATAAACGTACTCAGATATGGCGCACCTACAGAAGCTTGGAAATCTGCACTCAAAGACTTAAACATCGATGGACCACTTTTTATTTCTAGCTTGATGGCGCAAGATGGAGCTGGACTCAAAGAATCTGTAAAAAATGCTAAACTCAAAATTGATTTTGCATCACTTGCAGAACTCGCTGCAAAAAAAGCCACTAACCCTCTGGAATGGGCTGCACGTGTTGCCGCAAGAATTCACGAAATCCGTGGCGCACAAACTAGCAACAACGAAAAAAATCAAATCGTAGCTTTTTATGATGGCCTTATTGAATTCCTTCATAGAACTCACCACAAGTTGCTCCTTATTGATGGCCAGCACTATCAAATGGGTGGAAGAAACCTAAGCGACGAATATCACGCTGAACTCACAGATGTGCTTATTCAAGGAAATGATAGAATTCCCAAGCGCACTTACGCATTTAACGACCTCGATGTGGTATCGAGCTTAGTGTCTGCCCCAAGTTATTTAGATAGCCCGTTAACTAAAAGTTTTGAAATATTATGGAAAGCAAACAGAAACGTTTCCCTACAAAATCCAGAAAAAGACTACACAGCCGCTGAGCTAGATAAAAAAGTAAGTACCCTAAGCGACATTGCTGAAAAAGCAAAAGAAGCCCAGCATCTTTTAACGGCACCTAAGAATGTCTTAGAATTTTCTAGCTCAAATCCTAGCGAAGCTGCTTATATTGAAAATAAAGAAATTACAGAATTTTATATTCGTGCACTCGACTCTCTAGAAAAGAATGACGAAGCCGTTTTTGTGAACGCTTATTTTTTCTTAGATGACCTCTGGCTAAGCCGTGAAGGAGAGGCTCTTAAGCGCTTATATCGTTCTTTTATAAGTGCTGCTGAACGCGGAGCTAAAGTTCGCGTGTATACAAATTCCATTAAGACCACCGACCTTAACGTTGTAAACGCTTTTGCATATCCTAATTACAGAAAACTCGTAGATGCTGGAATTCAACTTTACGAACTCTCCGACAAACAAGGACGCCAACAACTTCGAAGCTCTCTTCACATGAAGGGCGGATATTATCTAAACAAAAATGGACTCAAGGTTATAATAGGCTCTTATAACTTAGATCCTCGCTCCCACGCTCGCGATTCAAACAATGCTTTAGTTCTTTGGATCCCTGAATCCCAAACCTCATGGATGAAAGAAAAGCTCGACACGCTTTTTAACACACAAGTTCTCAATGATTCTCAAAACTTGAATTGGCTTCCAATTACAGTTGAAGGTAATGCTGAGGCTACTGAAAATAATCTTTTAGAATTAGAAAAAATTGCCAATGAAGAAGCAAATCAGAAGACCCGTAAATTACTCTTCCCCTTTAAAATAGAAATTTAGCAAATAGAAATTTAGCAATAAAAAACCCACTCGCTGCCTCATGCAACGAGTGGGTTTTTTTTGTATCAATTTTAGATAAAACTTAGAGCAAACCTTCGACAGCTGCTTTTTCTTCTTTAAGTTCTTTTTCTGTGAGTTGAATTTTTTCTCGACTGAAAGGATCTACCTCAAGACCTTCAACTACTTTCCAAGAAGACCCATTAAATTTAATGGGGTAACTGAACATCAAACCTTTTTCGATTCCGTATTCCCCTTTAGAAGAAACAGCGACCGAAAAGACCTTGTCGCTCGCAAAAGTTAAAGCTTTTACAGTATCAATGACAGCATTTGCGGCAGAAGCTGCTGATGAAGCGCCACGCGCTTTGATAATAGCCGCTCCACGCTTTCCAACAGTTTCCAAGAATGTAGTTTTGAGCCAATTTTCATCTTTAATAACTTCAGTAACTTTTTTGCCTTTGATTTTTGCATTCGTAAAGTCAGAGTACATTGTAGGAGAGTGGTTCCCCCAAATTGCCAAATCTGTTACATCTTCAACCGCTACGCCTGCTTTGATAGCAAGTTGAGTTACTGCTCGATTTTCATCAAGCATAGTCATGGCAAAGAAGTTCTCTTCTGGAATCACTCCACCCGCAGCTTTTTTACATATCCAAGAATTTGTATTGCAGGGATTTCCTACCACTAAAACTTTTGTTGTAGGCTTAGCTACTTTGGCAAGCATTTTACCTTGATCGATAAAGATACCGCCGTTGATCTTTAATAAATCGGCGCGCTCCATACCATCTTTACGAGGCACACTTCCGACAAGAAGAGCCCAATCTACTTTTTCAAAAGCAATGGCCGTTTCGTGAGTCGCTTTTACAGAAGCCAAACAAGGAAATGCGCAATCTTGGAGTTCCATAACTACGCCCTCAAGAGCAGGCAGCGCTCTTTCAAGCTCCAATAACTGCAAATGAACTTTAGTATCTTTTCCAAAAACATCTCCTGATGCCAATCGGAACAAAAGCGCATAACCGATTTGTCCGGCAGCGCCTGTAACTGCAACTCTTACTTCTTTCTGTGCCATAGCCCGTCCTCAGCTTTCTTAAAGAATTAACGACTTAATACTTCGTGAGTTTCAAAAAAGTATGCAATTTCTCTTGCAGCTGAAGCAGGAGAATCACTTCCATGAACAGCATTTGCTTCGATGCTATCTGCAAAATCTTTGCGAATTGTTCCAGGTTCAGCATTTGCGGGGTTTGTTGCTCCCATGATTTCACGGTTTCTAACAACTACGTTTTCACCTTCAAGGACCATAAGAACTACAGGTCCGCTTGTCATGAAGCTTACAAGTGACCCAAAGAAAGGACGATCTTTGTGTTCAGCATAAAAGCCTTCGGCTTTAGCTTTATCGAGCTTGGTCATTTTCATTGCGACAATCTTGATGTTGTTTTTCTCGAATCGATCAACAATAGCTCCAATTGCATTCTTAGTTACAGCATTGGGTTTAATAATTGAGAAGGTTTTTTCCATGCCTGTAAGGTAGCTTTCAGGACAGCGGCTTTCAAGCACGGAGACTTGTATATGTTGGGAATATGGGCCGCAGAGCCCTAAAATTGAGCTTCTCCCCCCTCAAGCCACTTAGCTACCCCTTAGAAACCCCTGAAGAAGGAGAAAGAACAAGGAAGCTTTGATATGGCGCTCAAAACTTCCCTGCACCTTGAAACGCAATTTATCACTCCTAGAAAAAAGCTAAACTCAAAAGACCTTACATTAAGTGCTTTTAAGAGAATGTCCTCTTTGAAGCGCATTTGAATACAATCACTCTCTGAACTAATTAAGAGTTATGGTTGAAATAGTTTTTGATTATACGGGCGACTTTCGCTGTGTCTCCACCCATGGCCCTTCATCAACAAAACTCATTACCGATGCGCCTTTGGACAATCAAGGCAAAGGTGAAGCATTTTCACCCACGGATTTGGTAGCAACGGCACTTGTTACTTGCGTGATCACTACAATGGCAATTGCAGGAAAAAAACACGGAATTCTCTTAGATGGAGCAAAAGGTAAGGTGCAAAAACACATGACTTCCGCACCACCTCGCAGAATTGCGCAGCTCATAGCAGATATTGAAATACCTCTCCCTGCAACTCATCCTATGAGAGCACGCCTTGAAGCGGCGGCACATGCGTGTCCAGTTCATAAAAGCCTTCATCCAGAGGTTGAAATTAAAATTGATATTCGCTGGACCGGAAAATAATTAAGAAAATGTAATTCACAAAAGCTTGTGTTGATTGGTTTTTTTCTCTAACCCGAACAGTAGAGGTGCACATGAAAAAAATACTATTATCACTCACCCTTCTTTCCACAACACTTTTTGCAGAAGTTAAACCTGAAGGTACCATCCTTCCCCTATTAACGGGCACTCCCGACGAAAGTTCACAGGTACTCCGTGTGGAAATTTTTTCCGTC
Source organism: uncultured Bacteriovoracaceae bacterium (assembly GCA_964538275.1). Lineage (GTDB taxonomy): Bacteria > Bdellovibrionota > UBA2428 > UBA2428 > UBA2428 > CANIGN01. The sequence goes on from CAZIFW010000035.1 coordinate 7,597, forward strand.
GCCCAAACTCCCCTTGTAGGTGTAACAATTAAAAAAGGAGCACCCAACGGTTTTGATTTGCTTCTTGTTGGTAACTACATTGTCGTTGCACGCCAAAGTTATCCCAAACATGAAGCGGCTAACGGTGTAGTAGAAAAAGCTACACTTGAACTAAGCCTTGTTCCGGCAACAACTAAGTTTGAGGACAGATACGAACTGTTGAACTCTTTTTCTTATCAGGCTCCACAAAAACTTTTAAAGATCAAAGCCGTTGCGAAATCTTTAGAAACAGAATCACTCGATGGCCCTTTTTCTCTAAGAGATGCTGTTCTAATTTCAGAAGACGAAGCTTTGGGTAAATTTAAAGTTTCAGAACTCGAAGGAGTTGTTCACACGGAAGGTGTTCAATAAATTAATAAAAACTAGTAAATTTAAAAGCTAAGTACTTAAGCCCTGCATTCTCATGGGAGAGTGCGGGGCTTTTTTCTCTCTCTTATGTTCGCTGTTCACTAACAGTGTGTTAGCTCTCTGAGAACTTTTTAATTGCGTGGTGCATCATCGAAAGACTATCTCTGCACGTCTCTCAATAAGGATGTAAAAGTATGGCTAACAAAAAGAATTCAATCGGAGCTCTCGTTTTCTTACTCTTAAGCGCAAACGCTAATGCTGAAAGTTTCTTAAAGAAAATATTCAAACGGAAAGATACGACAGAAAACCCAAGTGCAATAGAAAAACGAAGCCCTGCACCTACAGACTTAGGTACTCAGCGAAATGCGGGTCGATCAAATATAAATATTCCAGTAACCAGTCGCGAAGCTACACGCAAAGACTTGGTTCAACAAAAAGCCTATCAACTCGAGGAACAACGCCGAGTTAAAGCTGCAGAAAGAGCACGCATAAACCAAACCCTAGATCTCCCAGACTTCTTTGGTGCAGATGGAGCACCGAATATTCCAACGGTTACAACTGAAGACGGAACACATCTCACTGAAAGTTTTTTCACTGGCCTAGCAACTCACGTGGTGAACGAAGATATTACAGTAAAAGGCTTTAGGTTAAGTGATCTCATTGGAGAAAATCCTAACTTAAGCACCATTCAAAGCGTGGCCCACACAGGACTTGTGGCATATTTAGCTGAACATCCAGCATTTGGAGGTAATCCCAATAGAGGCGCTCGTCCTTCTTTTTTTCCTTCATACGCTAAAATGGTTTTGGAAACTTATCCCAATATGCTTCCAAGTGGCGAGTTACTTTATCCCAATGATCACGCACTTCAGTATGTTATTTCTGGAACCCTCCAAAACCAAAGAGCAGACATCAACTTTAATAATAAAATCCGATTTAAGTCAGCGCACATTGCTCTTACAGATAGAGACGGAAACATATTAGGCCCCAACCTTTATCCGCTTTACAATGAAGATGCTGTAGAAGATGCCGAAGGTGAGATTGTTTTTACCTCGGACAAGTGGCAAGAAATTGTTAACTACTCTAAGGGCTTAGAATTTTTCGCTAATGCCAATACCTTATTCATGGAACCTATTCCTGATTTTACAGCAGCATTTAATGAATTCCATGATCGCCAAACAGCAGAGACAGAACTGAGGAAACTCACTCCTCTTTCTGAATGTTACAAACTCATGTTGAAACTAAAATTCAAAATGGCGAGAGAATGTTTTGGTGAACGTAAAGAACAACTCATGTACCGAGAACTCATGGAAGCCGAGGATTACTCAAGTCTTGCAGATTATAGAGACGCAGCCATTCGTGGTGCCGTCGCAGGTGGAATTGTTACAGAAATCACAGGTGGCATGGATATGGGAACGGGCATAGGACTCGGCGCACTTGCAGGTGCATTACGTGTTGCCTACAATCGACACTTAGCTCCTGAAGATAGAATCACAGAAGAACAAATGAATTCATTGATGTCTTTCATCAATACGTACACATTTGCCCCGGGTGCAGATGGCATAATCCTTCCTAAAGTTGGTCAATGGATGGCATATGAAAACACCGTTCTTATTAGATACACTGAAAGTGCTGTCTTAAGAGAAACTCGCATACGCGAAGCTGGAACTGGTAGAGTTTCTAGAAAACTCACTCCCGATGTTGCCATGACTCCCATTGATCTTTACGGGAAAAAACGTACTAAAAATGTTGGCTACAGATTAAAAACCAGTGAAAATGAAAGAGCTACATACGGCGAAGCTCGCGCTTACGGACACTTTGTAGAAATGGAGAGAGCTTCAAAACGAGCCCAAGGCTTGCAAAGACAAATTGATACCTTTGGACCCGTACAACAAAGCGGAAAAGAATCTCAAGATCCTCAACCTCCAGAGTTTCCTGAAGAAGCAACTTCAAAGAAAAGAAGTTTACCCAAAGTTACAAGTGGTACGTTTCCCAAGCCTCAACCCCCTCCCGTTGTTATTCGTTCTGAGGAGCGCGTCCCTAAAGTTACAACTCAAGATGGTTTAGGATTGCGCGCACAGTACCCCAACCCACTTATTCCCGCTGTAGCCTCTGACACAGAAGTAGTAGCGCCAAATGAATTTCCTGAGCTACCTATTCCTCCTGAACCCACTCAAAATTAGGGAGAAAAAAATGAATCCGAGTGTATTTAAACCCATTTCGCTCGGGTTCATTCTCTCATTAAATGTTTTTTATTCGTTAGATGCAGCAATTATAAATAAAAAGCTCGATCCAGTTTTTGCAAAAATAGAAGATTTAACTTTAGCGGCACAAAACAAAAACCTTCAAGTAAGCTTGTGTCTAAAATCAATTCCCAAAAATACACGATATTTTTTATACCGTCGCTTTGCTGCTTACGCTCTATGGGAGTCAGATGATGTACAAGCCAAATTAGAAGAGACTTTTGGCACTATGGCTTACTTAGCTTGCCGCGAAAGCAGTGGACGCGTGGTGGCTGTTGTACCACATAGAAAAGAAAGCGAAAAAGGCGCCTGCCACTATGGAGCAAGCTATGCCGTATTAAAAAAAGCACTCGTTGCCGCTGTAAAAAAAAGAACAGAGAGTGGTATCGCTTCATATTTTGATCACGAAACCAATGCTGGAACCTACCAAGTCTCTGCAGATCAAGTAGACAATTTGCCACATCCAAAAGATGCAAACTTGGAAGTGCACAAGTACTTCATTCATCGAGTGCTAGAACTCAACAACTATTCTTCCAGTCAGCAACTTAAGGAATGTGGAACGCATGAATACTTTGATGTCCAAGTAGAAAAAGATATACCCAAAGCTCTTGAAGCGTCTATCGATTGGATGAGCCGCTACATAAATCGTGCACAAAAATCAAAAGATACTTGGTTTAGAAAAATTGATGAATTGGTTTGGTATCACCAACTTCAATCTCTTTGCCCAGATCTCAATTTAGAACTTGGCAAAATGACACATTATTTTCACGAAGGAGGCTACTACGGCCCCAAAAACAATACGCATAACTGGCAATCTTGCGGAAAAAGCTATTCACTTTGCAAACCACTTTTTGAGAATATTTCTGCGAGTTTAAACACTCTTCCCAAAGGCACTTAAGAAGAGAATTGAACTTTTATATTGCGCGTTAAGCGAACAGCTGCTAATAAAGAGCGAACACTGAGGCGCGCTAAAGAATGGAACAAAAAATGGAATTACTAGACTGCACAAGTAGCCGTGAATTTCTCACTCTTTGCCTTCAGCAGAGACAAGAAAAGAACAAACGATACTCGATGCGAAAATTCGCACGCGATCTCTCTTTTAGTCCCTCAGGACTTTGTGAAGTTCTTAAAGGCCGAAAAAAATTATCAGAAGATGCAACTTTGCGTGTTATCAGTCGTTTAAAACTCAAAAGCAAAGAAGCTGATTATTTCACTGAAGTTTGTTCATACGAACGTTGTCGCAATCCTGAAGCTAAATCAATGATTCAAGATCGCATAGGCCAGAAACATCGCCAACGCCCTACCGTAGACTTGAACGTTGATTTCTTTAAAATAGTTTCGGACTGGTACCACTCTGCCATATTGGCTTCATGTGAACTGAGCCATGAAGTAAATGCGCTCACACTCTCTAGAATGCTAAATGTTCCAGCATTTGAAATTGTTCAAGCGGTTGAACGCTTAAAACGCCTAAATCTCTTGAAGTCTGAGGCCAATGGCACTTTGAGTTCTGTAGATAAAGACGTGATGGTATCCACTCAAGTTCCGAGCGAAGCATTGCAAAAATACACTCGACAGCTTTTTCAAAAAGCCGATGAAGCTCAAAAAGAACAAAGCAATCAGGAAAGAGTTTTTGCAACTGAAGTTTTTGCATTTGATGAAAAAGATATTCCCAAACTCAAAGAACTCACAAATGACTATCTAGATAACGTTGTAAAACTAGCTAAAAAAGGAAGCTCTAAACGTCATGTCTTTGCACTTGGTGTCCAAGCATTTCGCCTCAACAAAAAGGAAGCCTTATGAAAAAATATTTATACAAAGTCTCTCACTTACTAGGATTATCTATTATCTGCCTTGCCTACAGCGATGGCGTAGGAACTCGAGGTACGGGTAGTCTCTTGCGCCCACAAACAGAAGTTACCTCAATACAGATTAACAAAAGTATCCCCCTCCCCATGCAACACATATTTAAAGCCAACGGTGCTTTTATTAAAAACGCTTTTAATATTTATGTTTCCAAACAACAACTTGCCTTTGAAAAGGGTGAAGAACTCAAAACTCTAAGTCCTAACACTATTTCTGAATGGGTTTCTATTCGTGCGGGAACGCTCATCGCTCGACTGGAAGAAACGAACTGGAAGACAACTCATAATAATGATACATCAAAAAATTCTGTTGAATATTTTTTTCCTGCAGAAAATATGATTGAAATTGAAGCCTCCACAAGCAGCTTCGAAGCGCCCTTAAATTCAGAAGATCTTACTGAAGCACTTTCTCACTTTTTGCTAAGCGCAGGTGCTCCTTTTTCATACGAGACGATATATGGCGATCTGGCTCCTTCTATTCAGGAGCTAAGTCGCTAATTGCGATGAAGGATTTGACTTAGAAATAACTTAGAACGCTCGCTCGATGGATTTTCAAAAAAAACTTTGGGCGAAGCGATTTCTACTATCTGACCAGAATCAAAGAACACCACTCTATCTGCAACTTCTCGCGCAAAACCCATCTCATGTGTCACAACAATCATAGTCATTCCAGAGCGAGCAAGTTCTTTCATAACCTCTAAAACCTCAGCAATCATTTCTGGATCCAAGGCACTTGTTGGCTCATCAAAAAGCATAAGCTTAGGCTGCATAGCAAGTGCTCGCGCTATTGCCACACGTTGCTGCTGCCCACCAGAAAGCTCTGCTGGATATTTGTTACATTGCTCTTCAATACCTACTCGTTTTAGTAAATCCATAGCTACTTGATGAGCTTGGGTGCGAGATAACTTTTTTACTTTCATGGGAGCTAACAAAATATTTTCTAATACGCTCAGATGCGGAAAAAGATTAAAACTTTGAAACACCATACCTACTTCACGTCGAATGGCTTGTAAGTTTTGCAAATTATTCAAGGGAAGAGAGTCAATAACTATAGATCCATCTTGAAACTCTTCAAGACCGTTAAGTGTTCGAATAAAAGTAGACTTCCCTGATCCAGAAGGACCAAGAACCACAACAACTTCACCTTTTTTAACATTTAATGAAACGCCCCTAAGTGCCTTAAATGTTCCGTAGCTCTTCACAACATCGCGGGCTACTACTATTTCTTCACTGCTCATTGCTTGAGTCTCCGTTCAAGAAAATGTGTAAAAATGGTTACTCCTGTTGTGAGCGATAAATAAACAATCGCAACAGCTGTTAATACAGGGACGGGTAAAAAAGTTTCAGAAGAAATTCTATTTCCAGCCAATGTAAGTTCTAAAAGACCAATGGCAGAAGCTAAGGAGCTGTCCTTAAGCAAAGCAACTAAGTTATTCACCAACGGAGGAACCACAATAATTAAAGCTTGGGGTAAAACCACAAAACGTAAAGTTTGAAACTTAGTTAAGCCCAAACTTAGTGAAGCTTCTGTTTGACCTTTATGTATGGCTTGAATCCCTGCACGAATAACTTCAGCGTTGTAGGCACCTACGTTAAACGCAAGAGCTATCACACATGCTGAAAATTCCTCTAAACGAAGACTTGGCACGAGCGCTGGAAGAGCATAATAAGCAAACATAATTTGAACGAGTAATGGAGTGCCTCTAAGCAGCCAAATGAAAGTGTCTGCTGGCCATCGCAACCAAGGAGCCTTACTTAACTTCGCAAGACCCACGACAATTCCCACTAACAAACCTAATGCTCCTGAATAAAGCGTGAGCTGTAGGGTAGTGCGAGCCCCCTCTACAAACAAATCTGCCCTCGAACCAATAGGCTCTGGAGCAAGTTTTAAGAGAAAGGCTAAAATGACAAAAAGAAAGTAAAAACCAACAGCCCCTGCTCCCAATAAGATAAAGAGCCAAGCTGTTGGGTGAAGTTTTGAAACTGCGGTGGATGAATCCACTCCGGTATTTTGCTTCATTTTATAATCGAGTGCCTAATATCATTTGTAAGATTAGGCACTCCGTTTTTTCCACTACTTACAAGAAACGTCTTGATTGAAATATTTCTGACTGATTTTAAGATAGCTTCCGTCTTTCTTCATTTCATCAAGAGCAGCATTTACCTTATCTTTTAAAGAAGTATTTCCTTTAGCCACTGCCATCGCAATTTCTTCTTGAAACACGAGATCTCCAACTTGGAGACCCATTTTTGCATTATTTTTAACAGCTTCAAGAGCCACGAACTTATCTGTTACCCAAGCATCCACTCTTTTAGACATAAGATTCTGAAGAGCGTCTGTATCTTTAGGATAAGTTTTAACTTCTTTAATTCCAGGAATCTTTTTTACATTCTCAAGATAAGTTGTACCCACTTGAACAGCAACTACTTTGCCTTTGAGATCAGCAGCAGTCTTAGGACCACCTGCGTGAGAAATAATAATTCCACCTGTGCAGTAGTGAGGTTTAGTAAAGTCTACAGCTTTTGCACGTTCTGCAGTAATTCCATGAGAAGCGATCACGAGATCATAGCGATCTTGATTCAATCCAATTAAGAGAGAATCAAAAGGAGTTGTTTTCCATTCGTTTTTTACAGCCAGTTTTTTTGATACTTCTGTGCCTAACTCAACTTCAAAACCCGTAAGCTCTTTGCCTTTGAAAAAGTTGAAGGGAGGAAAAGCCCCTTCAGTAGCTAACTTAATAGTTTTTGCTTTATCTATGTTTGCCCAAGGTGCAGCAACAGCCCCACTCACAACAAACATAAGAACTGCCATACCCAATAATTTTTTCATATAAAAAACCCTCCTGAAGTAATGAAAGCTATTCTAATTCCCAGCAAATGTCAGGAAACTACCTGCTCTTAAAAAAGGTTAAGTCCCTGCGCACCTCGTTATAGTCACGGAACTCTTAAGCGCTCTGTAAGGCTAAGCTACTAAGCGTACTCACCAATGACCTTAGACTTTTTTTGAGGTCTTTACCCAAACTTAACATTTCAAAATTCCCTATAAGTTCTAAGAAATTCCCCGATAAATCGTTATGGCTCTCCGTCCACGCGCGCTCATGTCTCTAGCCATGGCGCTCTCTACTGTCCCGGTTGGACTGAATTCATTGCATGCCTCAAGAACTACAAAGGAATCGAGAAAGGACCGCTTTCAGCAATATTCCGACATCCTAAAGCACCAAAAAGAAAAGCCGCCTTTAGATACGCAATCGGCTGGAGAAGCCGCATCCCCTCTTCGCGATAAAGAAGATTTAACGAGTTTATTTTGCCCCAAGCTCTTGCAAAAGACCGACAGCAAAACAGAGCCCTATCCCTTCGCTGCCGCCAACACCGGCACGGCTAACGCCTTAGACTACTTAAGGAGTTTGGGTACGGGTGCTAATTTAGAAAAAGCTAGTTCTGAACTTTTTAAGCAAGTTGAGAGCCCAGCTCGCAAAGAGCTGGAGCAATATCAAAAACTCGCTCAGCAGATAAAAGCAAATGCTGAAGCTTATAAAGCTTACACTGTTCGACTTAGAAAACATTTCAGCACTCAGTATAAAAACGACAAAGAAGCTAAGACCGAAGCAACAGCCTTAAAGAAGTTAAATGAAAAAATTAACACTCAGGCTTCAAATGACTTTCAAGAAATGAAAGCTCTAGGTTTTAGAATGAGTTCGACATACAGCTCACGTGAAGCAGACCCCATAGTGAATTTGAACATCTTACACTTTGATCATGGATTTGTTTACAGAATGAATGAACGTAAAAGTTTTTTAAATTCTTTGCCAAGACAAACTCCCATTTCAGTAGCCTCTATTTCAGGAACTGCAGAATACGTACATGGAGGCGCAACTAAAAAACTCACTGAAGTTTTTTTAGTAGACGGTGAACTTGGCCATAAAATCGCTGTTGATGAACTCGGAAAGTATTATGTTGCGGGTAACGTTTCAAATACCAAGTATGAGCCACTCTGTGATTTCTTCGTAGCAGATCGTCCTCCTCAAGAAGCAACAAACATTTCAGAACTTATCAACCGCTTTCTAGAAACGGGTCATATTAAGCTAAGTCAGCAAGAGTGCGCAGATCTAAGGAAACAACTTTCAGACTATAGAAGAACGGGAGAGATGATTGGGATCAAAATTGAAAATGCTATCAACTACCAAAACGAGTTTGCTATGGAGATTCTCATCCCTACAACAAATTTTTCTGAGGATTTAAAACAAAGCATTGACCAGGTTGCGCCTCTCATGGATTTAAATAAAAAAAGAGCCTCTGAGACTGCTCAAATTATTGATTCCGTTACATCAGAAATTAGAACTCATCTTACAGAATTTAAACCCTCAGTAGTGTCCAAACAAAACGGCCCAGGAGGCTTGAGCGACGAGATTAAACTTCGTCAATTTGAAGAGGACACACTAAGGTACTATCAAGGCGAAGGCGTTGAAGCATCACTAGAAGCACTAAAGAAAAGCTACCCCTCGCTTATTTTCCATCGTCCCGATTTAGCCCAAAAATTCGTTAAAGCCCATCACGAGTCAAGACTTGCTACTGAAAGGATAAATGTAGATAGAATTAAGAGCGAAGGACTTAGGAGTAAAAACTTCTTTCCGCTCGCTCTAATTCAAGATATTCGGATGGCAAAGATGATGGCATACTCTGCTGCGATTTATTCGACGGGGAATTCTCAGGAAACACCGACAATTCCCACAAGTGAATTCACTTACGAGCATATAGTAAATCCAGAAACAGGTAACCTAGAAATTTACCTTTGCGAAGATCCTCCAGGCGAGCCATCGTTGCCGCTAAAAAGATTAAACTCCAAACCTCTATTTACTATCGACAAAGGAAATTTAGAAAATCTGGGCCCAAGCCAAGAGAAAAACGGTGGAGCATATAATCCCAGCCTTTTGGGAATTTTTAGAGCCAGATTAAATTGCCCGGGCGATCCGAAAGATGATTTTTAAATCTAAAAGTATCACAACTTAAAATGAGCGATTGAGCTAAAAAGCTCTCACTTCATACATTACAAATTCTTTATGCATCCCAAGATTTTCCGTCAGGGTGAACGCTCAACTTTCGAGCTTTTTCTGCACGCTTTGCACTTCGTTCAATACCTATGGCTTCGAGTCCCACGTGATTGGCAGCTGCAAGCATACTTCCCTCACCGCAAAAGGGATTAATGATTCGAGTGCAATCACTTTGTTTGGCTACGAATTCAGCAATAGCGCAAGCAGTTTTTATACCCATTCCCCGCGCCCAGGTTTTTTCTCCCGGCTCATTGAAAACATCGGCTGTACTTTGAGAGAGGTCAGTCAGTCGCAGAGATTTAGAAAAGCACAATAAATGCGAATAAGCTGGCCGACCAAAAGTGATAGTGCCTACAGGAGCTCGACAGATTATTTTGTGAAAAAGCAGTTCGTGCTGCATTTTTTCAGCTGCTTTCATGCAGAGAAAACCTTTATCGACCCAAGCACCTTCAACTTTTATATCGCTTTGATAAAAAAGCGTGAACGCAGTGTCTGCACAACGCGAAAGTATAAGGCTTGCGGTATCTACAAACCATTCCTTCCATTCCATTAAAGTAAAGTGAGGAAACTCAGAAACATCTGGAAGAGAAGCAACAAAGCAAGCTTTGGGATCAATTGCGTGTGCCTTAAGCCAAGCGATTGCATCCTCAGTGTAGACAGTTCTATTCACAACCTAGAGCCTAATGCATCTCTGAGACTACAGTCAGTATGTGCGAGCATATTTGTGATTACGAAGATCCTAGGTATGATGAACTAAAGCAACATGACACCAGCCGTGCAAAAATATCTTCAACGTAAATCAGAACTTGAAGCAGCACCCCTACGATCTCGTTGTTTAAGTTGCAAAAAACCCACTATCACCTGTTACTGTTCTGATTTGCGCCCAATGAATAGCAATCCTAAAATATTGATTTTGATGCACCCTTTAGAATTTAAACATCCCATAGGGACAGGACGTCTTGCTCATCAATGTTTAAAGAATAGCGAGCTTTGGGTGGGAGCAGATTTTAGAAATTCAGAGCCCTTAGCGAAACTACTATCAGATAAAAGCATTTCGCCTTTGTTACTTTTTCCAGGAGAAAAAAGTCAAAATCTTTCGACGATGACTCTTTCTGAACGAAAGCAAACTTTATCGAGCGAGAAGAAAAATGTACTTATTGTGTTAGATGGTACCTGGCATCTTGCTAAGAAAATGCTTTACCGAACTCCGCAATTACAAAGCATTCCAAGAATTTCTTTTGTACCCAGTAGCCTTTCTCGCTTTGTTGTTCGCAAACAACCTCGTCCTGACTGCTACAGCACCTTAGAAGCCATAAGTGAAGTCTTAGAACTCTTAGATTCACCCGTTCCGCACCTTTTAGAAATGTTTTCAAAAATGATGGCAACTCAATTGGCTTACAACAATCAAAATCGACCCTCACGTCACGCAATTGCTTACACCAAACGTAAATTAAAACGCGATAGCAGCAAAAGCGCCCCTTCCTTAACGTAATCTTCATAAAACTAAGTCCACTCAGAATTTAAAATATAAGAATGAAGAAAAATATTGGATGTATGTTGCTTATGGCCTCTTTTACTTTTCCTCTGATGCTTCATGCAGAAAAAGAAGCACCCAAAATCATAAAGGATTCCGAGCAAGTTAAAGAAACTCACGAGCAGAATTCTGTACCCGTTGCTCTCCAGCAACAAAGCCCCGAAGTTGGAAGTTCTAATACAGCCCCAATACGAAACCCAAGTGCCGTTGATGAGAGTTATAAAAGTCAGATCAGTCACAGCTTAGAGCCCATGAACAGTGAAGAATATAAAGAATTTCTAAAATCTTTTGAAAATGGCGACAAAACATCTGCGCCCATTAAAGAATAAAATAAATTAAAAGAAGCCGCACAAATTAAAAACTTATACGGCCTAGAAAACTTATTACTTCATCGCTTGTTTGAGCGCAGTTCCCATATCCGAAGGAGTTTTAGCAATCACAGCTCCAGCTGCGCTGAGTGCTGCAACTTTTGAAGCTGCCGTTCCACCACTTCCAGAAATGATTGCGCCCGCATGGCCCATACGGCGACCTGGAGGTGCTGTTTGACCTGCGATAAAACTCGCAACGGGTTTCTTCATGTTCTTTTTAATCCAAGCAGCGGCTTCTTCCTCGGCGCTTCCACCGATTTCACCAATCATGATAACGGATTCAGTGCCGGGATCGTTATTAAAAAGTTCAAGTGCATCGATAAAGTTCATTCCTTGAATGGGGTCTCCACCAATTCCAATACAAGTACTCTGGCCCATACCCATTTGAGTTACTTGATGAACAGCTTCATAGGTAAGAGTTCCTGAACGAGATACAATTCCCACCTTTCCAGGGCGGTGAATATAACCCGGCATAATTCCAATTTTTGCAGCACCAGGAGTGATAATCCCAGGGCAGTTTGGACCAATTAAACGAAAGATATCTTTACCCGCTTGTTTGCGGTCAAAATTTTTCAAATCCAAGAATTTTTTAACTTTCAACATATCCAAAACAGGAATGCCTTCTGTGATGGCAACAACCAACGGAACTTCTGCCTCGAATGCCTCTATGATGGCATCGGCTGCGGCAGGTGGTGGCACAAATATCATGCTCACATTAGCGCCGCTTTTTTTAACAGCTTCTTCAACAGAATCCCATACTGGAAACCCATCTACAGTTTGACCACCGCGACCAGGAGTTACCCCACCCGCAACTTTTGTTCCGTAATCACGGCACTGCTGACTATGAAAGAGACCAGACTTTCCGGTAATTCCCTGAGTGATAAGGACGGTATCTTTTCCTACAAGTACTGACATCTGCTCTTCTCCTTAAGCCTGAGCCTTTGCGGCTTTAACTACTTTTTCTGCGCCCTCTGCCATGCTGGCAGCGGTTTCAATTTTTAATCCACTTGTTTGAAGCATCTCACGACCCTTCTCAACATTTGTTCCTTCAAGCCTTACAACCAAAGGCACCTTAAGTTGAATCTCTTTGCTTGCCGCAATGATTCCTTCTGCGATGACATCACACTTCATGATGCCTCCAAAGATATTTACAAAAATGGCTTTTACTTTGGGATCGCTCAAAATGATTTTGAATGCTTCGCGCACTTTAGTAGCGTCTGCTCCACCACCAACGTCCAGGAAGTTCGCAGGCGAACCCCCATAGACTTCCACAATGTCCATTGTTGCCATTGCAAGACCGGCACCGTTCACCATGCAACCAATGCTTCCGTCCAGTGCGATAAAGTTAAGATCGTATTTAGAAGCTTCCAATTCTTTGAGGTCGACCTCGAAAGGATCAAAGAGTTCTTTGAGCTTAGGATGTCTAAACATCGCATTTTCATCGAAATTTACTTTGGCATCCAATGCCATAAGCTTTGAACCTTCGGGGCTTTTCACAAGCGCCAAAGGATTGACTTCAACCATAGAAGCATCCCACTTCCAGAAAAATTCATAAATCTTCGTCAAAAAGCTGCTACATTCCTTAGTGTGAGATTCACCGAGTCCTAAAAATTGGGAGAGTTTTCTTCCATGAAAAAGTTTAGGGCCAATGATTGTATCCAGCGAAAAATTGAGGATCTTTTCAGGATGTTTGTGCGCAAGTTCCTCGATGTCCATTCCACCTTCGGCTGAGGCGAGGACACTGATAGACTGGCTTTTTCTATCCACAATAGCGGATAGATAAAACTCTTTCTCAATCTGGGATCCAGCTTCTACCCACAGGCGGCGGACTTCTTGGCCCTCAGCACTCGTTTGAGGAGTGATGAGTTTCTTGCCAAGAATCTCGCGTGCACACTGTGCAGCTTCGTCAACGGAGCGAGCGAGCTTAACACCGCCGGCCTTACCTCGGCCGCCAGCGTGGATCTGAGCTTTTACAACAACAAGGGAATTTCCCTTGTTGAAAAGTTCTTGGGCAGCGGAGCGCGCTTCATCAACTGTGAATGCGACCTTTCCCGTAGGAACGGGAATGCCGGCTTCGGAAAATAACTCTTTGGCTTGATGCTCATGAATTTTCATCGTGCGACTTAAGCTAGTCCTATAAAGAGTTTTTTTCGAGACACATATCAGATGAGGCCTAAGTTTTTGCAACGAGTTATCTGTGCGGATTACGGAGAATAAAACCACATAGGTCAAAATTTTGGAGGTAGCCTAGTAAGTATGAGATTTCACAAGAAGTATTTGATAACAACAGCCCTTTTCACTGTCTTTTCCATATCACACGCACAAGATGCTAAAAAAGCAGCTGCGACAGCAACCCCCGCCGTTGCTGGTGCTGCTTCAAGCAGCGCTCCTACTTTAGCCAGCAAGGTTGATGTTAAGGACGCAAAATCAGCAAAAGTTGAAGCAGCCAAAGCACCTGCACCTGCAGCAAGTGGCGAAGTTGCGGCTCCTCAAGCAGCCGAAAAGTCCGGTGACTTTTCAGCCAAAGATGTTTGGGACAAAGAACTTTTTGAACGAGACGACAACAAAGTCCTCGTTATTCAAGATCGTAAATATAACAAGGAAGGTCGCTTAGAGTTAGGAGTAGACCTTGGTATGACGTCTGCAACGGCGTTTTATAACACATATAGCTTTGGCTTACGTTCTGCTTACTACTTCAGCGAGTACTGGGGAATTCAAGGGTTTGGAAACTACTCTATTAACTCGGATACAAACGAAAAAGAACAATTAGAGAACTTTCTTACACAATCAAACTTCGCCTCTACGAAAGAATTCTTGCAACCAAAGTTTTTTGGTGGACTTGGAGTTATTTGGAACCCCATTTACGGAAAATTTGCATGGTTCAGAAGTCGCATCATTCACTTTGATATCTATGCAGGCCTTGGCGTCTCAGTTCTCACAATGGACTCAACATTTAACAAACCCGCAAGTGGAGCTGGAGCCCAAAAGAAGGGCGACAGTCAAACAGCAATTGGTAGCTTAGCTAATTTAGGAATTAGAGTATTTCTCTCTAAAAATTTCGCGTGGACTACGGAAGTTAGAAATAATATCTATCAAGCAAAATACGCGGCCACTACTTCTGGCGGCCCTGGTGCTGTTCCTATTGCTGCCAAAAAAGTATTGCAAAACAACTTCCAATTCATGACCGGCGTTTCTTACATGTTTAATATTGCGGGGTACTAAGTATGAAAAATAAAATACTTTTAGGGACGAGTTTATTATTTACTCTCCCTGCACTTGCCAAAATTACGATTCCAACTGGAGACGTTACGGGAGAATATTTAATTCTTCCTACTCTTTTTAAAGATGATGCAGCCAGAAAAAACATCAAAGCCAACTTAGATCAAAAATCTAAGAAAAAAGAAGAGCTCGAAGATCTCGAACTTTTAAACGTTCCGGACAAGTACCTCACTCCTGAGTTACAAGTTCGCAAACGTGTGGCGCAACAGAAACTTAAAAACAACCC